>JBEKOV010000005.1:0-66300 GCA_049521415.1 Chthoniobacteraceae bacterium
GGCGGATGCCTTTCAGGTTTATGAGGGGCTGGATTTGCTTACGGCTAAGCCGGGGAAAGAGTTGAGGGGGCGGGTAAGGCATCATTTGATTGGGGAGATTCCGCTCTCGGAGAAATTTGATGTGGGGCGCTACAGGGAGATGGCGCTGGCGCGCGTGAGGGAGATTGAGGGGCGGGGGAAGCGGGCGATTGTGGTGGGTGGGACGGGGCTTTATGTGCGAGCGCTGGTGCGGGGGCTGGCGGAGCTGCCGGGGGAGAACGCGGAATTGCGGGGAAAATTGGAGCGGCTGAGCTTGGCGGGGTTGCAGGAGAAGTATGCGGGGCTGGATCCGGTGGGGTTTGAGCGGATTGATCGGAAGAATCGACGGCGGCTGGTGAGGGCGATCGAGGTTTCGATTCTTGCGGGGAAGCCGTTTTCTTCTTTGCGGGAGGATTGGGGGGGTGGGACGGGATCGGTGGCCGGGGCAATTCACGGGATCGTGCTGGAGCGGGATCGGGATGATCTTTACCGGCGAATTGATGTGCGGGTGCGGCGGATGTTTGCGGATGGGGTGATTGAGGAGGTGCGCAGTGCCCGAGATGTTGGGGTGACGGCGGGGCAGGCGATCGGGTATGCGGAGATTCGGGCGCACATGGAAGGGAAGATAAGCGTGGAGGAGTGCATGGCGGCGATCCGGCAGAGGACGCGGCGGTATGCGAAACGGCAGTTGACGTGGCTGCGGGGTGAGAATAACCTTTTCACGATCAATTTGACCAGCACACCCCACTCCCAGACAGCGGACGAAATCGTGCGGCGCATTGTAGCCGGAGTTGAGGGCGGAGAATTTCCCAAGGATGTTTGAGACGGAAGTCAATCGGAGCAGGGAGAAGGCAATCCTGGTTGGGCTCGAACGGCAGGGCACGGACAAGTGGGAATTGAAGGAATCGCTGGAGGAACTGGCGGAGCTGGCTTCATCGGCGGGAGCGGAGGTGGTGGGGACGGTGACGCAGAAGCTGGAGCAGCCGACGGCGCCGTTTTATATCGGCAAGGGGAAGGCGGAGCATGTGGCTGCGCAATGCGTGCGGGACCAGGTGACGTCGGTGATTTTTGACGATGAACTGTCGCCGGCTCAGGGGCGGAACCTGGAGAAGCTGACGTCGCGGAAGGTGCTGGATCGGACGCAATTGATCCTGGATATTTTCGCGCAGCGGGCGCGGTCGCGCGAGGGGCGATTGCAGATCGAACTGGCGCAGTTGCAATATCTGCTGCCGCGGCTGACGGGGATGTGGACGCACCTTTCGCGGCAGAGCGGGGGAATCGGCACGCGGGGACCGGGTGAGACGCAGCTTGAAGTGGACCGGCGGCGCGTGCAGGAGCGAATCGCGAAGCTGGAGCGGGACCTGACGGATGTGCGGAAGCATCGGTCGATCCAGCGGGAGGGGCGGCGGCGGAGCCATTGGCCGGTGGCGGCGCTGGTGGGATACACGAATGCGGGGAAATCGACTTTGCTGAACAAATTGACGGGGGCGGATGTGCTGGCGGCGGATCAGCTCTTTGCGACGCTGGACCCGACGACGCGGCAATTTGTGCTGCCGAATAATCAGAAGGTGCTACTGACGGATACGGTGGGTTTTATCCGGAAGCTGCCGCATACGGTGATCGAGTCATTCAAGGCGACGCTGGAGGAGGTACACGAGGCGGACCTGCTGATCCACGTGGTGGACTTGAGCCATCCGAATTTCCAGGAGCAAATCCTGGCGGTACACAGTGTGATCCGGGAACTGGATGCGGACGGGAAGCAGATGCTGACGGTGTTTAACAAGATGGACGCGGTGAGTAATCCGGACCTGGCGGCGGCGCAGGTGCGGCATACGCCGAACTCGGTGGCGATCTCGGCGCAGACGGGCCTCGGGTTGCCGGAGATATTGAGCGAGCTGGAGGCGCAATTGGCGGCGTGGCGGCTGCGGGCGACGTACCGGCTGCCGGCGCGGGAATCGGCGTTGATCGCGGAGATTCACCGGGCGGGGCATGTGCTGGAAATTCGGTACGAGGGGGAGGAAGTGATCATCCAGGCGCATGTGCCGCCGCATTTGCAGAGCAAGCTGGCGGGGTGGGAAAATTGAGGGCGCTATCAAAAAGGGGCGTGATTTTTGAGAGGGGGGATGTATGGTGGATGGTCCCCTTTCCTCCAATGCATACTCAAAAGCGCGCTTTCACCCTCATTGAACTTCTGGTTGTCATTGCAATCATCGCGATCCTGGCGTCGATAGCGATGCCGGTGTATCGGACGGTGCAGGAACGGGCGAAGGGGACGGCGGATGCGAATAATCTAAGGCAACTGGGGATCGGATTTACGGCGTACCTGGGGGATAATAGCGACACGATGTTCTCGACTACGGCTGCGCTGGGGCCGGGGACGGTAACGTGGTCGGCTGCGCTGGGGCCGGGGAGCGCGTCGAATTATGTATCGGACTGGCATACGTTCCAATCGCCGTTTGATACGCGTTCATTCACGAACACGGCACCGCAGAATGTCAGCTACGGGATGAACAGTTACATCCTGAACTCGACGATCACGACAGCGACGAGCTGGCATTATCCCTCGGCACTCTGCCTGCTGGGGCCGGAAGTGACGGCGAATGGATCGAACCTGATTTTTGCGGGCAACAGCGCGGCGATGACATCGGTGACGCCGGGGAGTGTGCCCGGACTGATGGGGAACCAGACGCTGATGAATGTGCTCTTCGAGGACGGCCACGTGAGCACAATCACGAAAACGAATTTCAACACGCTGAACTACGACGCGAACACGTCGGGGCAATCCGAGTTCTGGCAGCCCACCGCGCAATAATCGCGCGCCCTGATTCCGCGCAGATGGTGACCGTCTCCCTCGGGCCGCGCAGCTATTGCGTGAAGATTGGGGCGGGAGTGCTGGAGTCGCTGGGGGCGGAGGCGAAGGAATTGGGATTGGGGAAGCGCTGCGCGGTTGTGTCCGATAGCAACGTGGCGCCGCTGTACGGGGCGCGGGTGTGCGCGAGCTTGCGCGAGGCGGGTTTTCTGCCGGTGGAGATAACGGTGCCGGCGGGGGAGCGGGCGAAATCACTGGAGGAGGCGGAGAGGATTTGCGAGCGGATGATCGAGGCGGGGCTAGACCGGAAGGGGTGGGTGGTGGCGCTGGGCGGGGGTGTGATCGGCGACCTGGCGGGATTCGTGGCGGCGATTTATTACCGGGGCGTGGCGTATGTGCAGGCGCCGACGACAATCGTGGCGCAGGTGGATAGCGCGGTGGGGGGAAAGACGGGGGTGAACGCGCGGAACGGGAAGAACCTGATCGGGGCGTTTCATCAGCCGCGGCTGGTGATCGCGGATACCGATACGCTGGCGACGCTGCCGGAACGGGAGTTCAACGAGGGATTCGCGGAGGTGATCAAGCACGGGGCGATCCGGGACCGCGGATTGCTGGATGCGGTTGCGAAGCTGGAGCGGGGGGATCTGGCGGAGATCATCCGGCGGAATGTGGAGATCAAGGCGCGGATCGTGGCGGCGGATGAGCAGGAGAGGACCGGGGAACGGGCGCTGCTGAATTTCGGGCATACGATCGGGCACGCGATCGAGGCGGCGGCGGGTTACGGGAGGCTGCTGCACGGCGAGGCGATCAGCCTGGGGCTGGTGGCGGCGTGCCGGCTCTCTGTGGCGAAGGCCGGGCTGGACCCGGCGGAGGCGGAGCGGGTTATCGCGCTGCTGGAGCAATTTCACCTGCCGGTGCGGCTGCCGGAGGGAATCGGGGACGAGGCGATCCTGTGCGCGCTGAAGGCGGACAAGAAATTCGAGGAGGGGGCGATCCGCTTTGTGCTCTGCCCGCGGCTGGGGGAGGCGTTTGTATCGAAGGACGTGACTCTGGAAGAGGTCACGGGGGCGATTGCTGGGCTGAGGGGATAGCGGGGCCGCGGGGATTCGGCTGGATTGGGCGCTGCGCGGGTTAGCCGCGGCTGGCGAAGATCTTTAACTGCTGGGCGTCCTGGTTGATCTGATCGAGGGAATCGAGGGTCTTTTGCTGCTTATCGATCAGGGTCTTGTTGGCGGTGATCATGTCCTGAAGATTCGCGAGGACGGTGCCGGTGAGGGGCGCCTGGGATTTTACAACGCCGGCGGAGAGGAAAAGGATTGCCAGGGGCAGGATTGCGATTTTTTTCATGGAATTTACCTCGCGCGGGCGGCGAAGAGGCGGGCCTGGTGGACCGCATCGGAGATGGTGGCGAGTTTCTGGTCGATTGTGGCCTGGTTATCGGCAATCGTTTTCTGTTGATCCTGAAGGGTTTGGATGGCCTGGGCGGTAGCCTGGGCATCGGGATCCGCGGTTTGCGCGCCAGCGGGGATAAGGGCGCTGACGGCGGCGGCGAGAAGGGCGCAAAGGGCCAGGAGCTTGAGGTTTCGCATAATCAAAGGCTGGAAAAAAGTGAAGCATGTTCCACGCCAGAAAGTGCGTGGCGCGATTTTTGCTTGCGTTCCGTATCGCGTCCCTCTAATTTTTGTTTTTATGGCCCACGGAATGCAACAAGTCCAGTCGCTGTCCCAGCAGCAGGTCCTGGCGCCACAGCTTCAGCAGAGCCTCCAGATCCTGCAGGCTCCGATGCTGGAACTGCGGAACCTGATCCAGCAGGAAATCCAGACCAACCCGGTGGTGGAAGAGGAAATCACGGAGCCATCGATCGAGGAGCGGCAGGAGGCGGACAAGGAATTCGAGGAGGAGTTCGAGCGGCTGGCAAAGCTGGACGAGGAGTGGCGGGATTACATGGCGCAGAATTCGTCGTACTCTGCGAAGAGCCAGGAGGACGAGGAGCGCCGGCAATTTTTCTTCGATTCGATCGTATCGACCGAGACGCTGCAGCAGCATCTGCTGGAGCAGGTGCATAGCGGCGACCTGGTGGGCGCGGACCAGAAGATTGCGGAGTTGATCATTGGGAATATCGACGACCTGGGATTTTTGCAGACTGGGCCGGAGGAGATCGCGCAGAACAGCGGGCTGGCGCCGGAGGACCTGAAGCGGGTGCTCATGACCATCCAGACTTTTCATCCGGTTGGCGTGGGGGCGCGGGATTTGCGGGATTGCCTGCTGATTCAGCTACGGCGGATCGGGAAGGAAGGGGCGCTGGAGTATAAGATTGTGGAGCGTCACCTGGAGGACCTGGGGAAGAGGCGGTTTCCGGAGATCGCACGGCGGCTGGGGACGACGGTGGAGCAGGTGCAGCGATGCGCGAATTTCATCGCGACGCTGGATCCGAAGCCGGGGCAAATTTTTACGCCGGACCCGAATAATTACGTGCTGCCGGATGTGAACGTGGAGCCGGTGGACGGGGATTATCAAATTACGCTGAACGGGGACCAGATTCCGCACTTGCGCATTTCGAATACTTACAAGGACCTGATGGCGCACGACCGGAGCAATACGGAGGTAAAGGATTATATCCGGGACAAAATTCGGAGCGGGAAGTTTTTGATCAAGAGCATCCATCAGCGGCAGCAGACGATCTCGAACATCGCGCATGAGATTGTGAAGCGGCAGAAGGAGTTTCTGAAGTTAGGCAGTTCGGCGCTGAAGCCGATGACGATGGTGCAGATCGCGGAAGCGGTGGGGGTGCATGAGACGACGGTGAGCCGGGCGATCTCGGGGAAATATATGTCGACGCCGCAGGGGGTGTTTGAGATGAAGTATTTCTTCACGCCGGGGTATCAAACGGCGGAGGGGAACTCGATGAGCAATACGAGTGTGAAGGAATCGATCGCGGGGCTGGTGAAGGATGAGGATTGTCATAGCCCGCTTTCGGATAAGGAGATTGTGGAGATCCTTTCGAAGCGCGGGATTCCGATTGCGCGGCGCACGGTAGCGAAGTACCGGACGGAGCTTGGGATTCTGCCGAGTAATATGCGGAAGAGGTATTGAGGGGGGCGGGCGGGCCGTTCGCGTAATCCCTTAACGCGCGGCTAAATCTTTCAGGATTTGTTGTCTGGCGCCTATTTTCCCCCGCGCCTAGCCGCGGTATTCTGTTTGGTTTTTCCATTTTTAGCGGTTCCCGCGCCCTTCAGGAAGGATCGAAATCGAATCTTGACTCCGTCCGTAAGAGTACGTAGAATTTTCTTTGTACCTGTTTCCTACCCATTCAACGAACAAAACAACTCCAGGAGAGCCCCCCTCATGAATATCCGCTCAACGATCACCGCCCTTCCGAAATATCTGGCTGCTTTCATCGGCATTGCCTGTCTTTTCGGATTCACCGGCCACGCCTTCGGCGCGTTCAATGCGTACCTGAAGATTGACGGCACCACCAGTGAAAGTATCACCACGGGTTCTTTCGCCGGGGACTTCCCTGTCACCGCTTTCGCTGTTACGGGCGCGGGGGCGGGCGGCGGCAGCACGGGCGAGAAGAGCATTACAATCACGAAGTCTGTAGATCAGGCATCGCCTGGATTCTATTCAGTTGCACTGGCGGGATCGCCTACGACTTACCCCACTGTGACCCTCTATTACGTGGACAAGGGCAAGGTCATTCTAACGTACACCTTTACCACATGCACAATCACCTCGGTGGTCGATGGTGTGGACGCTGTGGCTGATGAAAGGCCGTCAGAATCAATCACCTTCACCTATGGAGCGGTAAATCTAACTGTCCCATAGGTAGCGTAGCCAGGTTGGAACGATAGTTGGCGTCAATGGGGCATCTGCCCCAATATTGGACCCCTTCGACGGGCTCAGGGCCTGCGGCACCTTCGGCAGGCTACAACGCCGGCGCGCGAATGGATGCGGTTAGATGCGATTTAAATTGAACTGTGGCCATTTGGGAGGCGAGGGAATGGGTCAATCGGACCACGAAGCGTAAGCCCGCATGGGCCACCGGCCCATGGCTACAACGCTGGCGCGCGCATGGACGCGGCTATAGAATTTTTGAAATGCTTTAGCTGTTTGCGAAGAGGATCTTCCCTGCCCTGCTCTCGGTTGTGGCGTGTTTCAGGGCTTCCTGGAATTGGTCGAGGGGGTAGGTGGCGGCGATGGGGACATTCAAGGCGCCGGTGGCGAGGAGGGGGAGGATGCCGTCGAACATTTCGCAGATCTGGTCGTCGGTGGCGTGTTTGTACCAAGCGGTGATCCAGAAGCCGGTCCAGACGAGATTTTTGAAAATAAGGAGGCCATTTGGGATGCGTATGGGCTGGCGGCCCATTGCGCCGTAGGTGACGAGGACGCCCTGGCGCGAGAGGGCGTTGGCGAGGTGGAGGGCGCTTTCGCCGCCAACGCAATTGAATGCGAGGCGGGCGCGGCCCATGGGGACGAGTTCGCCGATCTGGTTGAGCAATTGATCGGACTCGACGAATACGGCGTCGGCGCCGAGGGTACGGAGTTCGGGGATCAGCTCGGGGCGGCGGACGACGTTTACGGTGTGGACGCCCATTGATTTTGCCATGACGATGACGGCGCGTCCGACGCCGGAGTTGGCGGCGTTTTGCAGGACCCAGTCGCCGGGCTGGAGCTTGACGAAATCGTGGAGCATGCGCCATGCGGTGGGCGGATTGATTTTCAGCATCGCGGCCTGAAAGGCGGGGATACCCACGGGGATGGGCCATGCGCCGGAGGCGGGGGCGGTGACGTACTCGCGCCAGGCGCCCTGGCCATGCGGAACGAGGACGCGGTCGCCGACGTTGAAGTCGGTGACCTCTGGGCCGACGGCTACGATGACGCCTGCGCCTTCCATGCCGGCGACGGATGGGAGTTCGGGGCGCTTGGGGTATTTGCCCTCGATGATATTGAGATCGGCGGGGTTAATGGGCGAGGCTTCGACGCAGATGAGGATCTCGCCGGCGCGAGGGGGAGGCACGTGTTCCTCGACGATGCGGAGGACCTTCTCCGGCGGGCCAAACTCCTCGAATACGAGTGACTTGGATTTTTTCATGGGCAGCAGCGCTCAACTGTCTTAACTGGCGGGAGTCGCGGAGACAATCATGCGTTCAATTCGCAGCCAACTCGAGTCCGGCGCGCACCTTGCCATGGTGGGCATGGGGCTGAATGCCGTGCTGTGCGTGGCAAAGATCGGGGCGGGGCTGATCGGACATTCGTATGCGCTGATCGCGGATGGCGTCGAGTCGATGCTGGATATTGTGTCGTCGATCCTCATCTGGGGCGGACTGAAATATGCGGCGCGTCCGCCGGATGCAACTCACCCGTACGGGCACGGGAAGGCGGAGCCGCTCGCGGCTGTGCTGGGGTCGGTGATGATCCTGGGAGCGGCAGCGGGGCTGGCGGTGGAGAGTGTGCTGGCGCTTCGCGCGCCGCGGGCGGCGCCGGCGCCGTATACGCTGGTGGTGCTGGTTGTCGTTATTATTGTGAAGGAGATTCACTCGCGGCGGGTGTTGCGGCTGGCACGGGAGATCCATAGCACGGCGATGCAGGCGGATGCGGTGCATCATCGGACGGATGCGATTACGTCGATTGCGGCATTCGGGGGGATCTCCATCGCGTTGGTGGGAGGGAAAGGGTATGGGAGGGCGGATAATTGGGCGGCGCTGTTTGCGTGCGCGATCATCGCTTACAATGGGTCGCGGATTTTTTGGCCGGCGCTATCGGACCTGATGGATACGGCGCCGCCGAAGGATTTTGAGCAACGGGTGCGGACTGCGTCGAGCGAGGTGGATGGGGTGGCGGAGACGGAGCAGTGCCGTATCCGGAAGATGGGGCTGGAGTATTACGTGGACCTGCATGTGAAGGTGGATGGGAGCATGACTGTGGCGGCGGGGCATGGGATCGCGCACAGTGTGAAGGATGCGGTGCGGCAAGCGGTGCCGGAGGTGGCGGATGTGCTGGTGCATGTGGAGCCGGCGAGGAGGACGGAGGCGACGCAGAAGGTCCCATGAATCCATAGGACCCATGGGAGCATGGGGCTCCCTTCGCGTTCTATGTGTGTTCTCTGCGGTTCGATCATGGATTTTAACCACAAAGAGCTCAAAGAACACAAAGGCAGAGGTTCGAAAGAACGGGCGTAACGCGGACCACGGCGCGCAAGCCCAGGCGGACCTCTTCGACGGGCTCAGGGCCACAACGCTGGCGCGATGGACAGCGGCTATGGAAGGTTTTAGGCGAGGGCGGCTTGGGCGGCGGCGAGGCGGGCTACGGGGACGCGGAATGGGGAGCAGCTCACGTAGTTCAAGCCGAGTTTGTGGCAGAATTTTACGGAGGCGGGGTCGCCACCGTGCTCGCCGCAAATGCCGAGCTTGATCTGGGGACGGGTTTTGCGACCGCGCTCGACGGCGATTTCCATGAGGGAGCCGACACCGGCCTGGTCGATGGTTGCGAAGGGGTTGCTCTTCACGATCTCGAGTTCCTGGTAATGGGGCAGGAAGGAACCGGAGTCGTCTCGGCTCATGCCGAGGGTGGTCTGGGTGAGGTCGTTGGTGCCGAAGGAGAAGAACTCGGCGGTCTTGGCGATTTCATCGGCGGTGATGGCACCGCGCGGGACTTCGATCATCGTGCCTACCATGTAGTTGATCTTCACTTTGCTGGCGGCCTGAACTTCCTTCGCGACGCGATGGACGATCTCGACCTGGAGATCGAGTTCCTTCTTGAAACCGACGAGGGGGATCATGACCTCGGGATTTGCTTTGATACCCTTTTTACGCACTTCGGCGGCGGCCTCAAAGATGGCGCGAGCCTGCATCTCGGTGATCTCCGGGAAGGTGATGCCGAGGCGGCAGCCGCGATGGCCGAGCATGGGGTTGAATTCGTGGAGTTCGTGGACGCGCTTGGAGACTTCCTCGACCGACGTACCGAGCTTTTGCGCAAGGTCGCGCCTGGCTGCGTCGTCGTGTGGGAGGAATTCGTGGAGGGGCGGATCGAGCAGGCGGATGGTGGCGGGGCGGCCTTTGAGCGCCTTGAAGATGCCGATGAAATCTTCCTTTTGATAAGGGAGCAGTTTGTTGACGGCTTTTTGGCGGGCCTCGAGGTTGCGGGCGAGGATCATCTCGCGGACGGAATCGATGCGGTTGCCCTCAAAGAACATGTGCTCGGTGCGGGTGAGGCCGATGCCGACCGCGCCGAAGGCGATGGCGTTTTCCACTTGCTCGGGCGTATCGGCATTGGTGCGGACCTGGAGGCGGGTGACCTTCGAGCACCAGTTCATGAGCTGGACGAAGTTCTGGTAGGTGCGGCTTTTTTTTGCGGCGGCGTTATTGCCGATGAGGCCCTGGATGACTTCCGAGGGCGCGGTCTTCAACTCGCCGGCGTAGACGAGGCCGGCGGTGCCGTCGATGGAGAGAAAGTCCTCGCCTTCGCGGAAGGTCTGGCCGCCCGCAGTCATGGTCTTGGCCTTGTAATCGACTTCGATTTCCGACGCGCCGCAGATGCAGACCTTGCCCATCTGACGGGCGACCAGCGCGGCGTGGGAAGATACGCCGCCGCGCGCGGTGAGAATGCCCTCGGCGGCGATCATGCCGCGCAGGTCCTCGGGCGAGGTCTCGATGCGCACAAGGAGCACGCGCTCGCCTTTTGCGGCGGCAGCGGCGGCGCGATCGGCATTGAAATAGACGCGGCCTGTCGCGGCGCCGGGACCGGCGGGGAGACCATGCGCGATGGATTTTGCGGCCTTGAGCGCGGCGCGGTCGAATACCGGGGCGAGGACCTGATCGAGCTGGTCGGCGGGGACGCGGTTGATCGCGGTTTTCCAGTCGATGAGCTTTTCCTTCACCATCTCGACGGCGAAACGGACGGCGGCGACGCCGGTGCGCTTGCCGTTGCGGGTCTGGAGCATGAAGACTTTGCCGTCCTGGATGGTGAATTCGAAGTCCTGCACGTCCTTGAAATGGGACTCGAGGACCTGGCGGATGCGCTCGAGTTCGACGAGCGCCTTGGGCAGATGTTTTTTCAGGTCGCCCACGGGCTCCGGCGTGCGCACGCCGGCGACGACGTCCTCGCCTTGCGCGTTGATGAGGAATTCGCCGTAGAAGGTTTTTTCGCCGGTCGCGGGGTCGCGCGTGAAGGCGACACCGGAACCGGAATTTGTGCCGGTGTTGCCGAAGACCATGGCCTGGACGTTGACGGCGGTGCCCCATTCGGCGGGGATGCCGTATTTGCGCCGATAAACGATGGCGCGGTCATTCATCCATGAGCCGAATACGGCGCCGACGGCGCCTTCGAGCTGTTTCCAGGGATCGTTCGGAAATTGTTTACCGGTGCGCTCTTTGACGAGGGCCTTGAAGCGGGAGACGAGTTGCTTGAGGTCGTCGACGGTGAGTTTCGTGTCCTCGATATCCGCGTGATAAAGGTCGTGCTTGAGGGTGTGGATGAGGGTCTCGAAAGGCTCGTGATCTTCGTGCGCGGCCTTCTGGACGCCCATGACGACGTCGCCGTACATCTGGATGAAGCGGCGGTAGCAATCCCATGCGAAGCGCTCGTTTTTCGTGGCCTTGGCGAGGGAGAGGACGGTCTGATCGTTGAGGCCGAGGTTGAGGATGGTGTCCATCATGCCGGGCATGGAATCGCGTGCGCCGGAGCGGACGGCGACGAGGAGGGGCATGGCGGCGGTGTCGCCGAATTTGGTGCCCATGATTTTCTCCATGTTGTGAATGCCAGCCTGGACCTGGGCCTGGAGATCGCGCGGATAGGCGCGCTTGTTTGCGTAATAATAAGTGCAGACCTCCGTGGTGATGGTGAAGCCGGGAGGGACGGGCAGGCCGATGCGGGTCATCTCGGCGAGGTTGGCGCCCTTGCCGCCGAGGAGGGGCTTCATCGAGCCGTTGCCGTCGGCTTTGGAATTGCCGAATTGATAGACGTGCTTGTTTTTTGGGGCGGCCTTTTTCGCGGCCTTTGCGCCGTGGGAGGCGCCATTTGGGGAGACGGAGATGCGGCGGGTTTTGGGGAGACGGGTGGATTTGGTAGGCATGTGTGGCGTTGAGTGAAGGGTGATGTGAAGGGATGAGGGAGGATGGCCCGGGGGGAGCCCGGCGAGAATCAGGCCGGTGTGGCCTTGTTCGCCATGTTCAGCACGGTGGCGAGGGCCGAGGTGAATTCGGCGAGGCCAGTGCTGGGAATGATCACGGCATTGCGCCTGCCGTGAGCGGTCTCGGTGATGCGCAGGAACCGCCCGCGCTCATTTTCCCGAAATTCGATGCTGAGGTGCTTGCGTTCAACCTGCACCTCCTTGGAAGCGATGATGTTTTCCATAATACCCTTTGAGCCCTGGCTGTCTTGTAAGTTCACGAGAACCCGGGAGGGTTGCAGAACTGGCATGGGCTGTCCAATAGATAAATCCGGCACTTTTTGTCCTAATTCTTCTGACAAAGATTACCTGGGGGCGGGGTCACAGGGAGGGGCAGTCCTAGACGGGGACGAAGTCGAGCTGCTGGCGGTGGGCGTCGACGCGGCCGACCATGACACGCAGGCGACCGCCGGCGCGGTAGGTCTTCCGCGTCCGGCGGCCAGTGAAGCTGAGACGGGCTGGATCGAAGAGGTAGAAGTCGTCCTTCAATGAGGAAACGGGGACGACTCCGGTTAAGATCACAGCGGGCAACTCGACGATGAGGCCGAAGCTTTTTACGTCGATGATCACCGCATCGAACGCCTCCGGGCGCCGGGCGCGGAGTTGCGCCTGGAAATACTCGAGCTTCTTGAGTTTTACCGATTCCTTCTCGGCATCGGAGGCGACGCGTTCGGTTGTGGAGATGTGCTGGGCGACGGCGGGCAGTTCCTTTGGCGCGGGACGGACCGGTTGGGTCTTGGGCCCGGGTGCGCTCTGCAACACCAACTGGGCGAGGACGCGATGGACGACGAGGTCTGCGTAGCGGCGGATGGGGCTGGTGAAATGGGTGTAATTGGTCTTTGCGAGGCCGTAATGGCCGCGGGGCTCGGTCTCATAGGCGGCGCGTTTGAGGCTCTTGAGGAAGCCGAGCTTGAGGGCGTATTCCTCGGGCATGCCGCGAATTTTTGCGAGGAGGCGCTGGACCTCGCCGCGATGGGTGAGGTCGCCGGCTTGCAGGCCGTAGCTGAGGGCCATCTCGCGGAATTCCTTGAGCCGCTCGGGGTCGGGGTCGTCGTGGACGCGGTAGATGGAGGGGAGGAGACGGTTTTTGATTTCGCGGGCGACGACTTCGTTGGCCGAGAGCATGAATTCCTCGATCAATTGGTGCGAGGCGTCGTACTCGACTTTTTCGAGGCGGACGGGGCGGCCGTTGTCGTCGAGCCAGACTTTGACCTCGGGGAATTCGAGGTCGAGCGAACCGGCCTGGAAGCGGTTGCCGCGGAGGAGCGAGGCGAGTTCCCACGCGGTGTGCAATTGCTCGATGACTGCCGGGGCGATGACGTCCGTCTTGTCGGGGACCAGCGCGGGGACGGGATCGGCGGCCTTTCCGCTCAGGATGGCGAATGCTTGCTTGTAGGTGAGTCGGGCCTTGCTGCGGATGATGGTGCGGGCGAAGCGGGCCTGCTTGATTTTTCCCGCCGGGGAGAAATCGATGAACGCGGAAAATGTGAGGCGGTCGACGTTTGGCTTGAGGCTGCAAACGCCGTTGCTGAGGCGCTCCGGGAGCATGGGGATGACGCGATCGGCGAGGTAGACGCTATTGCCGCGGTCAAGCGCCTCGCGGTCCAGCATGCTGCCGGTGCGGACGTAATGGGAGACATCGGCGATATGCACGCCGAGGCGCCAGCCGCCGGGCAGGCGCTCGACACGGATGGCGTCGTCGAAATCGCGCGCGTCGTCGGGATCGATGGTGATGATCAAATCGCCGCGCAAATCTTCGCGACCGGCGGCATCGCGCGGGTCGACTATTTCCGGCACGCGGCCGGCCTCGGCGAGGACGGGCTCCGGGAAATCGGTGGGGAGATTGTTGCGCCGGATGATCGAGAGCATGTCCACGCCGGGGTCACCGGAGCGTCCGAGGACCTCGATGATCCGGCCCTCGGGGCTATTCTCGGGCGAGAGCCACTCCTCGAGACGCACGACCACTTTGTCTCCGACAACGGCGCCATGCGCGGGGCCTTCGCGATTTGGAAGGACGTAGACATTGTGGATGAGGCGCGGATCGTCCGGGACGACGTGGAAGAATTGCTTCGAAGATTGGAGGGTGCCGACGATGGTCTCGTTCACGCGCTCGAGGATGCGGATGACCTGGGCGGAGCGGCGGCCGCGCGGATCGGGGCGCTCGCGGCGGCCTTCGTGGAGCAGGCGGGCGACGACGCGGTCGCCGTTCATGGCGACGCCGGCGTTCTGCGCGGAGACGAAGTAGTGGGGCTCGTGGCCGCAATCGAGGCGCGCGGAGCCGCCGCGCGAGACGCGGAGGATGCCGGTGCAGAGGTCGGCCTCGCTTGGGAGGACGTAGCGATCCTTCCGGATGCGGGCGATGGCGCCCTCGCGCTCGAGATCGCGCAGGACGCCGCGGAGGTGGGCGCGGTCGTCGCTTGAGAGGCCGAGCTTGCGGCTGAGCTCGACGTTGTCGAGGGCCTGATAGCGCGGCTCGCCGAGGAGCTTGAGGATGCGTTCGCGCAAGCCTGAGCCCCGGGCAGCCGCCCCCGCCTTGCGCTGCTGTCTCATAATTTGCGCGCGGCGCGGACCGCTGCGACGAATGCGGCGGCGCGCTCGCTCAATTTTTTCCAATCCTTGTGCTCAAGGACGTCCTTGCCGACGAGGCCGGAGCCGGCGGCGAGGGCCACGCAGCCGGCATCGATGAAGCTGGCGGCGTTATCGGCCGTGACGCCGCCGTTGGGGATGATTCGAAGCATCGGGAGCGGGGCGAGGATGTTCTTGATGTAGGTGGGACCGACCTGGTCCGCGGGAAAGAGCTTCACGAAATCGGCGCCGGACTCGTGGGCGGTGAGGCATTCGGTGGGGGTGAATGCGCCGCTGGCGATCGGCTTGCTGTAGCGGTTGCAAAGGCGGATGATCTCGGGTTTGGTGACGGGGGTCACGACGAATTCCGAACCGGCGAGGATGGCCATGCGGGCGGTCTCGGCATCGAGGATGCTGCCTACGCCGATGAGGACTTTTTCGCCGAGTTTCCGGCGTACCTCGGCGATTACTTGCAGGGCGTTCGGCGTGGTCATGCTGACCTGGACGCCGGTAACTCCACCTTCGTAGAGCGCGGCTGTCGCTTCGATCAATTGCTCAGAGGAATCGCACCGGATGATCGCAATGATGCCGGGGTCGAGGATGCGATCAATGATCTCTGACTTGGTCATGTCCCCAACGGAGATAACGCCTTGCGTAGCGCAGGGAAATGCAAATCGCGCATAAGCGCCATGGGCTCCATTCGTCGTGTCCTTTCAACTCCAGATTTTTTTAACCACAAACGGGTCCTCGCCTACGAGGCGGAGACCTGGAAATATTCCATGACCTGTTGCTTGGGTTTTTTGACCAGGTCGGCCGCGACGTTCCTGAAGAGCTTCGCCCGGGTATCCGGCCGCAAATGCTCGACGATTCGCCCGTTGATCTCCTCGGCGGCGGCGAGGCCCCAATAACGATGGCCCTCGGCGAGGTCGTTGATCTTGCCGGCGACGAGGCGGATGAGGCGGCGCTCGGTCTCGCCACGGAGATTGTGATTCTCGCCGTTGGACGCGCTGGGCGTACCGCTGAGCGGGAAGCGGCCGGCCATGTCGGTGACCCTGTCCGCGAAGCGCCCGTGGGCCTCGAGGAATTCGCAGTCATAGACCAGCTCTATTTGCGGCTTGGTGTTCATCATATCGTAATGGACGCGGTAGGCTTTCACGCGGCCGAGGTCGGCCAGCACAATCATTTTGTCAGTCATGGTTTTGTTCCCTGGGTTGAAATCGCATCCCGCGGGGGGCTCGCGTTGCCACCATTTTTGCCGCCTGATCCGGTGATACTCCCGCCTCGGTCATCAGCATAGGAATCGGCGGCCCGGGCTGCGGCGCGTGCAGGGATAAGGCGGGCTACGTACAGGATACCCGCGTGAGGCAGTGGCACGGGGCGGGCTTTCTCAGTTTGCATGAATCGCAGCCGACTCCTCTTCCTCCTCGTGGCTGTGGCGGCCATGACGCTGCCGCGGCATGCATCCGCGCAGTATTATTTCGGCAGTTGGGATTCGATTTCATCGTACCAGGTGGAGGGCGGCGATTACATTGTCTTTACTCCGCATGCGCCTCGCGCCAAGCGGGATAGCCGAATTGATCCGCATTTGGTAAAAGCGGCCCACATCGCCGATGCGCATGCTTTTCCGCACTCGAGGGCACGTTGCTGGCAGTATGTGAAGAATGCGCTGCTGGAGGCTGGCGTGGTGAGCGTCCGCCCCGCGACCAATTACGCCTGCGAGGCGGGCGACGAGCTGACGAGCAGATATGGATTTGTGCGGCTGCCGATCCACAATCCCTACAGCGCGCCGATTGGGGCGGTGCTGGTCTATGAAGGCGGGAGCGCGGGGCACGTCGAATTCCGCACCGAGCACGGTTTTGCCAGCGATTACCATTCGCCCTGGCGGTGCAGGTACCGGCTGATCGGGGTGTACGCGAAGTTCTCGGCTTAATCCGCGGGGCCTAGTTCCCGGACGTGCCGGTGAGAAGGGTGACGCGATCCTCCGCCATTTCCACTTCGCGCCGCGTGGCCGCGCCTTCGAAGTAGAGCTTGCGCTTGCGCTGGAGGTCCAGCTCGGCGGCATCCATCTCGGCCTTTTGTAATTGCGCGGTGTCCGCGGTGTCGGTGTCCTGGGCGGCCTTGAGGGCGGCGTTGGCGGCGTCGAAATCGGATTTGCCGGCGTGATTGGAGTCGAACGATTTCTTGACGGCATCGGCCTGGGCCTGTGCGACGACGAGGCGCGCATCGGCCAATTGCCTGGTGATTTGAATGACGAGCAAGGTGCGCTCCTCGACTTCCACTTTTGCCAGGACCCCTTCCTGGTATAGCTCGTCGCTTTTCGCCGCGCGCTGCCGGGCCTGGAGCAATGCGGTCTCCAGCCGCGTCACCTCGTCCTCGGCGGACGGAGTGGGAGAAGCGGCGCCGGGGCCCTCGAGCATGAGCTTGGGCGGAAAATCGGCGGGCACGCCGGGCGCGCGCTGCGGCAAATCATCCTGGGCGCGCAATTGCGGGAGGGCCATGAGGGCGGCGATGATCCATGGGCGGGTTCTCATTGCGAATGCCTGAAGCGTAAGGGGAAAAATTCCGAAATGCGAATCGCCGCGGACGGGAAAGCCGATGCCGTCCCCGCGAATCGCCACCCGGGCGCTGGGGATTATTATGATCGGAAGTTCAGGGTTAATCTGATGGCCTGCGCAGTTCGCGGGCCGATTGCCCGGGAGCGCGTCCCTTGGGATATTTATATCCAGATGAGCGCGGCGGCGAGCAGATCCCGGAGGACTCCCAAACGGGCGACCGGCAAACTATCGCACACCTGCGCGATCTGCAAGCGGCGCTTCCAGCCGATCCGCACTCCGGGCCTGCACACGATCTATACGGTTTGCCCCGATTGCCGCCAGCACTCCACCCACCCGCAAAAGGGAAAACCGTAGCGGGCGATTCGAGGCTGGCCTTTGCCGCGCGCGGTGCTAGAAAGCGGCCATGCGCAAAGTCCTCAAATCCGATCTCCGCCCGCTCGAAATCAAGCCGCAGGATAAGTCCGTGTGGATTTGCATGTGCGGCCTTTCAAAGAACCAGCCCTTCTGCGATGGCTCGCACAAGACCATCGCGGAGGAAGAGGGAAAGACGTACGAGTACGATGCGGAGGGGCACCGGACGGAGGTGTAGGCGGTCCGCTAAACTGGAATCACCGCCGCGTCCGGGTGCCGCTTCTTGCACGTTGCGGCGATTTGCCGAATGTAGGCTTGAAAATCCGGGTCCTCCCCCTCCAGCAACTCGGGCAGCGCGGCGCAAAAATCCTTATTGCGGCACCATTCGCGCATGTAATCCGCCCACGAGGACCAGAGGCGGCGCGTCTGCTTGGGCATGCGCGGCTCGTATACGAGAATGTAGGCGCGCTCGAAGATGGATACCAGGATGCCGAATAACGCGTGCCGGCGCTCCGACTGCTCTTCTGTCAGCTCGCGCGGGGCGCTGGTGCGGTGGAGCAATTGGAGGTCGGCGTTGTCCAGGACGAGCTTGAGGAAGGTCATGTATTCGTCGGAGAGGCGCTGGTAGAGTTCCTCCTCATCGGCCTGGCGCTCCTTCCGGCGCTCGATCACGTAAACGATAATGGCGAATGGAAGGGCGAAGGTATCCACCATGTAGAAGGTGAATTCGAAGATGTCCTTCCAGTGCATGGGAGGAATGTAGCGCCGGGGCGGGGAAAAGGCGACTCGGGCGGTTGTTTTTGCGCCGGAGCCCAATGCCCGCCACGATCCCATGAAAGCGGACTGCCCCGGTGAACAAAGGCGGCCAAATATCGCTTGCCCGGAGAGCTTGTTCGGTTAATTTCACCGTCCGCAGTAAACGGGGTCTTAGCTCAGTTGGTAGAGCGCCTCAATGGCATTGAGGAGGTCAGGGGTTCGAATCCCCTAGGCTCCAGTGGATAGTTGCAGTCATCTTGGGAAGCGGAGTGTTGCTTCGGTGCCGAGACCGGATTGGCTGGTCATCGTGGCGGAGCCGCCGTGGAGTTTCATGATCGATTTCACGAGCGCGAGCCCCAAGCCAGCGCCTCCCTTGCGACGCGAGGGGTCGGCCTGGTAGAAGCGGTCGAAGAGCTTCGGCATGTGTTCGGTGGCGATTCCGCATCCCGTATCCGTGACAACGATCTTGAGGCAATTTTCAGGAGCCTCTTCCGATGGAGCGGGATTGTGAACGCGAGGGAAAGCGCTGAGTGTGCCGGCTGGGATAATCTCGATGGTGACGCAACCGCCGGGCGGAGTGAAATGGAGGGCGTTTTCGATCAGGTTGGCCAGGGCTCGCCCCAGGAGGACGGAGTCGGCCCGGAGAGTGGCTTTGCCCGCACTTTGGACCGCGACGCCGCGCTCCTCGGCCCAAGGTTCATAAAGCTCCACCAGCCCGTCGATGACGGCGCGGGCGTCAATTTCCCGTAGATTTACCTCAGTCTCCTCGGCATCGGCGCGAGCAAGAAAGAGGAGCTTGGAAGTCATTTCCGTCAGGCGCTCATATTCTTCCATGCTCGACTCGATAACGCGGCGATACTCGTCGGCAGTGCGGGCGCGGGTGAGGGCGACCTCGGCCTCACCCCGGAGGTTCGCGATGGGGGTGCGCAACTCATGGGCGAGATCGGCGGAAAACTGGGAGAGACGGGTGAAGGATTCTTCAAGGCGATCCATCATCTCGTCGAAAGCCAGGGCAAGCGGTGCGAGCTCGCGGGGCCATGAACGCCCCCCAAGGCGCACGACAAGGTGCGACGCATGAACGCCGGCGACAGCCCGCTCCATCGCTTTCAATGGGCGCAGACCGCGTCTCGTTACGATACTGGCGATGGCGGTGGAGAAAAGCATGCCTGCCGCCACAAGGCTGCCAAGCATCCAACGGAGTTCGCGCAAGAATTCGCGATCGGCGTTCCGGTCCTCAGCCACCTGGATGATAAAGGGAGCGCCATGGGCATTGACGGCGCGGACGGCGACAGACATCCAGCGGCCATTGCCGTCAATGTAATCGCGGCGGGCTGTGCCAGCCACTGGCGGGGGTGGAAATTCGGCCAAGGGGACGCGCTCGGCCATGCCGCGGGTCTCCACGGCAATGGCCAGCTTCCCATCCAGGATGCGCATCCAGTACGGAGGGGCGCCCGCGTGAGAAGCCGCAAGCTCAGCAGCTACATCCTGAACGCCGTCAGGATCATTCAGGTCGCCGATGGTATCGTCAATTACTCCGGCGAAGAGCGGATCCATCCGCCCGTCCATGTAGTGATGAATGGCTTCGTAAAGTGTTACGGACGCCGCGATCAGCAAGAAAGTTGCGCCCGCGGTAAAAAACAGCATCAGCTGCGCTTCCATGGACCGGGTAAGCGACTCGGATACCTTCCTGGGGAGTGACATGCGTGAGGGAGTCACTCGGCTCGCAGCAGGTAGCCGACCCCGCGCACAGTGTGGATCAGCTTCTTGTCAAACGGATGATCCACCTTCGCGCGCAAGCGGCGAATCATCACGTCTATGACGTTGGCGCAGGGATCGAAGTGGATATCCCAGACGTGCTCGACGATATTGTCTCGCGAGAGAACGTCACCGGCGTGTTTTGCAAGATGGCTCAGCAGCAGGAACTCCTTCGGAGTCAAGGCCAGTTCGTGGCCCGCCCGCGAGGCGTGGCGCCTCGGAAGGTCAATGTCCAGATCGCCCACCTGATAACGCTCCGGCTGGCGGGCGGGGGCACGGCGCAGCAGCGTCCTGACGCGGGCCAATAGCTCGGAAAAAGCGAATGGTTTTACAAGGTAATCGTCCGCTCCTAATTCAAGTCCCTTCACACGATCTTCGACGGAATCGCGCGCGGTGAGGAAAAGCACCGGCGTATCAATGCGCATGGCGCGCAACTGCTGGATTAGGGACCAGCCGTTGCGGATCGGCAGCATGACATCGACGATGAGCACACCAAAATCGCCGGTGATGGCAAAATCGAGGCCCTCTTCCCCATCCCTCGCGGCAGTGGTCAGAAAGCCATGCTCGGGCAGTCCCTTCTGAATGAAGGCCGCCGTCTTCCTTTCATCTTCGACAATCAGGACGCGCATGGAACTTTACCCCAGCATCTCTCGAAATCCACGCCCTGACAACTAGCTTCCCGTTACTTCGCGGATTGTAATCAGTGTCTTACAATTCCCGCCCGGCCGTATTTTTGCGGCGCCGGAGCATCGTGGATTCTCATTCCACAACGAAGAATTCAATAACCAAACAACCACGTAAATAGAGAAGCGCAGCGCTCCAAGCGGTTGAAATATGTTGAACGGGAAATGGTTGAATTCGCCGAAGCTATTAAACCCCACTGCTGTTAAAAGGAGGACGAATGCGGCAACCAGAATGCAGCACATCCATGAGTGTATTGGTTGGGAAAACCCTTCGATCAGCGCAAGAACAACGGCGGGTGCAAGGAGAATATATGTGGCCGGTTCGGTTGCGGGCCCCAATAACACCATCCAGCAGGACACGAGGGAAAAAAGACCGGTCAACAGCCTGTCTCGATGCCAGTTCTTGAGATTTCCCACCAGACAAAGTGAAGCAATGCCCAGCCCTCCGAGCAGCTGGATCGCCTTGTAGCCGAGAGGATCGAGCGGGCAGTGCAAAAGGCGCAGCAGCAGCCAAAGGTCCCGGGGAGCCATCCGCATGGGAGCCATTTGACGATCGTCCGCAACGCGGTTCGCGATCCAGTGGCCATACTGCTGAAGCACATAAGCCGGGCGTTGCAGCAAGAACGAGAAGCATCCAAGCGCGATCAACGCCATCAGCAAGCGCCAGGAGAATTGCCGCGGAAAGACAAGCGAGAGAAGCAGGCCGACGGCCAGCGGATAAATCTTGTAATACGCGGCAAGCGCCACGCACAGAGCCGAGAGGGTCCAGCGGTTCAGCTTTGCGTTAATAATGCCGAGCATGATCAGACTGATGACCAGAAGATTGGCCTGGCCACTGTTGACGTTGCCAACGGAGAAGGGCAGAAGGAGTAGAAATACCGCGCCGTACTGACTCGCTGATATCCGATGATGAAGCCGGTTTCTCAGCCACCACCAAACGGAGCCGAGAAAAGCCGAAAGACAGAGCACCCGCCAAAAGACATTGCTCAACGAGTCACCCAAAATCGAAAAGGGAACGAATAAGGCCGCGGCCAATGGGCTGTAGATAAAGGAGCCTTGATCGAGCGCAAATCCGCGATAGCGATAGAGATCCTGCCCCTGAAGCCAGTCTCTTCCGGCATTTTGATAGGTCCAAAAGAGGCTGCCGGCCCGCGGCGAGTGTGCGGCATGCACAAGGATTGCCAGGATCACGATGCTCCAGGAGACGATTGCCATGATGTCCATGGCTCTGGGTGAGCTTTTCCGCTTTGCAAAGGCGGCAGATGAGGAATGACAGGGCGCTGTTGTTTCACCCAAGGACGAGGCATCAGTGCAAACGGAGCCGGTGGTTGGGACGGGCAGCGGGCGCGCTTCGCCACCGAAAACGGAGGCACCCCCCCGGGAGGAATGCATTTGCGATGTCTGATGTGCGGGCAATGTGCCTCAGTGTAGACATCGCCTTCTGACAGATTCCTGAGATCATTCTTACATTTTGGATAGGGACGGGGTTTCTCTCGCGGCCTCTTTCGATTGCGAGTCGCCTTGGCCTCATTTTGGGCTCGGTATTCTGTTCACCTTCGGGTGCCAGTGACAGAAAGGTACCGGAACCGGGTCCGGTTTCTGTAAAACGGTCCCTCTCCAACCCGGTTTTTTGCCCAATTTTAGCCTCAGGTGACAAAAAGGCAGCAGACCCCCCGGGCTCCATTGAATCGGGTCCATTTGATTGTCGACCGTATTTGACGGGTCGATTACCTCGCGTCGAACTTGCGCAACTCTTCGCGGCAGGCCTCGCTGAATTCTCTCAAGGGGTCCAATGCACCGCTTTCTTTCAAGTGGATGATGTCCCGAAAGGTTTTGTTGGGGGCGAGGTAGGTGTTGATGATGGTTAAGGAAACTTTTTCCGCGTGGTCGACGATGCCCTTTGAGGAAACAAGGCGCATGCGACTGATCATGGCGTAGAGTTCGGCGATCTTCGCCAAATCGGTGGCTTCGTGTGTAAAGGCGTCGGCGTAAAGCAAGGAGGCCTGGTCGATAAACTTGGAGAACAGCGTCTCGCGCTTGACCCTGTCCGCGATGCGCTGCTGCAATTTTGCCTGACCGCGCTGGGTGATCCACGTGGTGGCCAGGGAGGTGAAGCCGCCGATAACGGAGCCGGCGAGGGCGGCCACGGCGGAGAGATATGCTGCGTTCATAAGTCGATGCTCATTGCGCCGCGTACGTACGATCCACGGGCTCCGGCCAGAGGTAGCGGAAGGCGAGAGTGGTAATGACGATGCCGAGGACGATCCCGACGAAATCGGTATCGGGCTCAAACTCCTGGAGGACGCACATGTAGAATGCGAGAGCGATTTGCAGGCCGGCATAGGCGATGCGTTCGCTACCCGCCGCAACCCAGCCGGCCAGGGTGGAGACGGCGGCGACGAGGAACACCAGCGAAATGATGCTCTCCATGTGCGGGATCAAATACATGATGGAGAGAAAGCCGAGCAGTCCCCCGCAAGCGCAGCCGGCGAGCCGCAGCGCGCCCTTGTGGAGCGTGGCGCCGATGCTTTCCAGCGAGATGAAGCAGCAGGTGACGAAGGCGGTGTGAATGCCGGGCCAATCGACCGCGGAGTAGAGGATGTAACAAGTCATGGCGGCGAGGGTTACCTTGAGCGCGAAATGGACGTGGACGGGATTGGTGAAAGCGTCCGGCGCGAGGAGGCGTTTTTTTGGCTTGGGCGGGCCGGGGGCTTTTGGCATCGCTGGTCCCGACATGAGCCGGTTCACGACGACGGTGAGCGCGATGGGATAAGTCACGGCCACCCATAGCCAGAGGAGCCAATGCACGAGATAGTCGGCGGAGGGCATTAACTCCGCGATGCTCTGAGTTCCCGCGATGACAAAGCCGACTCCAAAGCCCAGCGGGCCAATCGCCAGAACGCGCGACGCGAAGAATCCCAGAAAGAGGATGAGCGCCATGGCGGGAATGCGCAGCTCGGGAAAATCGAATGTGAATCGATAAAACAGCAGGGTGACCGCGATGGCGAAGGTGACGGCAATGATCAGCAGCGTGCCGACCAACGTAGTTACAACTTTATTTTCCTTCGTGGCGAAGATGACCATGTAGGCGGAAATCAGCACCTCCGGGATCTGGAGGGTCATTGAAATAATGACGACAAGGACAGTGGCCGCGACGATGCGCAGCGTCATCGCGCCGCGGCCTGGATACGGCGCCAGTTCGCGGCGCAGCCAATCAAGCCCTCCGGACGGGCTGGCGGGTGAAATGGCGGTCGCGGCATCCATTTAGCCGCCCCCTTTGATGATTGCCACAGCGGACGCACCCATGCGGAAGAGATCGGGATCTGGATTCTCCACCTCGATGCGAACGGGGAACCGTTGAGCAACGTGGACCCAATTTAGTTCGCGTTTCACGTAGGGCAGGCTGTGGGGGATGTCGATTTCATCCTCCGGTTCCACCGCCCAGCCGATGCCCTGGATTTTCCCTTCAAACCGACGGTCCGGCGCGGAGAGCAGATAGACCTCGGCATTGGTTCCCGGTTTCATGTAAGGAAGCTCGCCTTCGCGAAAATTTGCCATGACGTACCAGCGCCGCGTATCGAGCAGCGAGAATACGGGGATGCCGGCGCTCGCGTACGCGCCCGCGGAGATATTGAGGCCGATGACGCGACTGGGGAATGGAGCGCGGACTTCGCAATAGGAAAGCTCCAGTTGCGCGAGATGAACGGCGGCGACGGCGCCCGGGCGCTGAACAGTCAGGGTTTCGAGCGCGCTAAGGGCGACCCGGCCTGGTTGAGGCGCTGCTCATCCGCCGCGAGGCCGCTGGTGGCCACTTCCTTCGCCGTGGATGCCTCGTCTACTTGTTCGGCGGTGGCAAAACCCTTTGGCAGGAGCGGCTCGAGCCGGTGCAGCGTGTCATCGGCCTGCTTGAGCTGAGCGGCGCCACTTTCGACCGCGGCCTCGGCGGCCTTCACCGCAAACTTCAATTCGGCATCCTGCGCGCGTGCTACTTCGATTTGCTCATCGAGCGCGGCGAGGTCGGCGTTCGCCTTTTCCAGCGCGAGTTTATAATCGTCGGGATCTATTTCGAAGAGGAGGTCGCCTTCTTTGACGGCCTGGTTGTCCTCGACACAGAGCGTGATGATCTGGCCGCTCGCGCGCGGGACAATTGCCACCACGTTTGCACGGACTACAGCGTCATCGGTGCGCGGGTGGTGCTCGATGATGCTCCATACCCAAAAGACGAGAACCACGGCCGCGCAAATAATCAGGATGCTTGATATTTTTCCAGCGGCCTTGCGCCCGTCGGCGGCGGAGGGGCTTTCGGACACGGGTTTCGCCGGGATTGGTTCCGGCGCTTTGGGCACGGATTCAGCCAATTTTCCGCCGGGTGGCTTGGGTTCGCTCATAGGTTATCAGTTTCGGAAAAAGGCCAGCCAGACGGCCATTGTGAAGACCACCATCAGACACGTGTAAACAATCGGCGCGGGCCAGAGGAGCCTATCGAGTTTGAACGCGGCGAGAAGCAGGCGGCTGATCACCGTCAGGACCAGACCGACGATGATGCAAATCATCCATGCCGGAAAGTAAGAGCCGAGCACGTCGATGGTCGGCGAATTGGAACCGGCGGCGGCGCAGCCCGGCATGGAGAGCGCGAGTGGCGCAATGAGACTGATTCGGATGGATGATCGTTTCATCAGTTGCGAGAGGGCGCGGGTGCCGGTTTTGCGAGTTCCCCGATGCTGAGCGCGAGGGCGGCGGCGCTGGTGAAGATGGCGGCGCGTGTGTTGTGGCCGACGTTTTGCGCGGAGGTGACATCGCGCTCGGCGTTGACGACCTCCGGGTATGTGCTGAGGCCATTTTTATAGGACTCGAGCACCGCCGAGGATGCGTTCTCGGCCGCGGCGAGAAGCTTTGTGGCGACGTCCTCTTCGCGCAGGGCCGTGCGAAAGTCGGTGTAAGCTTTCCACACCTCCCTCACGGCGGAATCGCGCGCGTCCGCGAGCTCGCTCTCGGCGGAGCGCAGATCGGCTTCCGCGATCCGTAATTTCTGCAAGCGCTCGAAGCCGTCGAAGATTGGAAGCTCGACGGTCACATCCGCGCCATAGACGGAATGCTGGCCGCCGAAGTACGCAGAGTCCGCGACGCTTGTGTTGAGAGTTGCGTCGCCCACGTCGGCGCCGACGGCGATCTTTGGGTAAAAGTCGGCGCGCGCGGCGCGAACCCCGGCTTGTTTCGCACGGAGATTGGCGAGTTCCATGACGAGGTCCGGACGCTGTGAGAGGGCGAGATCGATCAGCTCGTCCACCGATTCCTCTGGTATCGGGGGAAGCGGTTTGTCGGCGAAATCGGCGACCTGAAGCTGGGTGGTCGGCAGGATGCCGAGGCTGTCCACCAGGGCGACCTGCGCGTCGCTTTCGGCGCCCAGTGCCGCTTCCAGTTCGAACTCGAGCTGCGCGGTCTGCTGCTGCGCCTGGAGCAGCTCGGGTTTGATCGCAAGTCCATTGTCCAGCCGCGCTTTCACGGCCTGCTCTACGGTTTGCGCGGCGCGAAGCGCGCTCTCGGCGACGGCGACCTGCTCGCGCGCGTTGCCGAAATCGTAGAAATTCCGCGTTACTTCGAAGACGATTTTCTGGTGCGTCGCATTGAAGCCGACGTTGGCCATCATGAGCTGCTGCCTTGCGGCGTCGACGATGGCGCCGCGCTCGCCGAAATCGATGAGCAGCCACTTGACGCTCAGGGTCTCGTTGGAAGCGACGCTATCGATTACGACGGTGCCGCCGCCGGTGATCGATACGGGGGGCAAGGCGACGTTCGGATTTTCCTTCTCGAGCGCTTGCAAGGCTGCTTCCGGATTGGCGGAGGCGCGGACGAGCTCCTGCACCAGCGGTCCCTGATCGACGGCGAGCGAAGGGAAAGGAAGGAACGCGCGCGCGTAGCCCGCGCCCGCGGAGGCCACGAGATACGGGTAATAGGCGCTCTCGCTCAGGCCCACCGCGGCGGCGGCCTGGCGGGCGCGCTCCCAGGCGATCCGCGTCTGCGGATTATTCCGTTGCGCGATATCGATCAGCTCGGGCAGGTCATAGACTTTCCCCGGCTCAATTTCCACCCGGGTTGAGTCCTGCCTGTATTGCGATGCTTGGGCCGCGAGATCCTGCTCGTACTTGCTGAGTTGGGCCGGGCTCCATGGCTGGTCGGACGAGGGCGGCGCGAGGTCTCTGCCACGGGTTTGAGTGATGCCCGCCAGGCCAAGAGAGATCGCCCAGAGGCAGCCGCACACCAGGCGTGACTTCCTGCCCAAGTCATCTTTTGGACGATGCAAGCTCATCGGCAGCCAAGAGTAACAGAATCTGGCGTCATGGAACAAGGGCGGGCATATTCCCGCCGAGCTTCTTGTCGACATCGTCATACGGAATGGGGTGGCGTTTGACGAAATCGTATTTGTATCACCGCGCAGTTTCGCCTTGGAGTCGCCGCGTATCTTCGCTATTCAAGCCGGGCTCGTCCTCCCAAATGAATATGCGATTCACCTACGCCGAACCTCTCGAATCACGCATTGCGCCGGCCATCAGCGTCGGCATCCTCATCGGGCCGGGGACGCTGGTTTACAAGGATATCGACGGCGACATGGTCACGGTGGCCTTGAGCAAGAAGCTGCTCACGATGGCGAATGCGTCGAGCGTGTTTACCTTTTCCCAGGCAGGGGACTTTGTGACGCCCTCTGCGAGCGCGTTTGAGCAGTTGACGCCGGTGCAGTTGTTCGAGATCGACGTCGCGGCGCTCGGCTCGACGGCGTCGGTGAATGGCTTGAACCTCGGCGTGACGGCGAAGCAAATGGGAACGGGCGATGGGCTGGCCAATGTCGGCGTGATCCAGGCGACCGGCTACCAATTGGGCGCGGTGTCGATCAAAGGCGATCTGGGCGCGATCGATGCGGGTGTTTCGCTCGGCTTTCCGGCGGTGAAGAGCCTCTCGGTGCAATCGATGGGCCAGTTCGGCCTGACCACGCAAAGCAGCGGCGGCACGCCTTCGCTGACGAGTAACATCGCGGGGGGGCTCGTTTCGCTTACGGTGAAAAGCGATATTACGGACGCGGCGCTGGATATTACCGGGTTTCTCGGTGCCGCGAAGATCGGCGGCAGCATTATCGGCGGCAGTGCATCCAACAGCGGCTATCTCTACGCGGGCGTGGGGATAGGCGCGATTACCATCGGCGGCTCGCTCGTAGGCGGCACGGGGAGCACGAGCGGCGTCTCGCATACGGGGGAAATTGTGAGCCTGGGAGGTATCAGCTCGCTCAAGGTTGGCGGCAGTCTGGAAGCCAACAGTTACAATGAGTCCGGCAAGATCGTGTGCGAAGGCAGGCTTGTGAGCGCGACGATCAGCGGGTCGGTCCTTGGCGGAGCCGGGAGCGAATATACGGGGCCGGCCTCGAACCGCGGGCAGATCAACAGCGGGCTGGGGATCGGGTCGATCACCATTGGCGGAAGCGTGATCGGCGCGGTGGGAAATGACGGCGCGCAAATCGTAAGTGAGAGCACGATCGGCTCTCTTACTGTCGGAGGAGATATCGTGGGCGGGGGCGGTTTGAGCAGCGCGGAGATTCGCGCCGAGAGCACCACGCCGGGCTTTCTCGGCATCGCCAAGAGCAAGATCAGCGGCTCGATCCAGGGCGGCGCCGGCAATTACAGCGGGCGGCTCTACGCATACCAGGGGATCGGTCCGGTGGCGGTCGGAGGGAGCGTCATCGGCGGAGGCGGAGATTACAGCGGACGCATCACCTCCAGCAACGGGGCGTTGCTCGGCGTGAAAATCGGCGGCAGTCTCATCGGCGGAGGCGGTAAATACAGCGGTCGGCTTTACGCGCGCCAGAACATCGGTCCGGTGGCAATCGGGCATAGTGTGATCGGGGGCGGGGGAGCATATAGCGGGCGTATTTTCTCCTACAATGGAAGCCTGCTCGGGGTGAAGATCGGCGGGGATCTGATCGGCGGGACCGGCAATTACAGCGGACGCATCTCCGCCGGCCAAAACATCGTGACTGCCACGATTTCCGGCAGCGTGATCGGCAATGCGAAGGGAAGCGGCAGCGTCTATGCGCTCAACGGGAACATCGGTACGCTGACCATTGGCGGCAGGGTGACCGGGGGCGGCGGGAGCTACAGCGGCTGGATTTCATCTGGCAGCGAAAACATCGGGACGATCAAAATTGGCGGGTCCCTCACCGGCGGCAGCGGAACGGAGTCCGGGACCATCGATAGTGAAGGAAGTATCACGGCCGTCACGGTCGGCGGGCGCTTACGGCCGGCAGTGCGCCGGCCTCGGGCTGCATCATCGCGGACAATCAAATCGGGTCGATCACGATCAATAACGGCATCTTCGGCACCAGCGCGGAGCACGCCAAGATCACGGCCGGCGGCGAGAGTTACACCGGCGCCACCGATGTCGCGATTAGTAAACTCAAAGTAACCGGCGACGTGATGAACGCGGATATCCTGGCCGGCCAGGAGGCGGATCATCTCGGCGATTCCAGCTATCAATCGGGCGACGCTTCGATTGGAGCGGTGACGATCAGCGGCGATTTTATTGCCAGCAATATTGTCGCGGGCATTCAGAATGTGACGTCGAGCGATACCGAATATGGAAATGCGAACGATTCGCTCATTCCGACGGGTGGTACGGTCATTCCGTCCATCGCGAGCGTCATCATCGCCGGACAGGCTCTGGGCGACTTCAACAATGCCGATCAGTTTGGGATTGTGG
This sequence comes from Chthoniobacteraceae bacterium, assembly GCA_049521415.1. Classification (GTDB taxonomy): domain Bacteria; phylum Verrucomicrobiota; class Verrucomicrobiia; order Chthoniobacterales; family Chthoniobacteraceae; genus DATAXI01. Next base: position 29,401 of record JBEKOV010000005.1, read on the forward strand.
CGGAGACGATTGGTTCGATAAAGGTCTCCGGCAGTACCATTCCGCTGCCATCAGGCATGACCCCGCAGCCGCTGGGTATCACCGGCAACCTGGATATTCATATCCTGTAGGCTGCGTACGCGTGCGGGTTCCTATCCCGCTTATACGACCTCGACCCTGCTCTCCACGGGCATTATCAGCCCTATCCATGGAGCCAGTACCGTGCCCGGCGCCCGGCCTGATTCAAAATACTAGGCGGTCGCGATCGGGCGCCTTGAATCTCCGGCGGCGTAAAAGCGGGGTTTTGACCTGATTGGGAATGCGCCCGGAGGCATGGGTCGTGCTGTTGGAAAGGCTCTCATTTATGATGCGCCTCCTCAGAAACCTCCGCCTTTGGCAAAAAATCGTCCTGATCATCGCCGCCTTCGTCGTACCGGTGGCCGTGCTGGCTTTCTTCACGTTCCAATCTTTTGAAGAGAACGTGGACATCACCCGGCTGGAAAGGGATGGAACTGCGTTCCTTCGCCCCGTCGCGCAATTGCTGCGCGAAATCGGCGATCACCGCGTGCTGGTCCAGCGGTATGAGGCGGGGGAAAAGGATTTGGCGCCGGAGATTCTTTCGACCCAGGAGCAGATCGATCACTCGTTCGCGGCGGTTGACCAGATGCGGCAGCAGTATGGCGTGCCGCTCGATTATACAGCGGAGGGCGTCCAGGAGCATGGGCGTCCGCGGGCATGGATCGAGCCGATCCGCGCCGAGTGGCAGACGCTGAAGACGCAGTGGGCGCAGCTTCCGCCGGATGATGCGGAGGCGCAGCATGAGCAATTGATGTCCGACGTGCAGGACCTGATCAGCCATGTGGGCGACACCTCCACGCTGTCGCTCGATCCTTCGCTCGATAGCTATTACCTGATGGATGTGGGCGTCTTCGCGCTGCCGCCGATGCAGGAGCGGCTCAACGATATCGTCTCCTATGGACTGGGCGTGCTCGATCCGCGCGGCGGCGATCCCAAGAAGATCGAGGGATTGATCGCGCTGATCCATGAGAACGATATTCCGCGGGCCGAATCGGACATCCAGACCTGCATCCGGGAGAATCCCAAGTGCTACGGCAAGACGGACAGCCTCGATCCCGAATTGACGCCGCGCCTGAACGATTGCAAGCGCACCGCCGGCGACCTGCTCACGCTGGGAGACAACGTATCCTCAAACATGGGGAACGTGACGCGCGATCAGCTTTGCAATGCCGGAACGGCGGTCGAGGACGCCTCGCTGAAGCTCTGGGAAGTGTCGTTTGACCAGCTCGACATTCTGCTCGGGCAGCGGGCTTCGTTTTACCAGACGCGGCTGTTCGAGGCGATGACCTTTGCCGGCATTGCGCTGGTGCTTTCATCGCTTCTCGCGTGGTTTGTGATCCGCCACATTACCAGCCCGCTGGCGCGGCTGAAGGCTGCCGCGAAGGCCGCGGCGGAGGAAGGGGATCTTTCCCACGATATCCATCTCGAGGGCAACGATGAGATTGCGCAATTGACCCAGGCGTTCGAGGCGATGACGGGCCGCTTCCGCAATGTGGCGAGCGTGGCGGAGCAACTGGCGGACGGCGACCTGGAGGTCGCGGTCAAGCCGCTCTCCGATAAGGACACGATGGGCCATGCACTGCGGAGGATGGTCGAGAATCTCAACGCCGTCGCGAAGCTGGCGGAAGAGATCGCGTCCGGCGATTTGCGCGTGGAAGCGAAACCGGCCTCCAACAAGGATATGATGGGCAACGCGCTGGCGAAGATGATCTCGAATCTCTCGGTGCTGGCCGGGCACGTGCAAAAGGCGGCGATCGTGATGAATACTTCGGTGACCGATATCGCCGCCACGGCCAAGCAGCAGCAGGCTACGACAAGCGAAGTTGCCGCCACGACCACCGAGATCGGCGCGACGTCGAAGGAAATTTACGCCACATCGAAGGAACTGCTCAAGACCGTCAATGAAGTGGCCACCGGGGCCGAGCAAACGGCGAGCCTCGCCAATAGCGGCCAATCCAGTCTCGCGCAGATGGAGCAGACCATGGGCTTGTTCACCGAGGCTGTCGCGTCGATCAACTCGAAGCTCGCGGTGCTCAACGAGAAGGCTGCGAACATCAACCAGGTCGTGACCACCATTACGAAAGTGGCCGACCAGACCAACCTGCTTTCGCTCAATGCGGCAATCGAGGCGGAAAAGGCCGGGGAGTATGGACGCGGGTTTGCCGTGGTCGCGACGGAGATTCGGCGCCTTGCGGACCAGACGGCGGTCGCCTCCTTCGACATCGAGCAAATGGTCAAGGAGATGCAATCGGCGGTCGCGGCGGGAGTGATGGGCATGGACAAATTCGGCGAGCAGGTGCGGCGCGGCGTGAACGAAGTGCAGCAGGTGAGCGCGCATCTCGCACAAATCATCCAACAGGTGCAGATTCTGACGCCACGATTCTCCGCCGTGCACGAGGGGATGGAAGCGCAGGCGATCGGCGCGGACCAGATCACGCAGGCGCTGACCCAGCTTAGCGAAGCCACGCAACAGACCGCGGACTCCCTGCGGCAGTCGAGTGGCAGCATCGAGCAATTGCACGACGCCTCGCGCGGCATGCTTTCGAGCCTGGATGGCTTCAAGCTTCGCGCGGCATAGCCTGCCCCCGCAATGTTGTTCCTGCTCTTCCAGATTGGTTCCGGCCGGTACGCGATTGAGGCCGGCCGGGTGGTCGAGGTATTGCCTCTCATCCGCGTGGACGAGGTGCCCCACGCGCCCGCCGGAATGGCGGGCGTTTTTTGTTACCGGGGCGAACCGCTGCCGGTTATCGACCTGAGTTCGATCATTCTTAACAGGCCGGCGGCGCAAAAATTGAGCACGCGCATCCTCGTGGTGAATACCGCGAGCGGGAAGCGCATCGGCCTGATCGCGGAGCGGGCCAACGAAACGCTGAAACGGGAGCGGGCGGATTTTATAGACACCGGCGCGACGCCGCATGGCGCGCCTTATCTGGGTCCCGCGACGCGCGACGACCGTGGATTCGTGTTCTTGATCGACCCCGATAAACTGCCGGGCAGCGCCTCGCTGCACGGGATCGTGGAGGCCGCGTAATGGACTCCGTCGTCACCGAACTCTGCAAACGGATCGGCCTCGATGCCGGTTCGGTCGGGCTCAATGCGATCGAACGCGCGATCCATCACCGCATCGCCGCCTGCCATGCCGCGGGCATGGACGAATACCGGCATATTTTGATCGAATCGCCTGCGGAATTCGCGGCGCTGATCGACGCAGTCGTGGTGCCGGAGACGTGGTTCTTCCGCGATCCGGGCGCATTCGGCGCAGTGGCCTCGCAGGCGAAAGCCTCGAAGCGCACCGCCCAACTCAAATACCTTTGCGTGCCGTGCGCGACGGGCGAGGAGCCCTTCTCGCTGGCGATGTCGCTGCTCGGGGCGGGAATCCCGGCGGATCGCTTTCATATCGACGCGTATGATATCAGCGAGCGCCTGCTCGCATCGGCGGAGCGCGGGATCTATCGCCGAAATTCGTTTCGCGGAAATATCGCGCATTTTCGGAGCCGGTATTTCCAGGAAACGGCGGAAGGGTGCGCCATTCATCCCGAAGTGCGCAAACAGGCGACGTTCCGCCAGGCGAACCTGCTGGACGACTCAACCTTGCAGGGCGTGGAGATGTACGACGCGATCTTCTGCCGCAATTTGCTGATCTATTTCGAGCCGGAGGCGCAGCTCAAGGCGCTGGCAAAAGTTTCGCGGCTGCTTCGCGACGGCGGATTGCTCTGCGTTGCGCCTGCCGAGACCGGGTTGCTGCTTCGCAACGGATTTGTGCCGGCGGAAATGCCGCAGGCATTCGCCTTCCGGAACAAGAATTGGACGCCGGCGGCCCCGATTCGTCCGCGCCCGCAGCTTCGCCTGCCGGCGCCGCAATCCGCAAGACCGCAACCGCAGCCCCAGCCCCGCGCAATACCCGCCCCGGAAACAAAGGCGCAGGCTCCTAAATCCACGCCGCCGGCCGAGGTCACGCCGCTCACGGAAGCGTTGCGGCTGGCGAATGAAGGCCGTTTCGAAGAAGTGTCCGCGATTTGCCGCACTCACATTGAAAAGCACGGCGCATCGGCTGATGCCTATTATCTGCTTGCGCTCGTCTGCGATGCGTCGGCGCATTACGAGGAGGCCGCGATCCTGTACCGCAAGACGCTTTACCTCGATCCGCGGCATCAGGACGCGCTCGCTCATTTTTCACTCCTCTCGGACAAGCTGGGTGAAACCGCCGCGGCCGGCGCGCTTCGCCAGCGCGCGCTCCGTCTCGAATCCACCGCCGCATGAAAACGCTCACTCCCTGCTGGAATCAAATCGGCGCGTGGGGCGACAACAGTTGCCCGGAACTGAAGCGCCACATCCATTGCCGCAATTGCCCGACTTACTCACAGGCGGCGGTGGACCTGCTCAATTACGACATTCCCGATGATTACTTGGATGCGGCCACGCGGCATTTTGCCGACAGGATCGAGACCGTAGCGCGTGGGTCCAGGTCCGCGGTCATTTTTCGCATTCAGGACGAATGGCTCGCGCTCTCGGCCACGCTGCTGAAGGAAATTTGCGATCCGCGTCCGATTCACTCACTGCCGCATCAGCGGAATCCGGCGGTGCTCGGCATCGTCAATGTGCGGGGCGAATTGCTGGTGTGCATTTCGCTGAGCGCGCTGCTCACGACCGGAAGGACGGTTGCGGAATCGGGGCGGGATCGTCTCGCGCGGACGCGGCTGCTCGTGGCAAGCCGCAATGGGGAGCGCCTTGTCTTTCCCGTGGACGAAGTGCACGGCGTGCACCGTTTCGATCCGCTCGAACTGGCTGACGCGCCGGCGACGGTCGCCAGGGCGGCCTCAACTTATACGCGCAAGATGCTGCAATGGCGGGACAACTCGGTGGGCGTGCTCGACGACGAGCTGCTCTTTCAATCCCTCAAGAGGACATTGTCATGATCGCGTCCGTTTCCGAATTCACCGACCCATCTCTGATCGAGCTGTTCCGCACGGAGGCCGAGACGCAGGAGCAGGTTCTCTCGCAGGGATTGCTCGCGCTCGAGCGCGATCGCACCGACGCAAAGCAACTCGAGTCGCTGATGCGCGCGGCGCACTCGTTGAAGGGAGCGGCGCGAATTGTGGGCGTGCAGGCTGCCGTCGATCTGTCGCACGTGATGGAAAATTGCTTTGTCGCGGCGCAGAACGGGGATCTCCTGCTCGAACGCGGGCATGTCGATATCCTTCTCGAGGGCGTGGATATGCTCGCGAAAATCGCGCATGCGCCGGAGGAGAACATCGACGTTGCCCCTTATCTGGTGAGGCTCACCGCGACACTCGAAGCGCGTTCGGAATCGCAGGCTCCGGTTGCGCCCGCAGCCGCGGCGGCCGCACCAGCACCCGCTCAGACGCAGGTTGCCACGCCTGAGCCGGCGCCGGTTCCCGCGACGAATGGCTCCCACGAACCAATCCCCTCCCCTGCCCCCGAAGCGTCCGGCGACGCAGATCGCGTGCTGCGCGTCACGGCCAATCATTTGAACCGCCTGCTGGGACTCGCGAGCGAGTCGCGCGTGGAAGCGCGCTGGCTGGATCCGTTCGCGCGTTCGTTGATCCGCTTGAAGCGCATGCAGGTGGACCTAACCCGCTCGCTCGATGCGCTGCACGAGTCGCTCGCGGGGCTCCCACTCAACGAGGAGACGCAAGGGCGCATCGCCGATGTCCGCTCCAAGGCCGCGGAATGCCGTCAATTTCTCGGCGAGCGCCTGGTCGCGCTGGAGATGTACGACCGGCGCTCCACCAATCTCTCGCACCGGCTCTACGACGAGGCGCTCGCCTGCCGCATGCGTCCGTTTGCGGACGGCGCGCAGGGTTTCCCGCGCATGGTGCGCGACATCGCGCGCTCGCTGGGCAAGGAGGTGCGGTTCACCATCCTGGGCGAACAGACGCAGGTGGACCGCGACGTCCTCGAAAAACTGGAAGCTCCGCTCAATCACATGCTGCGCAACGCCATCGACCATGGCATCGAGATACCCGAGCAGCGCCTCGCCGCGGGCAAGCCGCGCGAAGGCTCCATCTCAATCGAAGCGCGGCACAGCGCCGGGATGCTGCTCATCACATTGCGCGACGACGGGCGCGGCATCGACGTGGAAGCCGTGCGCAGAGCGGTCGTCGAACGCAAATTGACCAGCGCGGAAGTAGCGGCACAGATGCGCGACCCGGAGTTGTTCGATTTTCTTTTCCTGCCTGGATTCACGCTAAAGAAGACGGTCACGGAGATTTCGGGACGCGGGGTCGGCCTCGATGTCGTCCTCGACATGATGAAACGGCTGCGCGGCACGATCCGCATTTCATCCGAGGCCGGCAAGGGGACGACCTTCCAGCTTCATCTTCCGCTGACGCTTTCGGTGTTGCGCGCGCTTTTGGTCGAGATCGCCGGAGAACCTTACGGAGTGCCGCTTGCCGCGATCACCCGCACCATCAAGCTGCCGAAGGAGAAAATCGCGACCATCGAAGGCCGGCAGCATTTTGAGTTCGAGGGGCAGCGCATCGGCCTTGTCACGGCACACCAGGCGTTCGACAAGGGTGACGCACCTGCGACGGCGACCCAGGACCTTTCGGTCATGGTATTCGGCGAGCAAGGGGAGCGTTACGGGTTGATGGTGGATCGCTTCCTCGGCGAGCGCGAGTTGGTCGTGCAGCCACTCGATTCGCGTCTCGGAAAAATCAGGAACATCAGCGCCGGAGCGCTCACGGACGACGGCGCGCCGCTTCTCATCGTCGATATCGACGACCTGGTCCGCTCCGTGCAAAAGCTGAGCGCCGCCGGACGCCTCAGCAATGTCCGCGACGGCCAGACCGCCACGCCGGCGCAACGTAAGCGCGTGCTCGTGGTCGACGATTCGCTCACGGTCCGCGAACTCGAACGCAAGCTGCTGGAGGCGCGCGGCTACGAAGTGGAGGTAGCCGTCGACGGCATGGACGGATGGAACGCCGCGCGCTCGAATCCGCACGACCTGATTATCACGGACGTGGATATGCCGCGCATGGACGGCATCGAACTGGTGTCGCTGATCCGCAAGGATCCGGGGCTCAAATCGAAACCGGTGATGATCGTCTCGTACAAGGATCGCGAGCAGGATCGCACCCGCGGTTTGGAGGCGGGAGCCGATTTCTATTTAACCAAGGGCAGCTTCCACGACCAATCACTCGTGCAGGCCGTCGCCGACCTGATTGGACCCGCATGAAGATCGCAATCCTGAACGATTCGCCAGCCGCCATCGCGGCAATGCGGCGCGTCCTCGAAGGGTCCGGCAAATACCGGATCGCATGGACCGCGGGCGCGGGCGCCGATGCGGTGGGCCTCTGCCAGAACGACCCGCCCGACCTTCTATTGGTCGATGTTTCGGCGTCCGGCACGGACGGCGTGGAGACCATCCGGCGGATCATGGATGCGTCGCCCTGCGCGATTCTCATTGTCACCGAGGCGATGGAAGAGAACAGCGCGAAGGTGTTCGACGCCATGGGCGCGGGCGCGCTCGACGTGGTGCAGGCGCCCTGCGTGGACGCCTCGAAAAAGAACGGCGCCTCCTCCTTTATCGGCAAGATCGATTCGATCGCCTTCCTCATTGACCAGGCGGCAGCCAAGCCGGTTGGCGGAAGGCATCCGCAATGCGCGAGGCAATTGGTGGCAATTGGTTCCTCGGCAGGCGGACCGGCGGCGCTCTCATCGTTGCTGCGCGATCTGCCGGCGGATTTTCCCGCGGCGGTTATCATCGTCCAGCACATCGACGCGCAATTCGCGCCGGGACTCGCGAAATGGCTGGGCCAGCAATCCAAACTGCCGGTCAAAGCGGCGGTCGCCGGGGATATGCCCGTCACAGGCACCGTGCTGCTGGCCGCGACAAATGACCACCTTGTCTTTGAAACTCCGAGCCGACTCGGATATACTCCTCACCCAGTGGATTATTCCTACCGCCCGTCGGTCAACGCCTTCTTTGAAAGTTCCGCGCGTCATTGGCGCGGCTCGATGATCGGCGTGCTGCTGACCGGGATGGGCAGCGACGGAGCCAACGGGCTGAAAATGCTGCGGAACCTGGGCCATCACACCATCGCGCAGGATCAGAAAACTTCCGCCGTCTACGGGATGCCGAGAGCCGCCGTGAAGCTGCAGGCCGCCGCGGAGATTCTCCCGCTGGACCGGATCGCGCCAGCGCTTTGCCGTTACTTTCACCCGAACCACAACCACGCCGTACCCGCTGTACCCCTGCAAGCAGCCCACCATGGATAGCTCATCAATCACACTTACGGAGGACCGCGCGATGGTCCTCCTGGTCGACGACCAAAGCTTCGTCGCGGAAGTATTGCGGCGCTTCTTTTCCCAGGAAAAGGGAATTGATTTTCACTACGTCTCGGACCCGAACGAAGCGATCTCCGTCGCGAACCAGGTTCGTCCCACCGTGATCCTGCAAGACCTTGTCATGCCGGGAGTCGATGGGCTGGCCATCGTTGGACGGTTTCGCGCGAATCCGGGGACCCGGCAGACTCCCATCGTGGTCTTATCCACCAAGGAAGAGCCGCAAACCAAGAGCCTGGCCTTCAGCCTTGGCGCGAATGATTACCTGGTCAAACTTCCCGACCGCCTCGAATTGATCGCCCGCGTGCGTTATCACTCGAAGGCTTACCTGAATCTTCTCCAGCGCGACGAGGCGTACCGCGCCTTGCGAGAGAGCCAGCAGCAGCTTCTCGAGAGCAACGCGGCGCTTCTGGCGGTGAATCAGAAGCTTGGCGAAGCGCTCTCCGAGGTAAAGCAACTCTCCGGCCTGCTGCCCGTCTGCACTTACTGCAAGCGCGTTCGCAACGACCAGAATTACTGGGACCAGATGGAGGTTTATCTTTCCAAACATTCCGACCTGCAACTCAGTCACGGCGTTTGCGAGGAATGCTTTGCAAAACATGCGGAGAGCTTCGGCGTTTCCGCCGAGGAAGCGGCGGCCATCCTGCCGCAAAGCCGCACGGGGCTGACCATCGCGCCTTAGCGAAGACGCATACCGTCTGGATTGTTTACAAGACAGCCACACAATCCTTCGCGCAGCCCTTCATGCACACGGAGTAGGTCCGCGGAAAACGCCGGACCTCATGTGGCGCCTTAATGCGCGCGGCTGGCAGGCCGGTGGGGGAAGGCAAAAATACAAATGATAATGAGGGCGATCAGCGTACCGGACGCTGAATAGCGGCTCAGGTTTAGTCCGCCCTGGTTCAGCGGCTTATCCAGAAAATCTCCCACAACGGCCCCGAGCGGACGCGTAAGGATAAATGCCGCCCAAAACAGAAATACATGCGAAATCTTCGTGAAATAATAAAGGGCGGCGATGACCGCGAGCATCCCGCCGAATAGCAGCGCGGCGCCGAGGTATTCGAGCCCGGCGCTATCCGCAGTCCAGTCTCCGAGGGCGGTCCCGAGCGTTTGCGAGAACATGATGGTTACCCAATAGAATGCCTCGGATTTCGGTGAACTGACCGTGTTGATCGAAACCGAACCCAGCGTGCGATGCCAGAGGAACAACGACGCCATGACCAAACAGAAGAGAATCGTTGCTCCTCCCGCGTAGCCAATCCCCAGCGAACGATCCGTGAAATCCGCGAGGGTAGTGCCAACCGTCGTCGTCGCGATGATCGTCACCCAATACAAGACCGGATGGAATTTTTTCGCGGAAATCTGAATGTATACCGCCGCCAGGAAGATAACCGCAAATATGCCGGTGCTGAGAAGGTAGCCGAGATTCATCGACATCGAGAGCGTATCCCCGCCGGTCTCGCCCAGCGTGGTGGCAAGGATTTTTATAATCCAAAAAAATACGGTGATCTCGGGGACCTTCGCGAGTGTGCGTTGATTTTCAGCATCCATAATTTTGGCGAGGGGTAATGCGACCCAAGGATTGCCAATCGCTCGCCGCGAGCGCAAGCGTGGCGAGATAAATTCCCTGCCCTGCTGCCGCGGCGCTTTAACCCTCCCGGCCACAATCCAACTTGGAACGCCCCGGAAGTTGCTTTCCTCAATTGCCCGGGCTCCGTAGGGTTTCGCAAGAAAGCCCTCTGTGCAACCCGCCTCTTCTTCCGAGAAAGATTCTCCTTTAAAAATCGGCCCATGGACGAGAGCCGCGCTCATCGTGTGGGCCACGGCTCTTGTTGTCGTCGCCTTTCGATTGCTGCATCTGTCGCACGCGGGAGCCACTTATCGCTGTTACATCGGCGCGGGGGAAAGTTGGCGGGCGGGCCGGCCCATCTACGGTTACACCGGCGGCAGCCCCTTTGTGTATGGTCCGCTCATCGCGGCTTATTTCGCGGCGTATACTTTTGTGCCGCTATGGTTTGGGAAAATCGTCTGGCTGCTGACGAATGTGGCGCTGCTGATCGGCGGCATGTTTGCCGTATTGCGCGCGGGCGTCTTTCCAATCGCTTCTGATAAGGGGCGGGCGCTGGTTTTCATCCTGCTGCTCCCCCTTTCGCTGGCCAATCTGGACATCTCGCAGGCGAACCCCGCGCTCGCCGGCCTGCTGTTGATCGCGATTGCGGCGGCGGCGCGAGAGCGTTGGTTTCTGTGTGCCATCGCTATCGGCATCGCCACCTATTTGAAGATCTATCCGCTCGCGCTGGGGCTGCTTCTTTGCGTGCATGCGCCGGGGAAGATAACGTTGCGTCTGGCGTGCGCGCTGATCCTTCTGGGGCTCTTCAGCCTCGTGCTCCAGAACCCGCGGTACGTGCTGAGCCAATACCATGTTTGGTTTGCCTCCAGGGCCGGGGATGACCGGCGGCTCAATTCATTGGCGCGCGCGCCGCTGGACCTCTGGTATCTGCTCGCGAGGCTGGGGCATCTGCCTCTCAGCGAGCGCGCTTACCAGGCACTTCAGATTCTAAGCGGCGCTGGCATCGCGGTGTTTTGCCGGCTAACGCCCCGGTCGCAACCGGCGCGCAGGCTGGCCGGAATTTATCTGCTTGGCTCATGCTGGATGATCCTGCTCGGGCCGGCCACGGAGAGTTACACCTATGCGATACTGGCGCCCGCGTTCAGCCTGGGGGTCGCGGTCGCATTCTGTGCGACGGTGCCGCCAGTCGCCGCCGGACTGGCGATCATTTCAACCGCACTCATGCTCCTTGCCCAGACCAAGAGCAGTTTCTTCACGCAATGGCACGGCGGCGCGTTTGAGGCGGTGCGGCCCGCCGCGGCGCTGCTGTTCCTTGGATTCGCCATTCCATGGCTGGGCGATTCCGCCGCGTGGGCGGCGTCCGGCTCATCGCGCGAATCCACTCCGCCAGCAGAAAGGCCCGCTTGCGCGGAGCCTCGGGCGTAATATTGCTTTGCTGCATCCGGGCGCCTGACCGCATGCGTATTACCCTTGCGAATACGGCTTGCGATCCGGAATCCGCATCGAATCTTCAACGAGCCAAATCAAAACTGAAAAACCCATGAAAACCGTACTTTCCACCCGGCACACCGCGGGCAACGGCCGCCGCCACGCCTCTGTCACCGACCTCTCCGCCACCGCCGTCACCGAGATTTCGCAGGAGCTTCGCTACCTGCTCGCCGATGTCTTTGCGCTCTACGTCAAAACGAAGAATTTCCATTGGCACATGACCGGACCGCACTTCCGCGACTACCATCTGCTGCTCGACGATCACGGGGAACAGATTTTCGCGATGACGGACGTCATCGCGGAACGCGCCCGGAAACTCGGCGGCACAACGCTTCGTTCCATCGGCGACATCGCGCGGCACCAGCGGATCAAGGACAACGACTCGGAGAACCTTTCGCCAAAAGATATGCTCTCCGATCTCTGCGCGAACAACCAGCAGCTCACCCGCTCCATGCGCGCCACGCATGAGACGTGCGAGCGGCACGGAGACGTCGCGACCACCAGCCTGATCGAGGTTTGGATCGACGAGACCGAGCGGCGCACCTGGTTTCTCTCGGAGATCGTCCGCGGCACCCCTTAAGCCCGCGGGCCGGTGACCTTTTCAAACAAAAACGCCGCGCGAGTTACCGCGCGGCGTTTCCAATTTTCTGGCGATCGAGCTTTACGCGACGCCGGCGGGCGCGGCGGCCTCTTCGTTGCGCTCTTTCATCGCTGCCTTGCGGGAGAGTTTGACACGGCCCTTGTCGTCAATGCCGATGCACTTGACCCAGACCATGTCTCCCACCTTCACGACGTCCTCGGTGAATTTCACGCGGAAGTCGGCCAGTTCGGAAACGTGCACCAGGCCTTCCTTGCCCGGCAGCACTTCGACGAATGCGCCGAACTCCTTGGTGCCCGTGACGCGGCCATGGTAGGTCTCGCCGATGACGATCTCCTTGAACATGCCGGCGATAATCTCCTTCGCGCGCTGGAGGCCCTCGCCGTTGTTCGAGTAAATGTGAACACTGCCGTCGTCCTCGATGTTGATCTCGGCGCCCGTCTCGGCGGTGATGCCTTTGATGGTCTTGCCGCCGGGGCCGATGAGCATCCCGATCTTTTCCACGGGAATCTTCAGCGTCTCGATGCGCGGCGCGAATTTATTCAGCTCGGGCCGCGGCGCGGAGAGAGCGGCGTTCATGACCGCGAGGACGGTGAACCGGTCCTTCTTGGCGCGGTGAATCGCCTCCGCCATGATGGAGTGAGGGATGCCGGCGAGCTTGAGGTCGAGTTGGAAACCAGTCACGCCTTCGTCCGTGCCGCAGAGCTTGAAGTCCATGTCGCCGTAATGATCCTCGGAACCGAGGATGTCCGAGAGGATGAGGTAGCGCTGCATCTGGCCGTCGTCGCTGAACTCCGTCACGAGCCCCGCGGAGATGCCCGCGACAGGCTTGCGAATGGGAACGCCCGCGTCCATCAGGGCCAGCGTGCCGCCGCAGACGCTCGCCATGGAGGTCGAACCGTTCGATTCCATGATCTCGCTCGAGATCCGGATCGCGTACGGGAAGTCAATCTCGCTCGGGATTACCGGCTCGACGGAACGCTCCGCGAGCGCGCCGTGACCGATCTCGCGACGGCCCGGGGAACCGGTGCGCCCGGTCTCGCCCACCGAGAACGGCGGGAAATTATAATGCAGGATGAAACGCTTCTCCTGCTCGCCGCCGGTGTATGCGTCGAGCATCTGCGCCTCCTCGAGCGGCGCCAATGTGGCCAGCGCAAGCGCTTGCGTCTCACCACGCCGGAACAGCGCGGAGCCGTGCGAGCGCGGCAGCAGCCCCACCTCGGCTTCCAGGTCGCGCACCTGGTCGATGGCGCGTCCGTCGCACCGCGTCTTGCGATCGAGGATCGAAATGCGGAACGCCTTCTTTTCCAGATATTCAAACGCCTGCGAAATCTCGAAGGGCGTCGCCTCCGGAAACTTCGCCAGGACTGCGTTCTGGACTTCCTCCTTGAGCGCCTCGACGGCCTTCAACCGGGCCACCTTGCCCGGCGTGTAAATCGCGGCCTCGATCCGGTCGCCCGCCACCTTGTAGGCGATCTCGAGCAGTTCCTCGCGCGCCAGCATCAGCGGGACCGCGCGCTTGGTCTTCCCGGCCTTCGCGGCCAGGTCCTTTTGCAGCCCGACCAGCGCCCGGACGTGCTCCTGGGCAAAGTCGAGCGACTTGATGAATTCCTCCTCGGGCACCTCGTTCGCCTCACCCTCGATCATGATGATGTCGTTCTCATTCCCGACATAGACCATGTTCAGGTCGCTCTGCTCGCGCTCTGTGTGCGTCGGATTGACGACAAATTCGCCCCCGATCCGCCCCACGCGCACCGCGCCGATCGGCCCCGCAAACGGGATGTCCGATACCATCAGCGCCGCCGAGGCTCCGTTGATGGTGAGAATGTCCGGGTCGTGCTCGCCATCGGCGCTCAGCACCGTGGCGATGATCTGCGTGTCGTAGAAGTAACCCTTCGGGAAGAGCGGGCGCAGCGGACGGTCGGTCATGCGCGCGGTGAGGATTTCCTTTTCGCTCGGGCGCCCCTCGCGCTTGAAGTAACCGCCAGGGATTTTGCCCACGGCCGCCGCCTTCTCGCGGTAATCGACGGTGAGCGGGAAGAAGTCCTGGCCCGCCTTCACCTTGGTGGCGGAGACGGCAGTGACGATGACGATGGTATCGCCGGAGCGAACCGTGACGGCTCCATCGGCCAGACGGGCGAGTTTGCCCGTCTCGATGGAGATTTCATAGGAGCCGATTTGGCCCTTAACTGTAGTTGGCATCTTATATTTCTAATGCCGCCCATTTCCACCGAGTCGCCGAACCTTAGCGCGTAGCCCTGCGCCTTCGCATCGCTCCCCATGGAAGGGGTGAAGTGAAAGCGCGGGGCTGCGTCTAATTTCGAGGGGCCGGGGGAATGGGCGGCTGTGTTTTGTTGTTGGTTTTCTTACAACTTCCGCGCGGCAACAATAAACCGCGCGGAAGAAAAATTCGTGCGTCCCTTCCGCGCCAAAGCGATTGGGCGGAACCGGGGCGTGCCTCTTTGCCGGCGCTACTTGCGCAGGTTTAGCTTTTCGAGGACGATCTTGTAGCGGTCGGACGCGGTGTCCTTGAGGTAATCCAGCAGCGAGCGCCGCTTGGCCACCATCATCAGCAGACCGCGGCGGGAGGAATGATCCTTCACGTGGCTCTTGAGGTGCTCGGTTAACTGATTGATCCGCTGAGTCAGCAGCGCGATCTGGACATCAGCGCTGCCCGTATCCTTCTCGTGGATCTGGAAGCTCTGAAAGTTCTTGGTCTCTGTTGCCATATATTCTTTTTTGAGCCCGCTAATATGAACACGCTTTGGCTTTTGGCAAGGAGGGATTTGTCCCCCGCCCGGCTGACGGCATAAACGGCATGCGGGACGGGCAGGCCTCCAAGCCCCTTCTGGCACCCATTCTGCTACCTCAAGGGTTCTACCATGTTCACCTTCGCCTACCAAGCCCGCGACGCCAGTGGATCCACCGTCTCCGGCATCCAGGAAGCCCTGAATGAAGAGAACGCCATCAATACCCTCATGACCCGGGGCCTGATGGTCCTCTCCATCCAGCAGAAATCGGTGTCCAAGACCTCCAAAAACATGGGCAAGGTCTCCGAGACCGACACCGTCCTCTTTACACGCCAGCTTGCCACCATGATCGACGCCGGCCTCCCGCTCGTCACCGGCCTGACCGCCCTCTACGAGCAGTGCGATCCCAAAAAGCAGGCCGGCCTCAAGCGCACCATCGGCGACCTCTCCGCCCGCGTCCAGGGCGGCGATTCCTTTTACGACGCCATCATCAAGCACCCCCGCATTTTCAACCGGCTCTTCGTCGCCATGGTAAAGGCGGGCGAATCCGGCGGCTTGCTCGCGGAAATTCTCGACCGTCTTGCCGGCTTCCTCGAGGCCAACGCCCGGCTCAAAAAGAAGATCAAATCCGCGATGACCTACCCCGTCATCGTGGTCTGTATCTCCATTTGCATCACCACCTTCCTCATCGTCCGCGTGGTGCCCGTCTTCGGGCAAATCTTCGCCGATTTCAGCGCCAAGCTGCCGGCGCCCACCCAATTCCTCATCGATCTGAGCTCGTTCATCCGCGGCAATTGGTATTACATCGTCGCCGGAGTCGGCGGCTCCATCTACGGCGTCAAGCACGCCCTCAGCACCAAGCGCGGACGCGACCTCTGGGACAAGTGGAAGCTCAAGCTCCCCGTCTTCGGGCCCCTCATTCACAAGATTTGCATGACCCGCTTCGCCCGGACCTTCGCCCAGATGATCCGTAGCGGCGTCCCCATTTTGGAGGTGCTCGATATCGTCAGCGAGACCGCCGGCAATTCCGTCATGGAGCATGCCGTCGACGCCGTGGCCGAGGACGTCGAGAAGGGCGATCCCATGACTGCCGCGATGTCCAAGCAAAAGATTTTCCCACCCATGCTCCTGCGCATGATTTCCGCCGGCGAACAGACCGGCAAAATCGACGTCATGCTGGAAAAGATGGCCGACTTCTGGGACGAGGAAATCGAGGCGACGCTCTCCGCGCTGACCTCGTTGATCGAGCCAATGCTGATCGTGGTGCTCGGCCTCATCGTCGGCGGCATCGTCGTGGCGATGTTCCTGCCGATCCTGAAGCTCAACGACATCGTCTCCGGCGCGAAGTAACCGCTTCCCTTCCGGCGAGGGGCCCTTACCCCTTACTTCATCAGCCCAAATCCCGCCAGCAGCCCGCCGTAGATGATCCCAGCAAGCGCCGCGGCGCTCCAGATCGCTTTCGATTTGCGGAACCAGTCGATTAAATCGCGCAACAGGTAGGGCAAGCCCACCCAGATCATTCCGAGGATGGCCAGCAGATACGCGAATGCCACCAGGAGCAGCCTCCCCTCCTGCGGCTGAAAAAATGCCGCCTCGAGCAGCGGCTCCGCCATCAGCAGACAGAAAATCCCCAGCGCCCGCACGGCGAGAAATTCATCCACGAACCGGAACGTCAGGATCGAGGCGACGACGATCAGCACCAGCAACTCCGTGCGCAGATAGGTGAATTCGCCAAGGTCCATCGTCGCGATCAGCGCCAGCGCCCATACCGCATCGATTGCCAGCAGGATCGTCCCCATCGGCTTCGAGCGGGGGAACTTTCGCAGCCAGGCATGCACCGGCCCGGGGCGCAGGAGGGCGAAACCATGGGAGAGAATAAGCCAGAGACCTGCGATGAGGCTGACAGTGCGCAGGTCGAGATGGGGATAAATCATGCGGGCAGGAGGAAAACGAAAAAGAGGAGTTTAGTCCAGAATTGCCGGATCGCCATACAAGCTGAACCCGGTTGCGCGCGTCACCCGCACATCGAACAGACCCCCGATATGGCGCGGGCCGCCGTCGAATATCACAATTTTGTTCGTCCGCGTCCGGCCCATGAGACGGTCCGGATTCGTCTTGCTGGGGCCTTCGCACAGGATCTGCGCCAGACCGCCGACAACCGCCTCGTTTTTCTCGCGCGCCATTTCGTTGACCACTCCCAGCAGGTCCTGGTTGCGCGCCTCCTTCACCGGCTCCTCCAGTTGCCCTTCCATTTCCGCCGCCGGGGTATCGCGTCTCTTCGAGTAGCGGAAAATGAATGCGTTATCGAAACGCACCTCGCTCACCAGGTCGCGCGTGGCGGCGTAGTCTTCATCGGTCTCGCCGGGAAATCCGACGATCACATCGGTCGTGATCGCCATATCCGGCCGCGCAGCCCGGATGCGTCCGACCAGCTCCAGGTAACTCTCCGGCGAGTACGTGCGGTGCATCGCACGCAGGATGCGCGCGGAGCCGGATTGAAGGGGCAGATGAATGTGCTCCGCCAGCTTCGGCAGCCGCGTGAACGCCTCGACCAAATCTCCGCGGAACCCGATGGGATGCGGCGAGGTAAACCGGATCCGCTCGATCCCGTCGACCTCATGCACCGCATCGAGCAATTGCACGAAAGGCGATTTTCCATCCCTCTTCGGAAATTCGTGCCGCCCATAAAGATTCACGATCTGCCCCAGCAGCGTCACCTCTCGGACGCCGCGCGCGGCAAGTCCCCTCACCTCCTCGACGATCTCCGCGATCGCCCGGCTCCGCTCCGCCCCGCGCGTGGATGGCACGATGCAAAACGTACAGTGCATGTTGCACCCCTGCATGATCGAGACAAACGCCGTCACCTGCCCCGGCTCCAGCAGATGATCCCGAATTGTCTCCTGCGAGCCTTCCTCCTCGCCCGTGTCCACGATCGAAAAACGCGAGTCGTCCATCGATCCCCGGCTGCGCCGCGCAAAAATCTCGTCCACATAATCCGCCACGCGATGGAACTTCTGCGTCCCCACCACCAGGTCCACGTGGCCGGCGTCGCGGACCAGTTCCGCTCCCCGGCTCTGCGCCATGCAGCCCAGGAATCCAAACACCATCCGCGGCTTCGCCCCGCGCAGGCGCCCCATCATCCCCATCTTCCCCAGCGCCTTCTGCTCCGCCATGTCCCGCACCGAGCAGGTATTCAAGAGCACCACGTCCGCATCCTGCTCGCTCTCCGTCATCTCGTAGCCGCGCGCCATCAGCATTTGCGCGACTTGTTCCGAGTCGCGCTCATTCATCTGGCAGCCATAGGTTTTGATAAACACGCTGGGCATGGTCGGCGGTAGTGGAAACCTCCATCTAAACCAAAATTTTCGAATTTCGAATTTTTCCTTCTTCCTCCCATCCTCCCATCCTCCCATCCGGGCAGCCGCGAATGAAACCTTAATGAAACGTACAGCCAAAGCCGTCTGGATGGGTGACCTCAAAACCGGGAATGGCCGGATTTCCACCGAATCCGGCACGCTCAAGGAAACTCAATATTCCTTCACGTCGCGCTTCGAGAGCGGCACGGGCACCAATCCCGAGGAGTTGATCGCCGCCGCGCACGCCGGCTGTTTTTCGATGGCTCTCTCGGCGGAATTGGGGAAGGCCGGCATCAAACCGGAGCGTATCGAGACCTCGGCCGCCGTAACGCTCGATAAAGTCGAGACCGGCTTCGCCATCACGGAGGTTCATCTCGATGTAACCGTCACCAGCCCCGGGTCGGACCGCGCCACCCTCGAGACCGCGGCCGCCCAGGCAAAAGCCGGCTGCCCCGTTTCAAAAGTCCTGAATGCCAAAATTTTCCTGGACGCAAAGTACCAAATTTGAACTTTCTTGTTGCCGACTGCTCGGTTGACGATATTTTGTGTTTTCAAGCGATCACCGCTTTTACCCGTAATGATAGAAGACCAATGGATCACCGCCCTCAAGGCTCTCGCAGATAAGAGCCGTCTCCGCATCATCCGCACCCTTCTGGATCAGCCGATGACCGTGAACGACCTGTCCGAGCGCCTGAGCATCTCACAGTACAACGTCTCCAAGCACTTGCGCATCCTGCGCGAGGCCGGCCTTGTCGAGGCGACGAAAATAGCGAACCGCCGCGAATATGCCATCCCCAGCCATCATAAGGGCCAGTCCGGCGGCACCCAACTGGACTTGGGATGCCTTCTCTTCCGCTTCGATCGCCTGCCGCTCGCCCCACGGCAGCAGGAGCAGGCCGCAGTCGCCTGAGCGAGCCCGGGCACGCCTGACCGCGCCGGCATTTGCCAATTTTTGGTGAAGATGCGCCGTTTCTTGTGCTGACACTGCCAAAATAGGGTCAACCTGACTCACTTTGCTGATTTTGGTTGATCCCACCCGGCGTGTGTTTGAGACTTCCGTCATGGCCAATGACGATCCCATCCTCCACGCAGTGGCCCGGCTCATCCAGATCGCAGTCAACGAAAAGGGGCGCTGCCTCGTCACTCTGCCCGCGGAGTTGGTTCCGCTGAAGGCACTCGGCTCGAACGGCTTGCGCCAATTCGCCGCCGAGCACGGATGGAACGCAGTCCCCCGGCTGGGATTTACCCAAATCGAGTTCTTCGCCACCCATCTTCCCCCGGCGGCCGCAGGCTTGGTTTGAGCGACATTCGTGTCTGGAAAACGGACACCCTTTGACCCGCTAAACCGGGCTCTCATCCCGGTTTGCCCGTAGTGGCATCGCCAATGCTCCAATAGGCAGGCGAGCCATGAAAAAGATCCAAAGATGCCAGCTCCATCTCAGGTGCATCGTGCGGAAGTGCCTCAACGGGCGGGACTGCACGTGGCACTGGCAGCATCTGCAGAGGGAATTGGGCCTCGGGATCTATTCAGGCCAGCCCAGGTAATCCGGAATCCACGACCATACATGTTATACCTGAATCAGAAACAAACCGACCCCGGCCCGCAGGAATGGCAGAAGCCGCTCCTGGCGGCCGATGGCTACCTCTATCTGGGGATGCCAATGCAGGCGCTTAAGGAACTCGAGTCCATCAACGACTCCTCCCAGCACTGCTCGCCCGTGCTGCGGGCGCGCGTCCGCATCCTCCTGCACCTCAAGCGCTGGGACGAAGCAAACGCGCTCTCGCAGGCAGGCAATTCACTTTACCCGGAGGAGAACGAATTCACCGTACAGCGCGCCTTCGTCCTTCACCAGTTGAAGAAGGGCAATGACGCCGTGCAGGTCCTCCTGAGCGCGCCGGAGTGGATTCGCCGCACCGGCATCCTCCATTACAATCTCGCCTGCTACGAGGCGCAACTTGGCGACATCACCACCGCCCGCCAATGCATCGAGGCCGCCATCGAGATCAACTCGTCGTTCAAGAAAAACGCGCGCACCGATCCCGATCTCGCCCGGCTCTGGAATTAGGCTCGTATTTACGTAGGTGCATCGACAGGATGCGGGCGCTTCCCCAGTGCTCACCATCCGCCGATATGGAAATGTGGCCGAGGCCGGCTTCGCCCAGTCGCTGCTTGTAGCCGCTGGCATCGACGCATCCCTCCCGGACGATAACGCCGGTACGTTGGGCCCTCAGTTTGTGCCATGGGGCATGCGCCTCCAAGTGCCCGAGGAGGACGCGGAGCGGGCCATCGAGATTCTGGATGGGCAAGGCGGGTCGGAATCGGTTTCGGAGACCATCGAACCTGATCCGGCGGTGCCCATGGAACATGAGGTCCCTCAGGTACGCCGGCCCGAGGTCACCTGCCCAGGCTGCGGCACGGAGTGGTCCCTAAACGGCCAGGAGTTGGCGCAACCGTCATTCACATGTACCGAATGCGGAACGGCGATTCCGCTCGAGGGCGAGATCGCCGGGCGGCCAGGCGTAAGGTCCATTTTGAGCTGCTTCCTCCCACGCTCGGAATCGAAATGGGTCTTCATCCTCGGGATGGCCGCCTACGCCCGACTCTTACAGGCGATGCTGAAGCAAGCCATGGACGCGCTGCTGGGATCCGATGATTATGCGGACCGTATCTTCGGCTGGTCAAAAGTGCTCAGTCATTTGGCGGACGCCCTCGTCTTTGCTCCAATATGGGAGACGCTTCTACTTGTCGGTATCATCGAATTGCTGCGCATGCTTCGCTTTCCTGCGGCTCTTCAGGTGTTGCTCTCGACAGCCGTGCTGTGTGCTGTGGACGGTTTTAACTTTTGGCCTCACGGCATCGCTGTCATGCCATTTTTCATGATCTGCGGTCTTTCGTACCTCTATTGGCGCCCGACATCGTGGCGGATCGGGATCTTCATTGTGATTCTAGTTCACACGGTCTGCAATTGCGTCCCTGCCACCTGGTTGATCTGCGAACAAGTGGATCGGGTTCGCGTCGCACAGAATGAGCCCGGCTATGCGGCCAATTGGATCCGCGCGAATGAGCTTTGGGCGACAGCTGAGGATTACCTGAGAGACAAGTCGAATCAGAAGGCGGTCGATACGCTCCAACAAGCGATTAATCTCTACCCATACGATCCCCACTATTACGTCACGCTTGGAATTGCATTCGACAACGAGAATCGCCGCTCTAATGAGGAGGCTGCGTTTCGAAAGGCGATCTCCCTGGACGCGAACAATTCGAAGGCGTGGGATTGGCTCGGCGACGTTCTCAACCAAGAGGGACGTTATGCGGAGTCGCTGGATGCCTTCCAGCGCGCGCTTGCAGCGGCGCCTCCCTACGAGCGGGCCAGGATCCAAAGGTGGAGTGACTATGTTAACCCGAGGACGAATGGCACCTCCCGCTGATCCCTCTCTGATCAATCCGACTGGCTCAGCCGTTTCTTCTGTTCGCCGAAGAGGATTGCGTGCGCTTCTTCGAGTATCGCAGGGATGCGGTCGGCGAAGGGGCTGCCTCTCACCGCTCGCGCGACCGCCGCGCGGTCCCATTTCGCCGCGTTCTTGCCTGGGAACCAATGGCCGGCGTTTCCAAGCAGGTTGTAGCGCATCCTGCCGAATTCGATCATGTCGAGCGCCTTGGCGAATGACCAGAGGCGCAGGATTTCCAGCAGGTTGATCTCGCCGGGCGCGTCCATGTACTCGGGGATGCCCTGGGTCCATTTCTCCCGCCAGTCGGGGCCCAGAACCGAGTCCATCTCCGCGCGCAGCCGCTGCTCGACCGGCGCCATCACGGCGGCGGCATGCTCGTAATGTTCCAGCGCGCGGATGTGCTCGTCGAAATCCGACGGGCGCGCGGCGCCGATGCTGAGCGTGTGCACCTGGGGGCGCGAGAGACAGTAGAGATTGTTGAAGATCATGGGGCTCAGCGGCTCGCAAAGGCGGGCCAGCTTCGGCGGCGGCTCGTAGAGTTTTCCGCCCTTGTCATTGGGGCTGATGATGAAGACGCCCATGTCGCGCCGCGCCGCTTCGAGCACCGCCGGCCAGTTCAGGTCATTGACGAAATACCAGTGCAGATTCACGTAATCGAATTCGCCCGACTTGATCGTCCGGGCGATCAAGTCGCACGGCGCGTGCGTTGAGAACCCGATGAAACGCGCCCGGCCTTCCGCCTGCAATTTCCTCGCTCCCTCCAGCGCGCCGCCCTTGCGCATCGCCATCTCGTAAACCGATTCGTCGTTGATGCCGTGGAGTGAGAGCAGGTCCACGTGGTCCAGGCCCAGGTAGCTCATCGACCGGTCGAATGTCTTGAGAAACTCCTTTTGCGTGGCTGCGGGAGCGACCTTGGTCTGGACGATTATTTCGCCGCGGGGAATCGCGGGCAGAATGCGCCCGAGTTGCATTTCGGAGGTGCCGTAACCGCGCGCGGTCTCGATGTGATTGATGCCCAGCTCCAGCGCCCGGCGGATCGTCCGTTCGAGATTGGCCTGATTCTCCGCGGGAATCTCCTCCGGCGCCTCGTCGCTCCACTTGTGCTGGAACCTCATCCCGCCGCACGTCAGGACCGGCATCTGCAATTCCGTGCGGCCAAATCGGCGGTAGTGCATTTTCCAGTGCATATCGGATTTACACAATTTCCCGGTCAGCCGCCAAGAGTGAGATGCGCGACCACTTCGATTTCCGCGGTCTGCGGAAACATATCCAGCGGCGTCACGCTGCGCAGCTTGTAGGTGCGGCAGAGCGTCTCCAGGTCGCGGGCCAGCGTGGCGGGATCGCATGAGACATAAATTAATTCGGCGGGCATGGCGCCGAGGATCAACTCAATCGCGCGCGGCGCGGCGCCGGCCGCGGGCGGATCGAGGATGAGGCACGTTTCCGCGGCCGGATACGAAGCGAGGACGTCGCCCAGACGAATCGCGACGTCTCCCGCCACATAGCTTTCGTTTGGACCGGCCATGCGCCGGGCGTACTCGACCGCGCGCTCGTTTTCTTCAATCCCGATGACCTGGTTGAATCTCGAAGCCAGCCGCCGCGAAAAAAATCCCGCGCCGGAATACGCATCCACCAGCGTCTTCGAACCGGGCGCGATCAGGCGGCCCACCAAGTCGAGCAGCGCGGCGGCGACTTCGTCATTCGTCTGCACGAAATACTCCCGCCGCTCGCCGCTAAGGACGTAATCGCCATCCCGCGTCAGGCTCTGTCGCAGGCTGGCAAGCCGCTCGTTCACCTCCGGGGTCGCGATGGGGCATTGCTCGATGTCGATCAACTCGTGGCGGTCATGCCGGTAAAAGCCGACCGCCGCCCCCTCCGCGTGAACCCGGATGCGGTTGCGATAGCCGTATTGCCGGGTCGAGGCGATCGCGGGCTGCATTGGCACGCCGGCCAGGTGGCCGAGCCGGCGCAACGTCTGCTCCACCTGCGCCGCCTTGATCTCAAGCTGCCGCTCGTAGCGGATATGCTGATAGGCGCATCCCCCGCACACCCCAAAGTACGGGCAGCGCGGCTCGACGCGGTCCGGCGACGGCTCGTCCACGGAGATCAATTCCGCCTCGGCGAATTTCTTCTTTTTCCTCGCCACGCGCGCCGTCACCCGCTCGCCGGCGATGACGAATGGGACGAAAACAGCGAGCCCCCCGGCCCGGCCCACGCCCTTGCCGCCGAAGGCGATGTCATGAATCTGAAATTGGATGAGGGAACCGGATTCCATAAAAACAAAAGGGGCTTTCGCCCCTGCGGACGAAAGCCCCCCCTGGAGAATGATCAAAGTCTAATAAGCGGCCGTGTCGGTCTGCTGGGAGTAATTATACTCGGTCTTGAACCCAAACTCCGGCGGATACTCCTCGTAGCCGCCATGGATCCACGGAATATTCGAGACATAGAAGGGCCGATACGTCCCCTTGTAGGTCGGGAACGGGAAGGTCACGAATTCATAAAAACCAAACCCGAACCGGGCGAAAAAGCGGCCGAAACCCTTAACCACCCCGTAGGACGCGGCGGAGGCGTTGCCCTCGCGATTATTGATCTCGCCGACGGTATTGAATACCTCGGTAAACGCGGTCAGCGGGCACATATTGGCCAGCGCACGGCCCAGCTTGCGGGTCGGGCCGTAATCATTGGCCGGGGGGTCCTGGATGTCGCCGTAGCAGGCTACGGCGGTAAGGAGAAGGAGGGAACACAAAAGAACGTTTTTCATGCGGGTGGCTCAAGTTAGGACGAACCGGCCGAAAAACGCAACAATTTGTTACGCGGCGTTTTCCTTCTTGAGCCGCATCCGCTCGACGAACCACCCGAGCCAGATGCAGGCCTCGTAAAGCACGCACATGGGCACGCCCAGCGAGAGAAAGGTCACCAGGTCCGGCGTTGGGGCGATGATCATCGCGAGCACGAGAATGATCACGATCGCAAACGGTCGAGTCCGCCGCAGGAAACCCGAGGTCAGCACGCGCAGGTAAACGAGCAGCAGCACCACGATGGGCAACTCGAATGCCAGGCCGAATGCCACCGTCATTTGCGTGACGAATGCGAAGTATTGGCGCACCTGCCACTTGGGTGTCCACTCGAGGGAGGTGGCGAAGGAATAGAAGAAGCGGAGGGTTTGCGGGAGGACGCAAAAGTAGCAGAAGAGGACGCCGATCCCGAAGAGGGCGAAGGAGACGCCGATGGCCGGGAGGACGATCTTGCGTTCGTGCCGGGTCAGGGCGGGCAGGACGAATTGGGCGACGTAAAAGAGGAGGATGGGGAACGTGATGACGATGCCGGCGTAGAACGAGACCTCGAAGATGATGACGAGCGGATCGGTGACGCTCAGCACCTGTAACTGCTGCACCGCGTTCGGGTTAACCTGGTGCAGCGGGCGCTGCACCACCTCCACCAGCGGGCCGCGGAAGGCGAAGGCGACCACCATGCCAATGATGAGCGTGATGGCGGCTTTGACGAGCGTCCAGCGGAGATCCTCGAGGTGATCGAGGAAGGGTTTTACGGCATCCGGATTGTCTTCGCCCTCGCGAAATTTAAAGATTTTATCGAGCCTGGGCATCGGTCAAAAGGGGTATCTCATTACGACTTTTTCGCGGAAATATCCGCAATGCACACAGATTCAGATCCCCGGCGATTTGCGCCAGCGTTCGAGTTGAGTGCGCACATTGGCCGGGGATGGGGCGCCGGGGGCAGTCCGCGCCTCGAGGGCGCGGCGCAGGTCGAGCACGGCGAAGACGTCTTCGCCGAACGACGGGGAGAAGGATTGGAACGCGGCCAGATCGAGTTTGGAGAAATCGCAGTCATTTTCGAGGCAATGGGCGACGAGTTTGCCGATGACCTCGTGGGCCTGGCGGAAGGGGACGCCCTTGAGGACGAGGTAATCGGCGAGATCGGTCGCGAGGAGCATGGGATCGCTGACGGCGGCGGCGGCACGCGGTTTGTTGACTTCGATGCGGTCGAGCATCGCGGCGTTGATCTCCAATGCGGCCTTGATGGTGTCGACGGAATCGAAGACGGTCTCCTTGTCCTCCTGCATGTCGCGATTGTAGGCGAGCGGGAGGCCTTTGAGCATGGTGAGCAGGGCGACGAGGTTGCCGTAGAGACGGCCCGTGCGTCCGCGGGTCAATTCGGCCACGTCGGGATTTTTCTTTTGCGGCATGAGGCTGGAGCCGGTGGAAAAGGCGTCTGGCAGCGTGATGAGGCCGAACTCGGTGGAGGCCCAGAGGATGATGTCCTCGCTCAAGCGGGAGAGGTGCATGCCGGTGATGGCGATGGCGGCGAGGAGCTCGCAGGCGAAGTCGCGGTCGCTGACGGCGTCGATGCTGTTTTGGGTGATGGCGGGGAAGGCCATCTCTCGCGCCATGAGGGCGCGGTCGAGGACGATGGTGGAGCCGGCGATCGCGCCGCTGCCGAGCGGCATGACGTCGATGCGCTTGCGCAAATCGGCGAGGCGGGCGGCGTCGCGCTCCAGCATCTCGACGTAGGCGAGCAAATGATGGGCGAAGAGGACGGGCTGGGCGCGCTGGAGGTGGGTGAAGCCTGGGATCACGACGTCGATATTGCGCGCGGCGAGATCGACGAGGCTTTTTTGCAAGCCGCGCAGGAGGGCGGTGATCGCGTCGGTTTCGTCGCGCAGGAAGAGGCGGAGGTCGAGGGCGACCTGGTCGTTGCGGCTGCGGGCGGTGTGGAGTTTCGCACCGGGAGTGCCGACGCGGCGGGTCAACTCCACCTCGATGTTCATGTGGATGTCCTCGAGGGCGGGGTCGAACTGGAACTTGCCGGTTTGGATTTCGGCGCCGATGGCGAGGAGGCCGGATTCGATGGCGGCCTGCTCGTCCGCGGTCAGGATGCCGGCGGCGAGGAGGGCCTTCGAGTGGGCGATGGAGCCGCGGATGTCATGGGCGTAGAGGCGCCAGTCGAAGGAGATCGACTCGCTGTAGCGGCCCAATAATTTGTCCGCCTCTTGCTGGAAACGGCCTTTCCACATGGGAAGGCGATATATGCAGGCGTCGCGGCGCTTTTGCAAACCGCAATCGTTACTACTGCCCGCTCTGGATCATCCCGGAGCGGAATCGGCGGATGGAGTTTCCAGGCTGGGAATAACTGGGCTGGGGGTAACCAGGCTGGGAATAACTGGGCTGGGGGTAACCAGGCTGGGAGTAACCGGGCTGGGGATAACCGGGCCGGGAGTAACCGGGCTGGCCGGGGAAACCGCGCCCGTAACCGTTTTGGATCGGGAACCGGATCTGGCGCGGGCCGTTGGGCATGCCGGGGTAACGGATGCCCTGCTGGTCGGTGTCGGGCGTGGCGCCCTTCTCGATCTGGTCCTCGTCGAAGGCGAGGGTGGCGTCCTCGCCGTCCTTGGTGACATCGACAGTGCTCTTGCCGACGACGTCGGACCAATTGACCGATTTGACTTCCATCCCATCCGGGCTGGGCTGGCCGATCTGGAGGAGCATGGTCGGTTTGTTCGGGTCGCCGTCGCGGGACTTGATCGCAACGTAATAGACGTCCCCGACGCGGGCGATGCCGTTGATGTACAATTGGGAGGCGAAGCCCGGCGTCGGGGCCGGGGCGGCGGCGACGGCGGTGGCGACGGCGAATGGGGATTTCTGGCTCATCTGCCGGTAGCGGGTCTCCGGGAATGGGGTGGGGAGCGGACTGGCCGGCTGCATGGGAGCCGCATAGGCCGCGAGGCCGATGCAAAAGGCAAGGGCGAGGAAGGCGACGGCGGGGCGGCTCATTTGGGCTAGTGAAACCCGATTTGAGGTGGGCATCAATGACGGTGGTGGGAGGATGGAAACAACCATTACGGGGCGTACCAGCGGGCGATCTTTAGGTGGGCCAGCATTTTGGTTTGGTCGCCGGGGTCGACCTGGACGTTGGCGTCTTCGCAGACGATGAATTGATCGGGCTTTTGGAGGGTGTAGAAGAAGCTGATGAGGGCGGGCCAGGTGGAGTGGGCGTCGAGCGATATGGGGACGGAGCGGTACCATTGGCCGCGGTTTACGCCGCCGATGGATTCGTTGTCGGTGGTGACGCCGTTTTTCTTGGCGATACTCCGGACGGTCTCGAGGAGTTCGACTCCGGCGGCGCTTTCGTTGTCGAGGACGGGCTGTTTGGCGGTGAGGGCGGCGTCACGGGCGCTCCAGAGGGTCTGCTCGCCGAGCAATTGGCGCATCTCGGTCCAATCGTTTTGGCGTTCGGCAAGTTCCACGCGCAGGGCTGTGTTGCGGCGGGAGAAGGCGCTGAGCAGGACGAGATTGAGGAGGATGAAGACGACGGCGCCCATGGCAACGGCGAGGGTTCTTTCGCGGGAGGAGAGGGTCATAGTTTCGCGAAGATCCGGAAGTGTGCGTGCTCGTTAGGGAGAATCTCGGGCGGGGCGGAATCGAAATGGTAGTCGGAGAGGTCGGGGTTGGACCTGAGGGCGTCGACGTATTGGATGGCCATGGCGGCGGTGGGCGCCTCGCCCTCGACCATGAAACCGCCGGGGTAATGCTCGAAAATGGTGACGTGGAGGTCGGGAGACGGGATGCTCTTGTCGGTTTGTTGCAAGATCTCGACGGTGTAACGGGTGGGATCGGCGGCAGGGGCGAGAGCGGTCCAGCGGGTTTTCTGGTTTGCAATGGCATCGACGGCTGGCGTGGTGGCGGCGACCTGGCCATCGATGGCGCTGACGCGGCGTTGCAGCCAAATGATGTAACCGGCGGCGAGGAGGAGGAGGGCGAGGTAAATGGCGCCGCCGAGCACGAGCCAGTCGCGAATCCTGGCCTTGCGGGCAAGGTCCGCCTGTTCCAGGGTCCAGCCGGCGGGGACGAGATTGACTGGGCCTTGCTCGAGCGGGCCGTCCATGGGGGCGAGTTCGACGGGGACCTTGCCGAAATGTTCGCGCAGGCCATCGCGCCATGAGGCGAGGCCGGGCTCGATGACGACCTTGGTGAAATTGACGGGGGCGCCCTCGAGTTCGGCGGCGAGGAGGATGCGTGGGAGCTCGCCGAGGAAGGTATCGCGATCTGTGGCGAGGCATGCGTGGGCGGCGACGAGCTTTCCCTTTTGGACGATGGCGAGGATGGTGGACTCGGCTTCGCGAAAGACGAGGGCGAGGACTTCCTCGGCGGGGAATTTGGCGGCGAGCTGGATGGCGTAAATGGTGACCAGGGCGGGGAGCTTGCGGCGTGTGCGGAGGGGCTGGCAGAGGGTATCGAGCTGCTCATTGCTGACGGCGATGGCGAGGAGGTCGCTTTCGTTTTCGCCCTGGCGGATGATGTCGTAGCCGCTGGTGAGTTCCTCGCCGCTGTAGGGGAGGGTTTTTTCGAGTTGCAGGATGACCATGCCGTCGAGTTCGCCGCGATCCGTGGAGGGGAGGCGCATGCGCTCCAGGAGCACGGCGCTGACGGGCAGGGAGAGGCGTACCTCGGCATCGTCCGGGACTGTTTGCGCGACTTCTTCCATGGTGGGCGCATGGCGGCCGGACTCGCCATCGACAATGCCGCCGACATGCCAGCCGCCGGCGGCGGGCATGACCGTCACGAGTCTGGGTCCCTGCCGGGACCGGGATTTGTCTACAGCTCTTTCCAAGTCATTATAATAGGTTGCATCCCCGTCTTCTTGGCAACCACTTCCACTCTGCGTGTTACGACGCCGCATTGCCCAGTGCTCAGAATGTGGACGGTCACGGGGGGATTTTCAATATCGACGTAATTGGTAATGGCCTGGGCCTGGAGGCTGCTGAGGCCGAGGTAGGAGATGGCTTCGGCGATGCCGGTGAAGATGTGGTCATCGGCGGTGCCATCGAGGCCATCGGGACCCTGGCGGACGCGGAGGAAGCGCTGGGCATTGGCCTCGCCGACGCCGGGGAGCGACTCGATGATGCGGAGTGAGGCGGATTGAAGGTCGATGAAGCCGGGAGTGGTGTAGATGGTGAAATCGTCCTGCCAGTCGGGTTGGGAGACGAGCGGCTGAGAGCCGGCGACGTCGGCAAGCTCCTCGACGCTGAGGAATGAGCCGCGATGGGGAGGGTGATAGGTGTCGGTGTCCTCGGCGCCATTGAGGCGGTGGAGATTGGGCGGGCCGAGGTAATCGAGGACGGAATCGATGAGGTGGGTCTGCTGCTTGATATTGAGGCCGCGGCGGATGAGGTAGCGCTGGAAGATGGCGATCTTGACGGGGTCGGGGCCTTGGGGCGGGGTGAATATCCAATTGAGATTGAGCCTGCCGCCCTCGCCTGTCATTTGCGCCTTGTAGCCATGGTCGGGATCGAATTGCTGGACGAGGAGCGGGGTGAGGCTGGAGACCTGGGGACTGAGCGCGACCATCACGCCGGAGTGGGCGAGGGCCTTTGCCTGGAGGCCGTTGTTCCTATCGCCGGTGACGGCGATGTTTACGTTGATGAATTTGACCCACGTGAAAATGGCGGCGGAGAGGAGCAGCAGCGCCCACAGGGCGAGGACCATTACGCTGCCGCGCCGGCCGAGTTGGGTGAGTTGGGCTGGGTGTGGCCGGATCATGCGGGGAGCGTGGTGGGGGGCAATTCGATGATTGTCTCGTAGGGGACGTCCTGGCCGGTGCGCCAGATGCGGATGCGGACGAGGCTGGGGAGGGCGCTGGAGTCGCTCCATTTCTCGAGCCATGTGTTGAGGCGGGAGTCGTAGTAGCGGATCTCGATGGCATCTACATTGGGAAGGAGCGGGAGCCAGTTCTCCTGTTTGACGTTGCTATTCGGGACCTGGCGGAGGAGACCGAGCGTGTAGGTATTGGTATTGCCCTGCGGGCGCAGGAGGAGGGTGAGTTGCCATTGGCCGTCGGCGTCCCCGGTAAACATGCCGTTGCCAGCCTGGGTGAGCCATTCGATCTGATCGCTGGCCTTGCCGGCGAATTGATGGCCCTCGCCGAGCAAGGCGCCGGGCTCGCTGGGGGGCAGGTTGGAAAATTCCTCCTGCAAGACGGCGACGAGGGCCTGAACGGCGCTCTTCCGGTTGGTGTCGTCGGTGGATACCTGAATGGCGGTGACGCTGCCGACGACGAAGCGGTAAATGGCAAGGATGACGAGCGCCATGATGAAGACGGAGATGAGGACCTC
This sequence comes from Chthoniobacteraceae bacterium, assembly GCA_049521415.1. Lineage (GTDB taxonomy): Bacteria > Verrucomicrobiota > Verrucomicrobiia > Chthoniobacterales > Chthoniobacteraceae > DATAXI01. The sequence continues at coordinate 60,104 of JBEKOV010000005.1, forward strand.
GAACAATGTGAAGGCCTGGCGGCTGCGGCGATTATCTGCTGCGCAATACATAGAAAGATATGGCGCTTGATTGCGGTTCATTCTCCGAGGTCCAGTCGACCTCGAGGCTGACCTGGTAGAGGCAGAGGATGTCCTGGTTTTTCTCGTTCTTGGCCGCAACGGGGACGCGGGATTGCTTCATCGTCATGCCGGAGAAGGAATCGTCGAGGTCATCGGTGCGATCTGTGTCGGTGGCGATTTCGCCAGCTTCGATTTCGGCCATGCGATTCTCGAGAGCGAGGCGGGCGCGCTCGGTTTCCTGGCGGGCGCCTTCGGCGGCGACGCAATTGCCGACGCAGCGGCCAAGGGCGAGAACGCCGAGGACGAAGATCATGACGCCGATGAGGATCTCGAGGAGGACGAAGGCGCGGGAACGGGAGCGGGAGTTAAAATTCGATCCGGCTTCGCCAAGACAAGTCCGGCTTCGCCCCTTCGACAGGCTCAGGGCTTCGCCGGGACAAGAATTCGAGATACCAGTTTTTGTTTTCACGGGGAGGTGAATGTGGGCTGCTCGGTGAGCGGATCGTAGGTGGCGGTCCAGGTGGCGCCGGGGACGTGGCTGATGATGGTCGCGGGCTCGCATGTGCCGGTGGGCCAGAAGGTCCAGATGGCGGGAGGATTTTTTGTGAGCGCGGCAGGGAGCAAGAGGTCGGGGGCAAGCTTTTCGCCAAATTCGACGCGGTCGCCGGGTTGCGGCTCGTCGCCCTCCTGTGGAGTGAGCGGTTGCATGGTGACGCCTGAATCGTCCCATACGAGGGCGTATGGACGGCGCTCGGTGGAGGCGCGGGAGGAGGCTTGCTTGGTGAGGGCGTCGAATTCAGTAAAGAGTTTTTTTGCGCGCTGCTCCTCGATGACGCCGCTGACGCTGGGAACGGCGGCGAGGACGATGAGCATGGCGATGAATATGGCGAGGCATATCTCGAAAAGGGTGAATCCCGCCCGTGCCGCGGATTTGGTTCGCAGGGCGGGTCGCATCGCGGAAGATACGCTGTGATGCCGGCTCTTACAACGGCGCCTCACTGGGCGCGCATGATGTCCGACACGCGCCACAATTCACCCTGACCGCGCCAACCCGAGTGGCCGATCCAATCGACATCGATGGTCCCCTGCCCCTGGAAAGTGAGAATGAGCCACGCGCCCGTGCCGGCGGATGCGCCGAAGCGGCGCAACTTGAGGAGCATTTGATTGGGCGCATGGGTGGAGGCGTAGACGACGCCCTGCGCGCCGTAGCGCTGCGAGGGGATGTTTGTGTAAACGCCCTCGCGCTCGCCGTACATGGCCCATGCGGTGGAGAAGCCGGTGTCGAGCTTGAGGACGACCCGCGGGGCATCGGGCCAGCCGGACAAATCGAGGCGTGCCTCGGAGGAGCTTTCGCCTTCGAAGCCGCCGCGCTGGCTGGTGGCGCGGATGGGTCCGGTGTATGCGCCGATGACGCCGGCATAGGCCCGGTCGCTCATGAGGGCCGGGCTGAGTTCATTGAGAATGAGCCTGCGGTCCGGGTAACCGGAGCATCCCGCGGCGATAAAAATGAGCGCGGTGAGCGCGGCCATTGCCGCCATGCGTATTAAGACTCGCATGCCGCTGACATTACCGAGCCGGCATCGGCAGTCCATTGTATTTCGCGCATTTGGTTTTGTCCGCATCCCCGGGCGCATGAGCGGCATGGGCCGAAAAAGATTTCACCTACTGGCCATCGGGCGCGAGGTTGACCGGACCCCCTAATGCGTCTAGATATAGGGCTCGTGAATCGCTGGCTGGGTCCCCTATTGTTTTTATCGGTCGTTTTCACCTGTGCGTTCGCGCAGGGTCCGACGCCGCCGCCCCGGCAATTCGCCGTGCCCGGCTCCGGGTTTCGGACGCTTCCCTCGCCAGGTTATGCGCCACCCTCGACGGGTTATGCACTACCCTCGACGGGTTATGCGCCACCCTCGACGGGTTATGCTCCAGGCAGAGCCGCGCAGATTCCCAACGCGGACGCGGACACGAGCGCGGCGCCGGATGAGGATCAGGTGCGTCTTCAGTTTCCGAATACGGACATCCAGCCGATCCTCAAGCTTTACGAGCAACTGACGGGCAAGCACGTGATCTATGACAATACGGTGGTCGGCTCGGTGAGCATCGATATCTCGAAGCCGGTGCCGCGGGACGAGGCGATCCGGCTGATCGAGACGAGCCTTTATCTGAACGGATACGCGCTGGTGCCGACGCAGGGGGATCTCGTGAAGCTCGTGGGGTCGGGGAAGAATCCGCGGAATTTCGGCGTGGATATCTACTCGGATGTGACGCAATTGCCGGACAATGTCGGCGTGTTCAGTATTCTGTTCGAACTGCAATACAGCGACTCGAAGGATATCAAGGGAATCGTGGATCAATACGTGAGCGGGTCGACGTTCAGCAATTCCATCGCGCTGCCGGGGGCGATCCTGGTGACGGAAAGCTCGCCGAATCTGCGGAACATTGCGAAGATCATCGAGGCGGCCGACCTGCCGCCGGCGGAGGTGGTGAGCCGCTTCTACGCGCTGGAGCGGGCGAATGCGAAGGATGTAGTGGACAAGCTGACGAAGCTGTTTGACAAGAGCATGGACTCAAGCCAGAGCAGCAACACGGCGCCGATTGGCCGCCCGCCGCCGCCAGGCAGCATGATCATTCCCGCGGCGGCGACGGGGCTGGGCGAGGACACGATTATCGTGGGGAAGATCAAGATCGATTACGACGACCGCACGAATCGGATTCACATTGTTACGCGACCGGTGAATCTGCCGTTCCTCGGGGAGTTGATCGCGGAGTACGATGCGGACATTCAATTTGGCGAGCCGGTGAAGCGCCCGCTCAAGTATGTCAAGGCCAGCGATGTCCTGGGGGTCATCGTGAAGGCGATCACCGAACCGGGCGAGAAGGCGGAGGGGGACACCGGCGAGACCTCCTCGAGCACCACGGCCCAGCCGACCAATAATACGACCAACGGCGGGGAGGAGTCGAACGGCGGCGGCGGCGGCGGCGGCTTTAACAATAGCGGCGGCAGCGGCGGCGGGGGCGGCCTCAGTATCACCGAGGGCCTGGAGACCGCGCCGCCAGACCTCACGCCGAAGGCCGTGACGATCGGCAATACGAAGATCATCGCCGATCCGCGGGAGAATACGATCATCGTGCTAGGCAACGACGAGGTGAAACAGAAGATATTCACGCTCTTGGATCAGCTTGATGTCCGCCCCTTGCAGGTGATGCTCGATACGGTCATCGGGGAGTACACGCTGAATAACGATTCGAATTTCGGCGTTGATTATCTGCTGCACTATCCGAGCGGTCCGCTGGCGGGTCTTCTCTCGTCGGGCAGCGGCAGCACGCTCGGGAGCAGCAGCTTCCTGAATGGGAAAAGCGGCGCGGTAGCGACCAACTTCACCGGTGCGCCGGTCGCGTCGACGCTCGCCTCGGCGGTGGGGGCGGGGACGGGATTTACGGCGGCGATCGGGGCGGCCAATTCGCTGGATATCATTGTCAATGCGCTAGAATCGACGGGGCGCTTTCACATTACCAACCGGCCGATGGTTTTCGCCTCAAACAATAATAAAGCGATGATCGTCTCCGGTGAGCAAATCCCCGTGCCCACGAGCACACTTTCGAATCTGACGAGCACGGGAGTGGTCGGGTCGACGGCGGCGGTGCAATCGAGCATCGATTATATGCAGGTCGCGCTTCAACTGGAGGTGGTGCCGCTGATCAACTCGGACCGCGAGGTGAACCTGGACATTCTTCAGAAGCTGGACAGTCCCTCGGGCGTCACGACGAATGTGGGCGGCAGCAATGTGCCGACGATCAGCACGCGTTACATCCGCACCAATGTCACCGTGCCGGACAGGGCTACGATTATCCTAGGCGGGCTGATCACGAAGACCGTCGGCGGCACCAATTCGGCGATCCCGCTTCTGGGGCGGATCCCCATCCTCGGCTATCTGTTCGGCAGCAAGTCGAAGCAAAGCGACCGCTCGGAGCTGGTGATCCTCATTCGGCCCGTGGTCACCAGTACGCCAGGGGAGATTATCGACGAATCACACACTGAGCGGGCGCGGCTGCTGATGGAGCCGGATATTGACTCGACCATTTCCGCGCCGACGCCGGAGCCGCAGAATAGCGCGAACTTTCGTTACGACGACGACAATAAGTCGATCCGATGACCTCACCGCTCCGCAATACCCTTGTCGATGTGATCATCGCCAGCGGCTGCGAGGATCCGGAGGAAGCCGGGAAACTCGCGGCGACGCCGGGCAACGGGCTGACGTGGACGGTGCACGTGCTCAACTCGGGCAAGGTGGACGAGCAGAAGTTCACGGCGGAGCTTGGGCGGCTGTTCAATACGCCGGTTGAATCGATCGATATCTCGAAGGTGGACCGGTCGACGCTCGGGAGCCTGCCGAGCCGGTTTGTCTTCAAGCACCAGATCCTGCCGATGGGCCAGGGTGAGAAGGGGCTGCGGCTGGCGACTTACGATGTGTTCAACAGCGCGGCGCGGCATCTGGCGGCGCAGCTATTGCCGGGGAAAAAGCTGGAGTGGGTGCTGGTGCCGCGGACGCAGTTGCTGCGCTCGATCAAGACGCTGTACGGGGTGGGGGCGGAGACGTTTGAGGAAATTCTCCAGGCTACGGGACGCAATTTTGAGGCGGGCGACGAGCGGTTCGAGGCGATGGACCTGGACGCGGATGACCCGGAGGCGTCGGTGGTGAAATTTGTGAACCAGATCATTCGCGAGGCGATCTCGGAACGGGCGACGGATATTCACGTCGAGCCGCTGGAGAATGATCTGCGGATTCGATATCGGATTGACGGCATCCTGCACGAGGTGGCGGTGCCGCCGCAGCTTCGGCTGCTGCAATCGGCGATCATCTCGCGGCTGAAGGTGATGGCGCACATGGATATCGCGGAGAAGCGGCTGCCGCAGGATGGGCGGATCAATCTCTCGCGCGGGAGCGAGGCGAATATCGACGTGCGCGTCTCGACAATTCCGACGGTGAATGGAGAGAGTATTTCGCTGCGGTTGCTGACGCGGGCGGAGGCGCAGACTTTCGGATTCGACCGGCTGGACCTCAGTGAGCGGCAGGCGAAGATTGTGCGGCACCTGCTCGGGCAACCGAATGGGATCGTGCTTGTGACGGGGCCAACCGGGTCGGGCAAATCGACTTCGCTTTACTCGTTTCTCTCGAGCATTAATTCCGTGCAGCGGCGGATTATTACGATTGAGGAACCGGTGGAGTACCGGCTGCCAGGGGTTTCGCAGATCGATGTGAAGCCGGAGATCGGGCTGACTTTTGCGCAGGGGCTGCGGCATATTTTGCGGCAGGACCCGAATGTGATCATGGTTGGCGAAATTCGCGACTTCGAGACGGCGGAGATTGCGATCCGCGCGGCAATGACGGGGCATCTTGTGTTTTCGACGCTGCATACGAATGACGCGGTCGGGGGTATCACGCGGCTTACTGATATGGGCGTTGAACCGTTCCTGCTGGCGTCGGTCATTCGCGCGTTTATCGCGCAGCGGCTGGTGCGGACGATTTGTCCGGATTGCAAGAAGTTGACGGGGTATCCGGTGGAATATCTGAATGAGATCGGCGCGCTGGTGTCGCCGGAGTTCAAGTATTACAAGGGCACGGGGTGCGATAATTGCCGGCAGACGGGGTATCGGGGACGCGCGGCGATTTTTGAAATTTGCGTGCTGACGGAGGGGATGCGGCGGCTGATTATTTCGAAGGCGCCGGGCGGGGACTTGAAGCAGCGCGCGACATTGGATGGGATGGAGACATTGCGGCAGGATGGGTGGCGGCGCGTGGGGCTGGGGCAGACGACGGTGGAGGAAGTTGTGCGGGTGACGCAGAGTGACGAGGGGATCGCGGAATTGGAGCCGGAGGATTGAGGAGGTTGAACAGAAGGAAGCAAAGAGTGGCGTTCACGATGAAGAGGATCACATTCTTGAAAATAGGTTGGCTGGTTGTTCTTGTTGGAGGGATCGCTATTTGCTCGTTGCATCAATACGAACTATCACGATTGCCTAGGGCCTGTTAAGGTAAAAGCTCGACATTCTGGAATGATTTGAGATGATCAGGGATGCAAATCAACTCGGAGCAATACAATCGCATCGCTCATTGCTTTCCCAAGCACCGGGGCACCTT
>JBEKOV010000006.1:0-2683 GCA_049521415.1 Chthoniobacteraceae bacterium
AAGCCCGGACGCTACCCGATCTGCTCACCGCAATCAGCCAGGCGCTGGCGAAAGTCACATCCCGCGACGCCCTCAATTGGTTTGCCTCGTGCGGCTATAGTATTTGTTGAAATGCTCTAAATCGCCTAAGTACCGGATTGCGGAGGCGCCGCGCCCTGTATTGCTTGGTGAACAAGAGTTTTATAGAGCCAAATTGACGGGGCAAGTGCCCGATTTTTCGATCGAACAATTCTTCTACACCCGAATTATCCGAGGATTTGCTTTCAGGGTTGTTGTATCCGCCGGGAATGACGATCAGCTATCGCGGGCTGACGCGGTGTTGCGTGGAATTCATTTTGACTCTTCCGAATGAAGCCTGCGGCGGCGACAGTAATTAACCTTTGCCCAGTCTATTATCGAGACGAATTCCGCACGGGGCACCGGCCCGTCGCTCCGAAAAAATGGCGCGCCACGGCGGTTTGGTGTCGCCGTGACGCGCGGTTTCGCCCGGCTTCCCCGGCCAGGCTCCCTGATATTCTAAAATCGGTTAGTTGCCGCCGCCGTTACCGGGGGTGGCCGCGGAGCCTTGGAAATCTACGTCGGCGTCGGAGTGCTGCGGAGCCTCTGGAACGCCGGGCTTGGGATAATCGGCGGCGAGCTCGCGACGGGAGGTGGGGACGAGGCGCCATGCGCCGCTGGCGTTGTTGCGCCAGCCGTTGGGATCGGCGTATTCCTCACCGGAATGATGGAGGCCGGTGACCTGGTCCTCGAGGCCTGTGCCGTAGCCCTGCTTGATGATGGTGGGGGTGACGAAGATGAGGAGGTTGCGCTTGGTGCGGACGTTGAGGTGCTCCTGGAAGGCGTAGCCGAGGCCGGGGATGTCGCCGAGGATGGGGACTTTGCTGTGGGTCTTGGTGACCTGGTCCTGGAGGAGGCCGCCGATGGCGAGGGTATCGCCGCTCTTGATGAGGACGGTGGACTCGATGTCGCGCTCGTCGATGATGGGGCTGCTGACGGTGGCGCCTTCGAACTGGAAGACGGAATCGGCGACCATGTTGGAAATCTCGGGTTTCACGTTGAGGGTGACGAAGTCGTCCTTGTTGATGATGGGAGTGACGACGAGGGTATTGCCGAAGGAGACGGTGTTGAAGCCGCTGAAGACGGCCTGGGCGGTCTGCTCGTTGAAGTTCAACTGCGGGACGGGCTGATTGCGGACGATCTTGATGGTGGCCTGCTGGTTATTGGCGGTGACGACGCGAGGATTGGCGAGGAGCTCGGCGTCGGCGTCCTCATTGAGGAAGCGCATGGTGACGCTCATCTGCGGGACGGAGAGGATGGCAAACTGGCCGCCGAGTGCGCTGAGGAAATCGCGCGGATTGCCGCCGAGGAGGAAATTGCCGGCGGTGCCAAAGAGGTTGTTGCCGGCGGTGACGGTGTTGTTGGCGGTGACTGAGGTCGAGTTGCCGCCGACGGTGGGCGAGGTGGGATTTCCCGTGGTGGTGGAGCTGGAGGCGAAGCCGGAGTTGTTCGAGCCGCCGTAGGTGAAGGTCTGTGCGCTGGTCGAGTTGCCGAAGACGCCGCCCCAGTTGAAGCCGTAGCTCTGGGAGGGATTGGCGGTGACTTCCACGAGGCGGGCCTCGATCATGACCTGCTGTGTGGGCATGTCGACGGTCTGGAGGAAGAGCTTGATGGCGTCCAGGTTCGACTCGACCTCGCGATAGAAGACGGTGTTGGTGCGGGGATCGAACTGCGGTGCAATCTTGCTCTCGAGTTCGCTGGCGAGGAGCGGCACGATCTTGTCGGCGGAAGCGTAGGCGAAGGTGTAGAAGGCGCTTACGGTCGGTTCAGCATCCTTTTCCTCCTTGGTCTTGACGTAATAGACGCCGTCCTTCTGGATGAGGATGAGGCCTTTGTCGTAGACGATGATGTTGATGGCCTCCATGGGTGTCTTGTCCTCGAGGCGCATGGTGACGCGCATGGGGGGCTGGGCTTCGCTGATCTTGTCGCTGACGACGAGGCTCATGTGGGCCTGCCGGGCGAGGAGGCGCAGGACCTGGGCGACGTCGTCGCCTTGAAATTCGTTGAGCGCATGGCCGCCCTCTTCGCCGGGGGCTCCTTCCGCGCCCAATGTCTGGACGGTGCCGGTGACGGCGGTGCCGGGAGCGGCGGCTGCTGCTGCTGAGCCGGGAGCGACGCCTGGCTCAGGCTCGGCCGGGGTGGGGGCCATGCCGGGGACGTTGGGCCCGGTGACGGGGGGCGGCTCGATGGGGGCGGGAGCCTCTGGAGTGGGGGCGCCGACGACGTTGCCGGGGGTGACGATATCCAAGCTCTGAGGGCTGGGAGCGGGGGTGACATCCGCCGTGACGGGACCGGCTGGAGCGACCACCGAGGTAGCCGCTGGGGTGGCCGAAACAGCCGGCTGCTGGGCCACGACTGTGGCCACGGTGAGGATGCCTGAGGAGCAGGCAATTAGGAAAAGCTTGTTTCGCATAGATGGGCCGTGGTGGGTCTAACGCGACTGAAAAAGCAGAAAGCAGACCACCCCTAGTTTCTTCTTCTACCTATGCCTGAAACAACTACGGACCATTCTGGAAAATACGGCGGGCTACAGAACTTAACCGAGATGAGAAAATGTCTCGCATCTGCACGCGCACTTTTTACGCGCCTGTTTATGCGTTTTTGGCGGCGGCGATGAAGGCCTGGA
>JBEKOV010000006.1:2692-63488 GCA_049521415.1 Chthoniobacteraceae bacterium
GTGGCGGGGGTCGCCCGGGACCTCGACGCCGCTGGCGACGTCGACGCCGAAGGGGCGGACCCTGGCGACGGCCTGGGCGACATTGGCGGGATTCAGGCCGCCGGAAAGCCAGATGGGCCGGCCGGGATAGGTACGGGGATAAGCACGGACGAAGGCGGCGGCGAGATCGAGATCGATGGGCACGCCGGTGCCGCCGAAAGCGCCGGGGGCGGAGGAATCGATGAGGATGGCGTGGGCCTGGAATGAAGCGACCGCGGCGGCGTCCAGGCCGGCTGTGAGTGGGAAGGCTTTCCAGAGGGCGCCGACGGCGGCGGCCTCGGCGCAAAGGGGGGCGGATTCCTGGCCGTGCAATTGGATGGCGTCGAAAAGGGACTGGGCGGTGCGGATTTCTTCGATCAAGGGATTGACCATCACGGCGATGCGAAGCGCACCGCCGCCAAGGGAACTGACCCAGGGAGCGACGTCCTCAATGCGGACATGACGGCGGGAACCGGGAAAGAGGTTGAAGCCGAGGGCATCGGCGCCGGCATCAATGGCGGCGAGGGCATCGGCGCGATTGGTGATGCCGCAAATCTTGACGCGAAGGGGCGGGTTCACTCGATGACTCTGCCTTTTGCCTGTTTGATGCCTTCCTCGCGCGAGATGACGCGGACGCGCATGCGGCCATCCTCCGAGCGGATGAAGGCGCTGAGGACCCAACTGGTGAATGAGATGATGATGGCGCCGAGGAAGGCGCGGCCAAAGGAATCGACATGGAAGCAGGGGACCAGGCCGGAGACGGCCATGAGGAGGAGCGCGTTCACGATGAGGATGCCGAGCCCCATGGTAATGATGATAAATGGGAGGCTGAGCAGGAGCACGACAGGCCGCACGATTGCATTGATGATGCCGAGGACGAGCGCGGCGCCAAGGAGGCAGCGGGTGCTATCGAAATGCAAAACCCCAAGCAAATCCGCCACCCAGACCGAGAGGGTGGTCACGAACCAGCGAAGAATGAAGGGCCTCATGCGATGAACGTTAAGCAGAAAGGGGGAAAAGCGCAAAGCGGCGAGGGTGGATGGGCGGCAAGAAATTTTGCGTGGACTGGCGGTGCGGATGACCTACAGTTTGGGGGTTCGGACGGGGAGGGAGAACTTCCCCGGACCCGGGAAAAATTTATGGGCAAGAAAATCGAACCAGCCATGCCGGCGCCCGCCATCGCGGAGAGCCCGGCGCCAAAGATCAGCACGGCTCCAGCCGAACCGCCGGCCACCAATGGCGAGGGAGTTCACGCGAAACGGGAGGCGGCCGGGGCCGCCGGGGCGAAACCGGCGGCGAAGAAGAAGGCGCCCGCACACAAGCCGGTCACTTTTTCGACGGAGGATATTGCGTTGCGGGCCTATTTTATCTCCGAACACCGGCACCGGCACGGCCTGCACGGGGATTCGCATTCGGATTGGATCGAGGCGGAGCGGCAACTGCACGCCGAGCACAAAAAGAAGACCTCGAAGAAGGCGCCTGCGACGAAGAAGAAGCGGTAGCGCCGCATCGTCCGAAATATGCAAACCCTGGAAGCCGAGCTGGCGGAGGCGTTGAGGAAGCGCCTGGCGGTGATCGGGGATCATGCGCTGCGCGGGGCGGACCCGGAGCGGCACCTTGCGGAGTTGCGGGAGGCGTCGGAGAGAATCGAGGCGCTGGAGAAACGGCTGCCGGGGAATATCCACCCGCAGCTACGGCATTACTTCGACCGGCGCAGCTATGACAAGGCGCTGGCGTGGATCGAGAATGAAGGGCTGATCGGGAGCGCGAGGTAGGGGGAGAATTCGATCCCAGGGAGTCACCAACTATCAAGCTCCGGCACAAACCGGATGGACCAGCGGAAACCAGGGCGGTTTCAAAAAAACTCCAGCCAATCCAGACCCAAAGAAACAGGAGAATCGGACCGCGATGCGTAAGCCCGCATGGGCCACCGGCCCATGGCTACAACGCTGCCGCACCAGCGAACGCGGCTACAGAAAATATTAAATGCCTTATCGCGAGTAGAGCTCGACGATGAGTTGCTCGTTGACGATGGGGGCGATTTCGTCGCGGGTCGGGATGCGGGCGACTTTGCCGGAGAAGCCTTCCTTGTCGACGATGAGCCAATCCGGTATGGGAGCGATCTGGGTGAGTTCGAGATTGCGGGCTGCGAGGCGGCGGGAACCGGGCTTGTCCTTGATGGAAACTTCATCACCGGGGCGCACGGTGTAGGAGGAGACGTTGACTTTGCGGCCATTGACGGAGACATGGCCGTGGGAGACCATCTGGCGGGCGGCGTTGCGGGAATTGGCGAAGCCAAGGCGGTAGAGGACGTTGTCGAGCCGGGTCTCAAGAAGCTGGAGGAGGGTCTCGCCGGTGACGCCGCGGCGGGTGAGAGCGGTCTGGAAGTAGCGGCGGAACTGGCGCTCGAGGAGGCCGTATTGATAGCGAAGCTTTTGTTTCTCGGCGAGTGCGATGGCGTACTCGCTCTGCTTGCGGCGTGAGCCCTTGGGGCCGTGCATGCCGGGAGGATAGTTTTTGCGCTCCAAGGCCTTGGCGGGGCCAAAGATGGGGACGCCGAAACGGCGGCTGATTTTTGTTTTTGGACCAGTGTAACGAGCCATTTTTATTAAATGAAAATGGGTTGAGAATTAAACGCGGCGGGCCTTTGGGGGGCGGCAGCCGTTGTGGGGGACGGGGGTGACGTCGCGGATGACGGTGATATCGAGGCCGACGGCCTGGATGGCGCGGACGGCGGATTCGCGACCGGCGCCCGGGCCTTTGACGCGGACTTCGACTTCCTTGAGGCCGTGACCCATGGCCTGGCGGCAGGCGTCCTGGGCAACCATCTGGGCGGCGTAAGCGGTGCTCTTGCGGGAGCCCTTGAAGCCGCACTTGCCGGCGCTGGACCAGCCGATGACGGAGCCGGTCTGATCGGTGATGGTGACGATGGTGTTATTGAAGCTGGCCTGGACGTGGGCGATGCCGGTGTGAACGTTCTTGCTGCCCTTTGCGCGGACGATCTTGAGGGGCTCGAGGGCGGCATTGGGATCGAGGGAGAGATTTTCCTTGGGCGGCTCGGCGGTGGCGGTCGCCCCGGACGGAGCGGCGGCGCCTGCTTCTTTTTTGGAAGATTTTTTGGCCCTGGGGGCCTTGGGAGCTTCCGGAGCGGGCGCTGCTGCCGGGGCGGTTGTAGAAGCCGGGGCGGCGGAGGCGTCCGGAGCAGCCGGGATGGCCGGAGCTTCGGGCTGATTTGGCTCGTTGGTGGGTGCTTGTTCCTCTGCCATAAAATGGATGGTTGCTTATTTCGGGCCACCCGCTTTGGGGGCATCCTTGGCGCGCTGGACGCCGACGGTCTTGCGGGGGCCTTTGCGGGTGCGGGCGTTGGTGCTGGTGCGCTGGCCGCGAACGGGCAGGCCGCGGCGATGACGGATGCCGCGGTAGCAATTGACGGCCTGGAGGCGCTTGAGATTGGCCTGGATCTCGCGGCGCAGGTCGCCCTCGATGGGGAGTTTGCTGGCGGTGATGGCGTGGATGAGCTGGTTGAGCTGCTCCGGGGTGAGGTTTTTGGCCCGGATGTTCGGGTCGATATTGGCCTGGTCGAGGATCCTCTTGGCGGTGCTGTGGCCGATGCCGTAAATGTAAGGCAGGGAGGCTTCGATGCGCTTATCGCCGGGGATTTCGACTCCTAGTAGACGTGGCATGGTGCGGTTTTTTTCCGGATGGATGAGGGATCAGCCCTGGCGTTGCTTGTGCCTGGGGTTCTTGCAGATGACGCGGACGACGTTGCGGCGTTTGACGATCTTGCAATCCTCACAGAGGCGCTTGACGGAGGCTCTGACTTTCATGGTTGATTTAGATGGCTATTTTAGTGGTTAAAAATCGGGTTTGTGTCCCTTCAGAGGACAAAAAATCGCGCTGGGATCACCGGCGCGACACGCTATAAGTGCTCACTTTTGCCTAAAGGTAATTCGACCTTTGGACAAGTCGTAAGGGGACATTTCTACCATAACTTTGTCTCCTGGCAAGATCCGAATGAAGTGCAAACGCATTTTTCCGGAAATATGGGCCAAAATGCGGTGTCCGTTGGGCAATTCGACCCGAAACATGGTGTTCGGCAGGAGTTCGACGACCTTGCCTTCTACCTCGATAACGTCTTTTCGCGCCATGTCAGGATTTCCGGTGTGTCTTTGGTGATAAGTACGGTGTGCTCGAAATGCGCGGATTGTTTGCCATCGGCGGTGACGACTGTCCAGCCGTCAGATAGGATTTTGACGCCGCCGACGCCCATGTTGACCATGGGCTCGATGGCGAGGACCATGCCGGCCTTGAGGCGGGGGCCGGTGCCTTTGCGGCCATAATTGGGGACCTGGGGCTCCTCGTGGAGCTTGCGTCCGACGCCATGGCCGACGAACTCGCGGACGACGCTGTAGCCGTTGGCGACGATCTCGTCCTCGATGGCGGAGCACATGTCGCCGAGGCGGCGGCCCTCGGTGGCAAAGGTGACGGCAAGGGCGAGGGTGTCTTCGGTGACTTGGAGGAGGCGCTGGACGGCGGGATCGATGACGCCAACGGGGATGGTGGCCGCGGTGTCGCCGACCCAGCCGTTGAAAATGACGCCGATGTCGAGCTTTACGATATCGCCGTACTGGATGCGGCGGATGCCGCCGATGCCGTGGACGACTTCGTCATTGATGGAGATGCAGATATTGCCGGGAAAGCCGCGGTAATTGAGGAATGCGCTGCGGGCCTGTGCCTCGGCGATGAAGGAGGCGGCGGCGCGGTCCACCTCGCCGGTGCTGATGCCGGGCTGGATGAGGGCGCGTGTCCGCTCGAGCACCTGGCCGGCGACGCGGCAGGAAGCGCGCATCTTGTCGGCCTCGTGGCTGTTCTTGATGGGGATGGCCATGAGGGCTAGGCGGCGGGCGCGCCTTCGAGCGCGGCGCAGATATCGGCGAAGACGGTATCGATGGGGCGATTGCCATCGATGGGGCGGAGGATGCTCTGGTAATGGGAATGGACGGGCTCGGTCTTGGTGCGGTACTCGGCGAGGCGGTCGGCGAGGGCATCCAGGCTGTCGTCGGCGCGGCGACCGAGGGGGCCGTTGCAGCGCGGGCACGGGTCGGTGGGCTGGGCGACGTGGAGGCCGGCGCTGAGGATGGCGCCGCAGCCCTGGCAGACGAGGCGGCGGGTGACGCGGCGCCGGATGACGGGCTCATCGGCAAGGATGAGGAAGACGAAATCGACGGTGATGCGCTGATCGAGGAGCATGGTATCGAAGGCGCGGGCCTGGCCGATGGTGCGCGGGTAACCATCGAGCGCCCATGAGCCGTCGTGAGCGGCGAGCCAATTGCGGACGACCTGGATGCTGATCTCATCCGGCACGAGGAGGCCGCGCTCGAAGTACTCCGCGGCGCGCAAGCCGGCGGGGGTGCCGGCGGCTTTCTCCTCGCGGAGCATGGCGCCGACGGACGGGGTGCGGAGGCCGAAGCGGGCCTTGAGCAACTCCGCCTGCGTGCCTTTCCCGGCAGCGGGCGGTCCAAGCAACAGGAGTCTGCGATCCACGAGCCGGAGCGCCTACCGCAAATGGGTGGCGAGGAAGAGGCTTAACCCGACGACGAAAAGAACGGCGGCGGCGACGCATGCCCAGACGAGGACACCCTGCTGCACGGCCTCGCCACGCCCGGCGGGTGTGCGGCCGAACCCACCCCGGAGCCGGCCCTTGCGCAGGAATCCGTCATAGTGCCGCTGGATGAGGTGAGTCTCGACCTGCTTCATGGTGTCGAGCATGACGCCGACCATGATGAGGAGGCTGGTGCCGCCGAAGAAGGAGGCGGTGAGCTGCGGAACGCCAAGCTGATGGGAGAGCAACTGGGGGAGGACGGCAATGACCGTCAGGAAGATGGCGCCGGCGAAGGTGAGGCGCGTCATTGAGAAATCGAGGAAATCGGCCGTCGGCTTGCCGGGGCGGACGCCGGGGATGTAGCCGCCGTACTTCTTGAGGTCATCGGCGATCTGGGCGGGCTGGAAGGTGATGGCGACCCAGAAGTAACTGAAGAAAAAGATCATCAGCGCGTAGATGAGGTAATAGAGCGAGCCGGAGGGGGAGATGGCGGCGGCGATCTTCTGGGCCCAGGGCGACTTGATCATCGTAGCGATGCTGGCAGGGAAGACGAGGAGGGCCTGGCCGAAGATGATGGGCATGACGCCGGGATAGTTGACCTTGAGCGGCATGTATTGGGTGCCGCCGGCGTAGACCTTGCGGCCGACGACGCGCTTGGCGTATTGGACGGGGATCTTGCGCTGGGCCTGCGTCACGGCGATGACCGAGGCGATGACGATGACAAGGAAGGCGATCATCAGCACGAGGACCATGGGATTGACCTGGCTGCTCTGGCCGCCGGAAGGGACGAAGGTCTTCCACGCCTGCACAAGGGCGGCCGGCAGGCGCGCGGCAATGCCGACGGTGATAATCATCGACATGCCGTTGCCGACGCCGCGGTCGGTGATTTGATCGCCGATCCACATGAGGAACATGGTGCCGGCGGTCAGCGTGAGGACCGTCATGAGCTCGAAGGGGATTCCCGGATTCTGGACGAGATTGATGCCGAGGTGCAGGATGGCCTGGCCGATGCCCTGGAGGAAGGGATTTTTCTCGGGATACTCGAACGATTTCGCGAGCAAGGTGCCCTGGAAGATGCAAAGGCCGATGGTCGCGTACCGGGTGTATTGCATGATCTTCTGCCGACCGCCATCCTCCTTCTGCATCTTATTGAGTTGCGGGATGACACCGGTGAGCAGTTGCAGCATGATCGACGCGGAGATGTAGGGCATTACGCCGAGGGAGAAGACGGCGCAATTCTCGAGGGCGCCGCCGCTGAAAAGATTGAAGAGGGCGGCGATGCCGTTGCCGCCCTTGCTCGAGATATTGGCGAAGTAATACTGGAGGACCGAGACATTGACGCCCGGGCAGGCGATGGCGGCGCCAACCCTGACGACGACGAGCATGAGCAGCGTGAAGATCACGCGGTTGCGAAGCTCCGGGACCTTGAAGGTATTGGTGAAGGCGGAGATCATGAGGCGAGGCCGGAGGAACCGACAGGTCCCATGGGTGGGATGACAACCGATGCCGGGCGTACGTCTTGCCGCATCGCCTTTACCTCGCGGTTACCGCGCCGCCGGCTTTCTCGATCTTCGCGCGGGCGGCGGCGCTGACCTTGTCTACGGAGATGGTCAGCTTGCGGGAAATCTCGCCGTCGCCAAGGATTTTGACGCCGTGATATTTGCCGCGGATCAGTTTTGCCTCGAGCAGCTTCGCCTCGTCGATGGTCGCGCCGTCCTCGAACCGGTTGAGGTCGGAAAGGTTCACGATGGCGTACTCTTTCTTGAAGGCGGCGTTATTGAAACCGCGCTTGGGCAGGCGCCGGATGAGGGGCATCTGGCCGCCCTCGAAACCGAGGCGGATGGAGCCGCCGGAGCGAGCCTTCTGGCCCTTGTGGCCTTTGCCGGAGGTCTTGCCTTTGCCGGAGCTTTCGCCATGGCCGAGGCGCTTGACGCGATGGCGCGAGCCGTGACGCGGTTTTAAGGTGTGGAGATTCATGATCAAGCGAGGGCGGGCGCGGCGGCGTGTTCAATCTTGCCGCGGACCTTGTAGATTTCGTCGCGCAGGCGGAGGGCCCGCAGGGCGGTGATGGTGGCCTTTACGACATTGGCATGGTTGCTGGAGCCAAGGGACTTGGCAAGGACGTCGCGAATGCCCGCGGCCTCGATGACGGCGCGGACGCCGCCGCCGGCGATGACGCCTGTGCCAGGCGAAGCGGGCTTGAGGAGGACGCGGCCACCGCCGAATTCGCCGATGACCTCGTGGGGGATGGTGTTGCCGCGCACGGCGACTTTGACCAGGGATTTGCGGGCGGAATCGGAGGCCTTGCGGATGGCCTCGGAGACTTCGTTGGCCTTGCCAAAACCGAAGCCGACCTTGCCGGCACGATCGCCGGCGACGATGAGGGCGCTGAAGGAAAAGCGGCGACCGCCTTTGACGACCTTGGCGCAACGGTTGATGAAGACGACTTTCTCGGTGAGATCGGATTTGTCGCCACCGCCCTGGTCGCCACGACCGCCCTGGTTGTCTCTGCGTTTGCGGGGTTCAGCCATAATTAAAATTCCAAGCCTCCTTCACGGGCGGCATCGGCGAGGGCTTTGACCTTGCCGTGGTACTGGAGGCCGCCCCGGTCGAAAACGACCTGTGTAACTTTCTTTGCCTTGCTGCGCTCCGCGACGAGGCGGCCAATCTTGATGGCGGTCTCCTTGTTTGCGCGGGTTTTTTTGCCGCCCTTGAAATCGCCCTCGGTGGTATTGGCGGAAACGATGGTGGCGCCCCCGTGGTCGTCGATGACCTGGGCATAAATGTTCTTCGAAGAGAAATGGACGGAGAGCCGCGGGCGCTCGGGAGTGCCGGAGAGGGTCTTGCGCAGGCGCTCGTGGCGGACGGCGGTCTTCTGTTTGCGATTGAGTGCAGCCATGGGATTACTGGACGGTTTTGCCTTCCTTGCGGCGGACTTGTTCGCCGGCGTAACGGACGCCCTTGCCTTTGTAAGGCTCGGGCGGGTAGTAGGCGCGGATATCTGCGGCGACCTGGCCGATGACTTGTTTGTCGGCGCCTTCGACCTTGATCTTGGTATTTTCGGTCACGGTGATCTTGATGCCCGCCGGGATGGGGAAAAGGATGGCGTGGGAAAAGCCGAGCGAGAGGCTGAGCTTGTCGCCCTGGACGGCGGCCTTGAAACCGACGCCCTGGATCTCGAGGTCCTTCGAGAAGCCGGCGGAGACGCCGGTGACCATGTTCGAAACGAGGGCGCGGGAGAGGCCGTGAAGGGCGCGGACCTGGCGGGTTTCGTCCTTGCGATCGAAGATGACGCTGGTTCCCTCGACGCGGGCCTTGATGGCGAGAGGGAGGGTCCAGGAGAGCTTGCCCTTGGGGCCCTCGACGTGTACTTCGCCGGCGCCGCCGACGTTGAGCTTCACTTTGTCAGGGAGGGTGATGGGTTTCTTACCGATTCGAGACATGGGAAGTGCTCCAGGTTACCAGACGTAGGCGACGAGCTCGCCGCCGACGTTCTGGCGTTTGGCTTCGTGGCCGGTGAGGATGCCGCGCGGCGTCGAGAGAATGGCGACGCCCATGCCGCCGAGGACGCGCGGAATCTGCTTGGCGGCGACGTACCGGCGGAGGCCGGGCCGGCTGACGCGGCGCAGGCCTTTGATGGCGGAGCTGCGGTTTGCGAGCTTGGTGGTGATTTTGATGCGAGGATGGGCGCCGGTGGTGTCGAGCTCGAACGCGCTGATGTAGCCCTCCTGCTTGAGGATGCGGGCAATCTCGGCCTTGATCTTGGAATAAGGGACGAGCACCTCGGGCTTGAGGGCGGCGCCGGCGTTGCGCAGGCGGGCGAGGAAATCGGCGATGGGATCGGTAAGCTGGCTCATGAGGGTCAAAATTCGAAACTCAGTTCGTTTTCTTTACGCGGTCGCTGAATGGGATGCCGAGTTCGCTCAGCAGCAGTTTGGCATCTTCGTTGGTGCCGGCGGTGGTGACGATGGTGACGTCGAAGCCGATGTTCCGCTTGACCTTGTCGAGCTCGACCTCGGGGAAGATGGATTGATCGGCAACGCCGAGCGTGTAATTGCCGCGCCCGTCGAAGGCGCGCGGGGAGACGCCGCGGAAGTCGCGGATGCGCGGGAGGGCCATCTTGATGAGGCGCTCGAGGAACTCGTACATGCGGGCGCCGCGGAGGGTGACCTTCGCGCCGATGGGCTGGTGTTCGCGGAGCTTGAAATTGGCGATGCTCTTCTTTGAGCGGGTCTCGGATGGTTTCTGGCCGCTGATGAGGGCGAGTTCCTCCTTGGCATCC
The DNA here is from genome assembly GCA_049521415.1 of Chthoniobacteraceae bacterium. Classification (GTDB taxonomy): domain Bacteria; phylum Verrucomicrobiota; class Verrucomicrobiia; order Chthoniobacterales; family Chthoniobacteraceae; genus DATAXI01. The sequence continues at coordinate 12,595 of JBEKOV010000006.1, forward strand.
TCGAGGGCCTGCTTCAGATCGGCCTGGGAGGCGACACAGGTGTTGATGACCACCTTTTGGACGCGCGGGACCTGGTGCACGTTCTTGAACCCGCGCTGGGTTTGCAGCGCCGGGACGACGTGGGACTTGTAGTATTCGTAAAGTTCAGTGGCCATGGCGGGTTGGACTTAGGCGGACTTCTTTTTGGACTTGGGCGCGCTCTTGGTTTTCTCGGCCTTGGGCTTTTCGGCCTTCGGCTTTTCAGCCTTGGGCTTTTCGGCGGATTTGGCCTTTTCAGCGGGCTTCGATTTTTCAGCGATCTCGGCGATCCTGACGTTGGAAATGTGGATGGGGCCTTCGCGATCTACGATGGCGCCCTGGGGGTTGTCCTGGGAGCGGCGGGTGTGCTTCTTGATCATGCGCACGCCCTCGATGAGGACCCGCTGCTTGGCCGTGATGACCTGGAGGATCTTGCCGGTGGCGCCTTTGTGGTTGCCGGTGATGACCTCGACGATATCGCCGCGCTTGACGTGTAAATGAGCAGCCATCTGTTAGAGCACCTCCGGGGCGAGCGAGACGATCTTCATGAAGTTCTTCTCGCGCAATTCGCGGGCGACGGGGCCGAAGATGCGGGTGCCACGCGGGTTGAGATCCTTGTCGATGATGACGATGGCGTTGCGATCAAAGCGGAGGGAGGAGCCGTCGTCGCGGCGGATGGGATGCCGCGTGCGGACGACCACGGCGCGGACGACCTCGCCCTTCTTGACGGTGCCGCCGGAAGAGGCCTCGCGCACGTGCGCGGTGATGACATCGCCCACGCCCGCCTGGCGGGTGGCCTTGCCGATGACGCCAATCATCTTGGCCATGCGCGCGCCGGTGTTATCGGCGACGTCTAGTCTGGAACGGATCTGGAGCATAAGGAGATGGGCCTAAGATGGTGCGGATGGATCGGGAAAACGGGGGCGGGAGTATACGCTAATGCTTGAGGATTTCAACCAAACGCCAGCGCTTGAGTTTTGAGAGGGGGCGGGTCTCGGCGATGCGGACGACGTCGCCGACCTGCGCCTTGCCCTCCTCGTCGTGGACGTAGAATTTTTTGACCTGCTTGACGATCTTGCCGAATTTGGCATGAGGGACGCGGGTGACGGTCTTGACCACGATGGTCTTCAGCATCTTGCTGACGATCACCTCGCCGACCCGGTTCTTGCGCAGGTGGCGCGCGGCGGGCGGCTGGGTGGCGGCTGTGGTGGAGGGGGCTTCTGTGGCGATGTCGGTCATACGGTGGTGTTATGCTGCGGCTTTGGCCGAAGCTGCGGGAGTGGGGCCCTTTGAGATGTTGAGGCGGCGCTGGGAGAGGAGGGTCTCGATGCGGGCAACGTCGCGGCGCAGGGAGCGGAGCTGGCTGGATTTCTCGAGCTGGCCGGCCTGCTGCTGCATGCGGAGGTGGAATTGCTCCTGCCTGAGGTCGCGACGCTTTGTCTGCAATTCCTGCCCGGTCAGGTCGTGGAGTTCTTTGATTTTCATGATGGCGGACTAGGCGACCGCGTGGTGGCGGGCGATAAATTTTGTGCGGATGGGGAGCTTGTTGGCGGCGAGGCGGAGGGACTCGCGAGCGACGGACTCGGAGACGCCGTCGAGCTCGAAGAGGATGTTGCCGGGCTTGACGGTGGCGACCCAATGCTCCGGCTGGCCCTTGCCCTTGCCCATGCGGGTCTCCGGCGGTCGGGCGGTGACGGACTTGTCGGGGAAGATGCGAATCCAGAGTTTCCCTTTGCGCTTCATATTGCGGGTGAGGGCGACGCGGGCGGCCTCGATCTGGATATTGGTGATCCACGCGCGGTCCATGGTCTGGAGGCCGTATTCGCCGAAATCGATGCGGATGTTCCGGGAAGCCTTGCCCTTGCGGGAGCCGCGCTGGGTCTTCCGGTATTTCACGCGTTTTGGCATTAATGGCATGGTCGTGTGCTCCTGGTGATGAAAGTGGCTGGGCTAATGGGTCGGATCGGGGGTCGGATTGGGCTTAGGTCGCGGCGGGTTCGATGGGCTCGGCGACGGCGACGGCGACTTCCCCGACTTCGGCGGGGGCGGCTTCGGCAGGGGCCTCGGGAATGGGCTCGCGGCGGCTGGCGCGGTCTGGGCGTTCGCGGCGCTCGCGCTGGGGGCGCTCGGGACGCTCGCGCTCGGGGGCGCCTTCCTCGGGATGGCAGACCCAGCATTTGACGCCGATCTTGCCGTAAACGGTCATGGCCTCGGAGAAGCCGTAATCGATCTCCTGGCGGAGGGTTTGAAGGGGAATCTTGCCCTCGCGATACCATTCAGCGCGGGAAATCTCGGCGCCGCCAAGGCGGCCCGAGCAACGAATCTTGATACCGCGCGCGCCGAAATCCATGGTGGTCTGGACGGCTTTTTTCATGGCGCGGCGGAAGGAAATGCGGCGCTCGATCTGGAGGGCGACGTTCTCGGCGACGAGTTGCGCGTCGAGTTCGGGGGTTTTGATTTCGACGATGTCGATCTTGACCTGTTTGCCGCCGGACATCTTGCTGATGTCCTCGGTCATCTTCTCGATCTCGGCGCCCTTGCGCCCGATGACGATGCCGGGACGGGCGGTGTGAATGGTCACGCGGAGGCTGTTCCACGCGCGCTCGATGACGACCTTTGACACGGCGGCGAGCTGGAGCTTCTTCTTCACATAGGCGCGAATCTTCACGTCCGAGAGGAGGAACTCGGGCATCTCCTTCTTGGTGGCGAACCAGCGCGAGCGCCAGTTGCGATTGACGGCCAGACGGAAGCCGATCGGATTTACTTTTTGACCCATGGTTATTCTTTCGTCCCGGCGCCTGCGTCCGTGGATTCGGGGGCGGCGGCTTCGGGTATTTCGTCAACTTTGGTTTCGGCGGCGGGCTGTTCCGGCGCGTGGGGGGCGGCTTTCTTCGATTTGGGATGAGCGCCGGCTTTCTTGCGCGAGGCGGGTTTCCGCGGCTCGCGGGTTTTGATTTCGATCTCGTCGGTGACGACGATGCGGATATGGCTGGTGCGCTTGCGGATGGGGCCGGCGCTGCCGCGGGCCTTTGGCTGGAAGCGCTTGAGGGTGGGGCCTTCGCCGACGACGGCCTCGCGGACCACGAGGGCATCGGCGCGGAGGTTGTTGTTGTTCTCGGCGTTGGCGATGGCGCTCTTGAGGGTCTTTGAGATCAACAGGGCGGCCTTGCGGGGCGTGAACGCGAGGAGATCGAGGGCGGCCGAGACGGGCAGTCCCTGAATCTCGCGAGTCACCTCCCGCGCCTTGAAGGGCGAGATGCGCGCGTATTTATGTGTCGATATCACGTTCATATTTTCAAATTTGTTCGCCGGGGTCACATCCGCGCGTCGACGCGCAGGGTGTCCCCGACCTGTACTTTATCCGACGAATCCAGACTTTGAATCACCGCTCCGGAAATGCTCTGCCGCACATCCACGACGCGAACGATGCCGATCATGCGGCCTTCGTGCCACACCTGGAAGGGCATCCCGATCTTCGCGCCCTGATCGCGGCCAAGATTGGCGACGACGAGGGCGAGTTCATCCTTGACGCTGATGACGCGTGCATCGAGGAGCGAGCCGGCGGGCTCGGAGTTTGAGACGGGCTGTTCCGCGCCGGCAACGCCGAGCAACTGATTGGAAGAGCGCATCTCGGTCTCGAGGGCCATGCGGGCGTCGCCATCGACGCTTGAAGCCGTCTTGAGGTAAATCGTGACGGCCTCCATGATGCGAGTGAGCTGATCGGCGAGCTTGTCCCTCTGGTCTTGGACGATCTTGAGATCGCTGACGGCCTTGAGGAGGCGCTGCTCGAGCGGAGCCTTGTCGGGGCTGGCGGAATCGAGGCCCAGGGCCTCGAGCCGCAGCTTTAGCTCGGTGGTCTCGCGCTTGAAGACCTCGCTCTCGCTTTCGGCAAGGGCAAGGCTATCGGTCAGCGCGTCGACCTGCTTCTGGCCAAGGGCGACCTGCTGGCGCATCTCGGCGTTTTCACGCTCGCTCTCATCGAGGGCCATTTTGGCCTCGGTGGTTTCTATGTCTGAATTTGTCAAAGAACTATTCTCTCCTGCCACCGCCCCGCAACTGCCGAGGCGCAAACCCGCCACTATCAAAACTGCCAACTGCATCCATCTGCCGGGGGTGAAGGGTTTCATCGGGTTTCAGCCCGCCTCACCATCGATCCTCGGCGCGACGGGTTCTATTACTTGGTCACTTTCGCGGTATGGGATCCGTGTTTCTTGAAGACACGCGTGGGCGAAAATTCGCCCAGTTTGTGCCCGACCATGTTTTCCGTCACGAAGACGGAGTTAAAAATCTTGCCGTTATGAACGAGGAAGGTGTGGCCGACGAAATCGGGGGTAATGGTCGAGCGGCGGGACCATGTCTTGATCGGCTTTTTGGCGCCGGCGTCGTTGATCTTGTCGATTTTCTCGAGCAGGTGCTGCTCGACGAAGGGACCTTTCTTGAGTGATCTGGCCATGGAGGTGTCAGTGGAGAGGTGAAAATTCGGAATTCGTCATCCTAGACCTTCTTCTTGGACTTGCGGCGCTCGACGATGAAGACGTCGCTCGTCTTGTGCTTCCGGCGGGTCTTGAAGCCCTTGGCCAACTGGCCCCAGGGGCTGACGGGATGATGGCGTCCGCCGCCGCCCTTGGACTTGCCCTGGCCGCCGCCCATGGGGTGATCGATGGGATTCATCACCATGCCGCGGACATGCGGCCTGCGGCCCTGCCAGCGGGTGCGCCCCGCCTTGCCGCTCTTGACGTTCATGTGATCGACATTGCCGACCTGGCCGATGGTGGCGTAGCAGGCCTCGTGAATTTTGCGAATTTCGCCGCTGGGCATCTTGACGAGGGCGTAACCGGCTTCGCGGTTGTTCAGGACGACGAGCTGACCGGCGCTGCGGGCGATCTGGCCGCCGCGCCCGGCGGTAATCTCCACATTATGAATGGCGGCGCCGAGCGGGATGGCGCGCAAAGGAAGGGCGTTGCCGACATCGGGCGGGACGTTTTCCCCGGCGATCACCTTCGCGCCGACCGCGAGGCCGGCGGGGGCGAGGATGTAGCTCTTTTCGCCGTCGGTGTACTGGAGAAGAGCGATGCGGGCGCTGCGATTCGGATCGTACTCGATGGCGAGGACCTCCGCGGCGACGTCGCGCTTGCGACGCTTGAAATCGATGATGCGGTATTTCTGCTTGTGGCCGCCGCCGATGTGGCGCGAGGTGAGGCGACCGCGATTGTTGCGACCGCCGGAGCGCTTGAGGACCTCGACGAGAGCTTTCTCGGGAGTGGTCTTGGTGATCTCGTCGTAAGCGGGGGTCTGGCGCGTGCGCTGAACCGGGGTCAGTGGTCTGAAGGATTTGAGAGCCATGGCGGGTCGTGATTCGGTTTAGGCCAGGTCGATGCGCTCGCCCTCCTTGAGGGTGACGATGGCTTTTTTCCAATGGGCTTTGCGTCCGAAGGAGATCGTGTTCTCGCGCTTCTTCTTGCCGGCGTAGTTGCAGGTGTTCACGGCGATGACGGTCTTGCCGAAAAGCTGCTCGATGGCGTGCTTGATCTGGTGCTTGTTGGCATGGGGCCGGACACGGAAGACGTACTTGTTCTGCTTCTCCGAGAGCAGGCTGCCTTTTTCCGTGAGACGGATGTTGTCGATGATGTCGAAGGCTTCGTTCATGACTTGGAAATCCTTTTGGCCAACTGGGGCAGCGCGTCGCTGGTGACGAGAATCTTGCGATAAGCGAGCAGTTGCTCGGTATTGACCTCGATCGCGGTGACGAGCTGGGCGGGCTTGACGTTGCGAGCGGCCCTGTAGGTCTTCTCGTCGAAGGCGGCGGCGATGACGAGGACCTTTTCCTCGGCGACGTTTGCCTTGAGCAGGCTGACGAACTGCTTGGTCTTCGGCTCTGAAACGGCGAAGGCGTCCACGAGGAGGACATCGCCGGCGGCGATGCGGGCGCTGAGGGCCTTGCGAAGCGCGAGCGTGCGGACCTGGCGGGGAATCTTCTTCGAATAATCGCGCGGATGCGGACCGAACACGACGCCGCCACCGACCCAGACGGGCGAGGCCTTGTAGCCGGCGCGGGCGCGGCCGGTGCCCTTCTGGCGCCAGGGCTTGGCGCCGGAGAGATTGACGGTGGCCTTGGTCTTGACGCTGGCGGTGCCGCTGCGGCGCGCGGCGCGCATGGCGACGACGGTCTCGTGAACGGCCTGGGTGCCCTTCAAGTTCTCGATCAACTCGATGTTGGCGGCTTTCGCCTCGGCGATGGTGAATACTTTGGCGCTCATGGCTGGTTACTTTTTGGCGGGAGCAGGAGCCTTCACGGCGGTCTTGGCGCCGGACTTGGCGACAGAGGCCTGGCCGGTGCGGATCTTCCCGATGGCGCCGACGGGATGCTTGATCGCGGGACGAACGATGACGTAGGAGCCGGTGGGACCGGGGACGGCGCCGGCGACGAGCAGAGCGCTGTCACCCTCGCGGACCTGGACGATGCGGAGATTCTGGACGGTGACCTGTTCGTCGCCCATGTGGCCCGGCATGCTCTGGTTTTTCCAGATGCGGCCCGGGGTGGAGCGCATGCCGATGGCGCCGGGGCGGCGGTGCATCATCGAACCGTGGGAAGCGCCCTGGCCGTCGGCGTTGTGCTTGCGCATGATGCCCTGGAAGCCCTTGCCCTTCGAGTGGCCGATGACGTCGATCAACTGGCCTTGCTTGAAGAGGGCCGGGCCGAGCGCGAGATCGGCGGCGGGCGCCTCGTTGTCCTCGAGGCGGAACTCGCGGATGAAACGCTTCGGCTCGGAGCCGGTCTTCTTGAAATGGCCGATCTCGGCGCGCGGGACGCGGGATTCCTTCTGGGCATCGAATCCGCACTGGACGGCGCTGTAGCCGTCGTTCTCGACAGTCTTGACCTGGAGAACGCTGTTGCCGCTCACGTCGATGACAGTGACGGCGGTGGCGCGACCGCGGTCGTCATAGACGCGGGTCATGCCGATTTTCTTTCCTAAAAGTCCGATTCTCATGGAGGCGAAATAATGAGGGGCGGTCAGATCTTGATGGTGATGTCCACGCCGGCGGGGAGGTTGAGCTTTTTGAGCTCATCGACCGTCTTGGCGGTGGGCTCGACGATGTCCAGGAGGCGCTTGTGGGTGCGAATCTCGAACTGGTCCATCGATTTCTTGTCCACGTGCGGGGAGCGATTGACGGTGAAACGCTCGATGCGGGTGGGGAGCGGGATGGGGCCGGCGACCTTGGCGCCGGTGCGCTTGGCGGTCTCGACGATTTCCGCCGAGGATGCGTCGAGCATGCGATGATCGAATGCCTTGAGGCGGATGCGAATGCGTTGGCCGGTCATAAATCAGGATCCTTTCTGTTCGAGGACGGCGTTCTTGACCTGCTCGGGCACCTGCTCGAAGTGGGAGGGCTCCATCGAGTAGGAGGAGCGCCCCTTCGAGAGGGAGCGGATGGCGGTCGCGTAGCCGAACATTTCGGCGAGGGGAACCTCGGCCTGGACGGTGGTGAGGCCGGTCTTGGACTCGAGCGAATTGATGCGTCCACGGCGGCGGTTGAGGTCGCCCATGATGTCGCCCTGGAATTCGTCCGGGGTGATGTTCTCCACCTTCATGATGGGCTCGAGAAGGATGGGCTTTGCGTTTTTGATGGCGTCCTTGAGGGCGAAGATGGCGGCCATCTTGAAGGCGAGTTCGTTCGAATCGACGTCGTGGTAGCTGCCGAAAACGATATCGCACTCCAGGTCGATGACGGGGTAGCCGCCGAGCACGCCGTTGAGCACGGCCTCCTCGAGGCCTTTCTTGACGGCCGGAATGTATTCCTTGGGGATCGTGCCGCCGACGACCTTGCTCTCGATGGTGAACCCCTTGCCGCGCTCGGCGGGGCGGACATCGACCTCGACGTGGCCGTACTGGCCGCGTCCGCCGGATTGCTTGATCAGCTTGCCGACGCCGTGGGCGTCCTTGGTGATGGTCTCGCGATAGGCGATCTGGGGCTTGCCGGCGTTGGTATCGACCTTGAACTCGCGGAGCATGCGGTCGCGGAGAATTTCGAGGTGCAGCTCGCCCATGCCGGCCATGATGGTCTGGCCGGTGTCCTCGTTCGTATAAACGCGGAAGGTGGGGTCCTCCTCGGCGAGGCGCTGGAGGGCGATGGCCATCTTTTCCTGGTCGACCTTGGTCTTCGGCTCGACGGCCATGGAGATAACGGGATCGGGGAACGAGGGGGGCTCGAGAAGGATGGTGTGATCCTCGTCGCAAAGGGTGTCGCCGGTGGTGATGTTCTTGATGCCGACGATGGCGGCGATGTCGCCGGAGTAACAGGTATCGATGTCGGCGCGCTTGTCCGCCTGGATCTGGATGAGGCGGGAGATGCGCTCGCGCTTGTTGGTGCGCGGATTGTAAACGGTGTCGCCCTTGCTGAGCGTGCCGGAATAGACGCGGAAGAAGACGAGCTTGCCGACGAAGGGATCGCTCCAGAGCTTGAAGGCGAGGGAACAGAAGTCGCCGTTGTCGTCGGTGGGAGCGAACATCGGCTCGTGGGTGTCGGGGTTCATACCGCGCGCGGGCGCGATATCGAGCGGGCTGGGGAGATAATCGACCACGGCATCGACGAGGTACTGGACGCCTTTGTTCTTAAAAGCGGAACCGCCGACAACCGGGACGAATTTATTCGCGATGGTCTGCCGGCGGATGCCTGCTTTGAGGATTTCGGGAGTGATCGGCTTTTCCTCGAGGAAACAGGTGCCGACTTCGTCATCGAGATCGGAGATGGCGGTGACGAGATTGTTGTAAGCGTTCTCGACCATCTCCTTGTGGTCGTCGGGAATTTCCTCGATGTGGTAGGTCGATCCCATCACGTCGTTATCCGAAAAAATGACGGCTTTGCGATTGATGATGTCGAGCTGGCCGAGGAGCTTGTCCTCCGAGCCGAGCGGGATGAGGATGGGCCAGGCGTTTGCGTTGAGCTTCTTGCGCATCGAATCGATGGAGGCGTCGAAATTGGCGCCGACGCGGTCCATCTTGTTGATAAAGGCGATGCGCGGGACGCCGTATTTATTGGCCTGGCGCCAGACGGTCTCCGATTGGGGCTGGACGCCGGCGACGGCATCGAAGACGGCGATGGCGCCATCGAGGACGCGGAGGGAACGCTCGACCTCGGCGGTAAAATCGACGTGGCCGGGAGTGTCGATGATGTTGACCCGCATTTTGATGCCTTCGTACTGCTTGAAGACGCCCTCCTCCTTGCGCTGGGTCCAGGAGCATGTGGTGGCGGCGGAGGTGATGGTGATGCCGCGCTCGCGCTCCTGCTCCATCCAATCGGTGACGGTGGTGCCCTCGTGGACCTCACCGATCTTGTGGATCATGCCGGTGTAAAAGAGGATGCGCTCGGTGAGCGTGGTCTTGCCGGCATCGATGTGGGCGGCGATGCCGATGTTGCGGGTGCGCTCGAGCAGGAAGGCGCGATTGGGCGAATTCGGATTCACGGCGGCTGGCTTTTCGAGAGTGGCGGAGGGCATAACCCGGTTAGAAGCGGAAGTGGGCGAAAGCGCGATTGGCCTGGGCCATTTTGTGGGTGTCGTCGCGCTTCTTGATGGCCTGACCCTGTCCGGAGGCGGCGTCGCGGAGCTCATTGGCGAGGGCCTGGGTCATGGTGGTGCCTTTGCGGGCGCCGGCGTAGCCGACGATCCAGCGCATGGCCAGGGCGACCTGGCGGCGGGCGGGGACTTCCATGGGGACCTGGTAGGTGGCGCCACCGACGCGGCGGGACTTGGTCTCGAGGCGGGGTTTGACGTTATCGATGGCCTTGTGGAGGGTCTCGAGGGGATCGACGACGTCGCTGCCCTGGCGGGACTTCTCGATGGCCTGATAGACGATGCGCTCGGCGATGGATTTTTTGCCGCTGCGCATGATGGTGTTGATCAACTGGGCAACGAGCGGGCTGCCGTAACGGGCATCGAGCTTTTCCGTGCGTTTAATGACTCTGCGGCGGCGGGACATGGCTATTTCCTCTTATATATGGATCGCGCGGTTATTTCTTTTTGCCTTTGGCCGCGGCGGCGGCGGCGGCTTCAGCGCCGGTCTTTGGGCGCTTGGCGCCGTACTTGGAGCGGCTGCGGCGGCGGCCATCGACCCCGAGAGAGTCCAGGGTGCCGCGGACGATATGGTAACGGACGCCTGGGAGGTCCTTGACGCGACCGCCGCGGACGAGGACGATCGAGTGCTCCTGGAGGTTGTGGCCCTCGCCCGGGATGTAGGCGATGACTTCCTGGCCGTTGGTGAGGCGGACCTTGGCGACCTTGCGGAGGGCGGAGTTGGGCTTCTTGGGGGTGCGGGTCATGACCTGGACGCAGACGCCGCGGCGCTGGGGGCAATTGGCCAGCGCGGGTGACTTGGATTTCACCGCGACTTTTCTGCGCCCTTTGCGGACAAGCTGGTTGATCGTTGGCATTTAAAAAATTGGCTGAAGTCGGTTCCCGGGCAACCGTGGCTGGACCATCGCGCACCCCAGATTGCCGCCCGCCCCTTGCGTGGAATCAAGGGACGAAAAACCCGCTTCGAGCGGGTCATTCTCGTAACCCACTGGATGCGGGGAGCGCGAAGGTAAACAAATTTACCGGTCGCGCAAGCGGTTTTTTCTGGAGCGCGAATACGGTTCTACCACATCGCGCGGGAGGGGGAATGTAGGGGGAAATCCGGGAGGTGGCAAGGGGAAATTCAACCTTCGATCGAAAAGAGCGCGTCGGTGAGGCGCTGGGTCTCCCCGGCCAGCTCTTCGATGCGTTTGTCGAGGGCTTTGTCACCGAAGACTTTCTCGTCGATGTGCGACGGGGCGGCGTAGACGAAACGCGGGATGATGACGCAGCGGTAATCGAGCATGAGGCTATTGGCGAAGGGCATTACGGACATGTAGCTGCCATGGCCACCCGCGGCACAGATGAAGCCGACGATTTTCCCCTCCCACGCGCCGCCGGTGAGCTCGAGGAAATTTTTCGCGGAGGCGTTGACGTCGAAATTGTAGATCGCGGAGGCGACGATGATTCCCTTTGCCTCTTCGACAATCGGGGTCAACTTCTCGACGTCGGGATGGGCGTAACATTTGCCGCCGTCGGAGATGGGCAGATCGTAATCCTGGAGATCGACGAATTCGGCGCCGCCGGGGCGCCTGGCGAGATGGGCGTGGACCATCCGCGCGAGGATGCGGCTGCGGCTTTGGGGATTGAGACTGCAAGAGAGGACGAGGTAGCGCATGGGATGCGGAGTGGGTCTTTTGGATTAATGCAGATGGAGGGCTATTTGCCAACAGATCAGGCAGCGCGGGCCGATTATACGCGCGCGGCGGCAAAGGCGGCGATGTCGTCGGGGAATGGGACGGGGCCGGAGTAGGCTTGGGCTTTGGCGAGGATGGCGGCGAGCCAATCGGCGGCGGAACCTTTGAAGGGTGGGAGCAATTGGAGGAGGGAATCGCAGCCGAGGCGATGGCCGACTTCGTTTTGAACCTCGTAGAGGCCGTCTGTGTAGAGGAGGAGGGCGTCGCCTTTTGCGAGGTCGCATGTTTCCTCGATGCTCGATGCGGCTTTGTTGAGGCCGAGGGGGGGACGGGCGGAGCGCATCGAGTCGACCCGTCCGTCGCGGCGGGCGATGAGGAGCGGCGGCTGGCCGGCGCCGCAAAAGCTGATGCGGCCGGCATCCGGTGAAATGAGAAGGCAGGCGGCGGTCATGAAGGAGTGGCCCTTGAACACGGCCTGGAATTCGCGCTCGACGTGATCCATGAGGCAGGCGGCCTGCTGGCACTCGGCGGCGGCGTGGCGGAAGAGGAGCTTGCTCAAGGTGGTGAGAAGGGCGGCGGAAGCGCCGTGGCCGGTGGCATCGGAAATCCAGACGAGGAGCGAGTCGCCGGGGGTCTTGACCCAGTCGTAGATGTCGCCGCCGATTTGCATGAGCGGGTGGTAATGAGCGCCGAAGGACCATCCATCGAGGGCGGGCAGGCGCGGCGGGAGAATGGCCTGCTGGGTGAGGCGAGCGGCCTCGAGGTCCTGCTCGTGGCGGGTGCGCCAGTTCTCGAGTTCGACGTTTTGCGCGAGGAGCTGCCTGCGCATGGATTGAAGGCGCAGGTGCGTATCGAGCCGGGCGCGGAGCGCGGCGAGATTGACCGGCTTGGTGACGAAATCATCGGCGCCGGAGCGGAGGCACTCGATCTCGTGGTCGGCATTCGAATGCGCGGTGAGCATGATGATGGGGGATTGGGCAACCTCGGAATTGGCGGAGGCGCGGATCAGCTCGCAGACCTGCGCGCCGTTGAGATCGGGCATCTGGTAATCGAGGACGACGAGGGCGGCGCCGTCGGCCTCGAGCAACTGAATGGCCTCGAGGCCGCTATGACACTCGACGATCTCGTAATCGCGCTCGAGGGCGCGTCCGAGGAAGCGGCGGCTGGCGGGATCGTCATCGGCGATGAGGATGCGCAGAGGGTGTTGGCCGGCGTTGGAAGTGGACATGTCTATATATAGGAATCGCGCGGGGAGGCAGGGGCGGGCTGGATCGGGATCGTGGGACCTATGGGACTTATCCGCCTGGCGGCGACGGCGGGATGGAGTTTTTGCTCCCCGGTTTTTGTTTTTGCTCCTAGTCTCCGCGGCATTATGGCGAACGTAGTTTTCCTCTGGCACATGCACCAGCCGTACTATGTGAACCCGGCGGCGCGAAAGGCGATGATGCCATGGGTGCGGCTGCACGCGGTGAAAGGGTACCTGGATATGGTGTCGATTATCGAGGATTACCCGGGCGTCCACGTGAATTTCAACCTCACGCCGGTGCTGCTGCTGCAAATCAAGGAATTGCTGGATGGGGAGATCACGGACCTGTGGCTGGAGTGGGCGCGCAAGCCGGCGGCGGACCTGAACGAGGAGGAGCGGCTGGCGATCCTGGAGAATTTTTTCAAGATCCACTGGGACAACATGCTGAAGCCGTATCCGCGGTACTGGGAGCTGCTGCACAAGCGGGGGCTGACGTTTTACAGGGACGAGGTGCGGCGGGGGCTGAGTTATTTCACGGTGCAGGAGTTGCTGGACCTGCAGGTGTGGTTCAATCTCGCATGGTGCGGCTACGAGGCGGACAAGCTGTACCCGGAATTGCGGCAACTGCGCGAAAAGGGACGCGACTTTACCGAGGCGGAAAAGAAGCGTGTGCTGGATATCCACATCGAAATCCTGGGAATCGTGCTGAAGCGCTATGCGGCGGCGGAGGCGCGGGGGCAGGCGGAATTGACGACGACGCCGTTTTTTCACCCGATCCTGCCGCTGATCTATGACTCGGCGTTCGCGGAGCGGTGCCTGCCGGGGAGGCAATTCCCGCAGCGTTACCACTGGCCGCAGGATGCGGCGGCGCAATTGACGCACGCGGTGGAGCAGCACGAGCGGCTGTTTGGAAGGAAACCGCGCGGGCTGTGGCCGAGCGAGGGATCGATCGCGCCGGAATTGATCCCGCTGATGCAGCAGGTGGGCATCGAGTATTTTTGCACGGACGAGGAGAACCTGTTTAACTCGATCAAGCGCGACCCGGCGTACGCGGGCAAGCAGGTGGATCACCTGGAGCTGTTCCAGGGCTGGCGAATCCATTACGACGGGGCGGCGGTGAACGCTGTATTCCGCGAGCGTCCGCTGTCGGATTTCATCGGGTTCACGGCGTCGAAGAACGATCCGCACGAGTCGGCGCGGCACCTCCTGCACCATCTCACGCACATCTCGAGCCTTGTGCCGCACGATACGGGATTGATCCCACTGATCCTGGACGGGGAGAATGCGTGGGAGACCTTCCGCGACGGCGGGGAATCGTTTTTGCGCGCGCTCTATTCGGGAATCGAGAAGGAGCCGGACCGGCTGCGGAGTTGCACGATCGAGGATTACTTCCAGCGCAATCCGCCGCGCAAGAGCCTGACGACGCTGCACACGGGCTCGTGGATCAGCGGGAACTTCGATATCTGGATCGGCGAGGATGAGGAGAATCGCGCGTGGGATTTGCTGGGGCAGACGCGCGCGTTTTTGCAGGGCAGGATCGACGCGGGCGAGCTGAGCGACAAAAACCGCGAGCGGGCATTGCAGGAAATCTACGCGGCGGAAGGGAGCGATTGGTTCTGGTGGTACGGGCCGGATTTTTCAACGGAGAACGACGATCTGTTCGATGATCTCTTCCGGCAGCACTTGAAGAATGTGTATGCGATCTGCGGCGAGCCAGCGCCGGCGGCGCTGGAGGCGCCGATCACGCGGGCGCGCTCGACGACGGTGTACCGGATGCCGGAGAGTCTGATCGAGCCGGAGATCGACGGGACGCTGTCGTCGTATTTCGAATGGCTGGGCGCGGGCCACTACCAGCCCGGGAGCGAGCAGGGGGCGATGTACCGGTCCGAGCGGCTGCTGGACGGGATCTGGTTCGGGTTTGGCGCGGAGTCGCTTTACCTGCGGTTCGATTTTCTGAAATGGGGCAATGCGTCGCTGAAGGTGGTGTTCTATGAGCCGCGCGGATTTTTGCTGAAGGCGGGGCCATTCGGCGCGGATGGGACGAGGGAGTTCACACTGACGACGCCGGCGGGGGTGGAACTGCGGCGCAATACGATCGCGAAGGGGGACATTGTGGAATGGGAGGTGCCGCTGCTGGACCTGGCGCTGAAGCCGGGCACACCGGTGGCGTTCCAGGTGCGGGTGCTGGCAGATGGAATCGAGACGGAGAAATACCCGGAAACGGCGGCGATCCAATTGACGGTGCCGGGGCCTGACTTCGCGGCGGAGAAGTGGATCGTGTAGGCGGGGTCCCGCCTGGGATCAGCAAACGCGGCTAATGGGTGTTAGTGGACCCCTGACCTTGCTGGTCTTGTTGAACTTGCTTGCCGCTGTCGCGGCTGGACTTGCTGGTGACGCTGCGCTTGCCGGCCGCGGCGATGGAGGTTTTGCTGCTGGTCACGCGGGACTCGTCGACGTTGGTACGGTTGACGGTGCGCTCGTTGACGTTGGTGCGATTTACGTTCACGTCGGAGACGTTGTATCCGTTGTTGTAACCCTGGTCGTAGCCGCGATTATTGTCATGCACATATACGGTCCCGCCTCCTCCGTAATATCCCGGACCGCCGTAGCCCGAGGAGTAGCCGCCGGAAGGCCCGGAGGCACATGCAGAAACGAGAAGAGCAACAGCGGGAATGAGAGAAATGGTTTTCATGGTCTTTTTCTTTAAATCGAAAATTCCACACGGATTGACCCTGCCACGGGGAAGGAATTGGCATTTTTCCGGGAGGGCGGGAACGGAATCTGCAATTGAGGGAGAGCGAATATGCCCTCCTTTCTCGACGACCTCAGATTGCTGGAATCCGCACAGGGCTACGTAGAGCTGGGGCTGTATATGCAGGCGAACCGGGAACTGGAGCAGATGAGCGCCGGGACGCGCGCGTGGCCGGAGGCGCTGGCGGTGAAGCTGGCGATCTTTGGCGGGCTGGGACTGTGGGAAATGGTCGAGATCGTGGCGGCGCAACTCGCGGAATGCGCGGCCGGCAATCCGCGGTGGATGATGATGGCGGAGACGGCGCGGCGCGGGATGCGGAGGGCTGTCGATCCATGGCTGGAGGCGGAGTCTCGCAGGGTAGTGGCAGAGTTGAACTTGCACTGAGGATAAGACTTCTCCGGGGTGGAGAACTTGTTTAAGGTGCGCGGGATGAAGCGGTTCGCAAAATCCCTCCTGGTTGCGGTGGTTGTCCTCGCCGCAGTGTCATTTGGATGTCCGGCTCTGCTCGCGGCGGATGCTTCGCCAAGCGCATCGCCCGCGGCGAAGACGGTACACAAGTATCCGTTTCACGGAAAACTGAAGGCTGTGAATGTGGCGGGGATGACTTTCACGCTGAGCGGGACTTCGGGACGCGTGTTCATCGTGACGCCCGAGACGAAGATCAAGAAGAACGGGCAGACGGCCACGCTGAACGACGCGGTGGTGGGCGATGATACGGGCGGTTACGCGATGAAAAGCGCCGATGGGACGGTGACGGCGCTGTCGGTGCGATTCGGGCCGCGGCCCGGAGCGAGGAAGAAGGCATCGCCGAGCGCGACGGCTTCGCCGTCGATGTAGTAATTACAGAGAATTTGAAACACGCGCGGATACGCCCGGGCGCGGAGCGCGGGACGATTCTTTTTGCTATGATTGCATCACATCCTACAGCCGCGGCGAGCGGCACATTTACCATCGGCGGCGACCTGACTGTAAATCGGCTGGGCTACGGCGCCATGCGCATTACGGGCGAGGGCATTTGGGGCGAACCGGAAGACCCGGACGAGACGCGCCGGCTGTTGCGTCATGTTATCGAACTGGGCATCAACTTCATCGATACCGCGGACGCGTACGGGCCCGAGGTGAGCGAGCGGCTGATCGCCGAGGCGCTGCATCCTTATCCGGAAGACCTCGTCATTGCCACCAAAGGCGGCCTGACGCGCCAGGGGCCGAACGAATGGCTGCCGGTCGGGCGGCCCGAATATATCCGGCAATGCGTGGAGATGAGCCTGCGGCGGCTGAAGCTGGAGCGGATCGATCTTTACCAGCTCCATCGCATCGATCCGAAGGTGCCGGTCGAGGAGACGCTGGGCGCGCTGAAGGACTTGCAGCAGGCGGGCAAGATCCGGCACATCGGGCTCTCCGAAGTGGCGCCCGCCGAGATCGACCGCGCGCGCAAGGTGGCGCGGATCGTCTCGGTGCAGAACGAGTACAATATCGCGAATCGAAAGAGCGAGAAGACGCTGGAATATTGCGAGAAGAACGATATGGCGTTCATCCCGTGGTTCCCGATGGCGGCGGGCGATCTGGCGCGCCCGGGCGGGCCATTGGACGACACGGCGAAACGCCACGGCGCAACTATCTCGCAATTGGCGCTGGCGTGGCTGCTGCGCCATTCGCCGGTGATGCTGCCGATCCCCGGGACGTCGTCCGTCGAGCACCTGGAGGAGAATACCGCGGCAGCGGAGTTGCACCTGGATGATGAGGAGTGGGAGGCGATCGAGGCTGCGGTGCGGAAATAGGAAGGCCGGCGAGAAATATAGATAACGCGGATGGCCGGGGATTCCCGGCCATCCGCATTCCATGTCATTGCAGGCAAGTCTTTCGTTGCCATCCGCTCGGGCCTTGTCTTGATATGAAGGCGGAATGAGCGCACACGCGAAAACCTTTGTGGTCCCGACGAAGGGGAAGGGCACTTACGAGATCACGGATGAGGTGGAGCGTGTCGTGCGCGAGAGCGGCGTCGCGACGGGGACGGCGACGGTGTTTCTCCAGCATACGAGCGCGAGTTTGGTGATTTATGAGAATGCCGATCCGACGGCGCGCGCGGATTTGCACCGGTTTTTTGAGACGCTGGTGCCGGAGGATTCGGGCGAGTACATCCACACGGCGGAAGGGCCGGATGATTCGACCTCGCACCTGCGGATGGTGCTGACGCGGTCGAGCGAGACGATTCCGGTGATGAACGGGCGGCTGGCGCTCGGGACGTGGCAGGGGATTTTTGTTTTTGAACACCGGCGGGCTTCGCATCGGCGCACGGTGGTTGTCTCGGTGGTGGGGAATTAGAGCGGTTCAAGTTGTGTTGTGGCCGCATCGATTGAGGCGCCCCTTTAGGGCTTGGCCGATTCCTGCGAAGTTACCTGGGGCGTTGCCCCAGGCTTTTATGAATCGGGCCTTTGGCCCTTCGGCGGAATGGCTGCGGCTCTTCGGCGAAATGGCTACGGGTTTACTTGAAATGCCCCAGCGGCGCGGGATTTCCATTCTTTCGACCGGCCTGTTAGGCTCGCGCCCGTGATCCCCAGAATTGCTCCCTATTCACGCTGGCGGACGCGAAGACGCCGAGGGCGTTTGCGGACAGGACGCCATGGGTTTCCCAACTGACGTACTGGTGCATTAACGACGATGCGCGCGGGAGGGCGGCGGCGGGAAAGGCGTACGCGTTCGCGGATTTGTTCAAGAGCTTCGGAAGCGGGGCCGCTCAGTAGGGGCCGCAACGGGACTCTTGCGCGGGGGCGGGGCAGCTTCTAGGTTCCGCGGAGAAGGGACGGGTTGCCGGGGCGACTTTCCCTGAAGACCCACCCGTGCCCACAGTCGCCAGTTATTGCACCACGTTTTTAAAGCCGGAGATGCTGCACATCTACCGGCAGGTCACGGGGCTGCGAAGGTATGAGACGTTCATCGTCGCGAAGGAGCGGACTTCGGTCGAGCGGTTCCCGTTTCCCGATATCGAGATGGTGCCGCGGAAGCCGCGGAAGAATTTCATCCGCAGGTTCTGGCTGAAACACGTGCGCAAGCTGCCGGCGCTGTATTACCGCGGGGAGATGCAGGGGATGATGAAGATTTTCCGGGGGCGCAATGCGGACCTGATGCATATTTATTTTGGGCACACGGGTGTGCATTTGCTGCCGTTCGTGAAGGGCTGGGGCAAGCCGTGCGTGGTGTCATTCCACGGCGCGGATGTGATGCCGCGGGAGCATCAGCCGGATTATGACGCGAACCTGCGCGAGCTGCTGCGCGTGACGCCGCTGGTGCTGGCGCGGTCGCTCTCGCTGGCAGAGCGGCTGAAGGAACTGGGATGCGCGCCGGAGAAAATACGGCTCAATCGCACGGGCATCCCGCTGGCGGAATATCCGCTGCGCGAAAGGCGGACGCCGCCGGACGGGCAATGGCATTTTGTGCAGGCATGCCGGCTGATCCCGAAGAAGGGAATCGCGACGGCGCTGCGGGCGTTCGCGGGATTTCGGGAGAAATATCCGCAGGCGCGATTCACGCTGGCGGGGGAAGGGCCGATGAAGCGGGAGATCGAGGGGCTGGCGCGGGAATTGGGGATTTGGGAGGCGGTGGAATTGCGCGGATTCCTGGCGCAGGCGGACCTCGCGCGGCTGTATGGGGAGGCGCATTTCTTTGTCCACCCGAGCGAGATGACGGCGGACCTGAACCAGGAGGGCGTGCCGAACTCGATGCTGGAGGCGATGGCGACGGGCCTGCCGGTGCTGGCGACATTGCACGGAGGCATCCCGGAGGCGGTGGATAATGGCCGCACGGGCCTGCTGACGCCGGAACGGGACGATGCGGCGCTGCTGCGGAGCATGCTGGAGCTGGCGGGCAATCCGGAGCGGGCATTCGCGATGGGCCGCATGGCGAGCGAGAGTGTGCGGGTGGAATTCGAGCAAGGGGCGCAGATCGAAAAGCTGGAGGCGTATTATGATGAGGCGCGGGAGATCGGGGCGCCGGAGCCGGAGGCGGAAGCGGTGACCGTCGCGGTGAGCAGGGCTGAGGAGAAGGATGAGACTTATGCGACGCATGGGACTCATACGACGTATGCGGGGAAGGGCGCGCCGTTTGCGTATTTGTTCGAGCGGTTCCCGTCGTTTACGCAGACGTTCTGTTTTCGCGAGGTCGAGGAGATGATGCGGCAGGGGATGGGGGCGGCGATTTACTCGATTCGCGAAGCGGAGGAAGGGAGCGCGGCGGATGCGTCGCTGCCAGGCCGTGTGCAATACATGCCGAAGGATGACGAATTGAACAAGGCGGTGCGGGATGCGCGCGCGGCGCACCTGATCCACTCGGACGTGTGGGATGTTTTCTCGGGCTGGGGAGATCGCGGGGACAAGACGCGGCTGTACGAGGCGGCGTGGCTGGGGCTGGAATTGAAGCGGCGGCGCATCCGGCACGTACACGTGCATTTTGCGGGAATCGCGGCGCGCACGGCCTATTGGATCAAGCAGTTTTACGGGATCGGGTATTCGTTCACCGGGCACGCGAACGATATTTTCTGCGAGACCGATTTTCCGGTGAGCCTGGACGAATTGGTGAAAGAGGCGCGGATGGTGGTGACGGTGACGGAATTCTCGCGCGATTGGCTGAGGAAGCGCTGCCCGGAATGGGCGGTAAAAATCGAGCGGGTCTATAATGGGATTCACCCGGAGGAATTCGTGCGGGCGGATTTTTCGGCGGAGCCGCCGGAGATCGTATCGGTGGGAAGATTGATCGAGAAAAAGGGATTTGGAGAATTGATCGCGGCGTGCGCGATGCTGCGGCAGCGCGGGGTGGAATTCCGGTGCCGGATCATTGGCTCGGGGCCGCTCGAGGAAAAGCTGCGGCGGCAGATCGCGGAGGCCGGCCTGGCGAAGCTGGTGACGCTGGAGGGAGCGCGCGCGGAGGCGGAGGTGATCGCGTTTTTGAAACGGGCGCGCGTTTTCGCGCTGGCCTGCACACACGACCCGGACGGCGGAAGCGACAACCTGCCGACGGTGATCATGGAAGCGATGGCGGCGGGCCTGCCGGTCGTCTCAACGCGCGTGGCTGGAGTGCCGGAGATGATCGACGACGGAAAGACCGGGCGGCTGCTGGATGAACACGACGTCGCGGGAATCGCCGCGGCGCTGGAGGGATTGCTGCTGGATGCGGAGATGGCGCGCCGGAGCGGAGCGGCGGGCCGCGAAATGGTCGAACGAAAATTCGCGACGGAGAAGACCACGGGCGACCTGAAGCATTTGCTCACGCGGCGCGGGAGCGTGTGGCCGCCGCCGGGCGCGATCCGGATGGATCCGCGGCTGCTGGGCGATGTGCTGGCGCGACTGGCGAGGGGTGGGAGAGATTACCAGAAGTAACCCCAGCCGTAATGCCCCGGGCCGTAGTCGTCGTCCTCGGTGTGGTCGATCTTGTGGGTGTCGATGATGCCGCCATCGGGGCCGATCTTGTAGGCGCGCCCGTGGTCGCCATCGCGGTCGGTGAGCGCGACCATCCAGAACCGGCCGTCCGGGTCCCACTCGGCGCGGTCGACGTAGCCAAAGGTGTCCGGGTATTCGGCGCAATGCCGCTCGGCGATGCTGATGGCGTTGGCGCGGGTGATGCCGGTTTCCTTGACATCGTCCGTCAGGCAGCCGGCCAGGAGGAGACAGAGGAGGGGAAGAATGAGTCTGAAACGCATAGGTGGGGGATTCATTCACGAGCGGGGGCGCCTTGGCGAGAGGAAACTTTGCGCAGATGAGCAGGCGCGGGTTTTCCAGTCCCCGCACGGGTGTGCGGACCGCCAGAATAGGGCAGCGGCACAATTTTGAAATCCCGGTTGCGCCGGTTGCGGAATAGGGTAGAAGGAGCAGTTCACACCTATGAACAAATACCTCCCGGCCGCCCTTGCGGCTTCCCTCCTGGCGCTGCCGTGCCTCCTGCGGGCCGATGACGCTCCCCCGATTCAATCCGATCAAGACAAGATCAGTTATTCAATGGGGGTGGACATGGGCCGCAACCTCCAGAATCTGCAAAAACAGGGCGTCGTTGTGAATCCGGACGTGCTGACGCAGGGTGTCCGGGACGTGCTGGCGGGCGGACCGCTGAAAATGACCGACGAAGATATGCAGGCGACGATGCAGGCGCTGGTCCAGGGCATGCGGGACAAGATGCAGTCCGAGGTCGCCGACAATAAGAAGAAGGGCGACGACTTCCTCGCGGCAAACAAGAAGAAGGACGGCTGGAAAGTTACGCCGAGCGGATTGCAATACAAGATCATCACCACGGGCACGGGCCCGAAACCGAAGCTGACCGACACCGTCGTCACACAATACCGCGGAACGACGATCGACGGCTCGGAATTCGACAGCTCTTACAAGCGCAATGAACCGGCGGAAATCCCTGTGAACAAGGTCATCCCCGGCTGGACCGAGGCGCTGCAAATGATGCCGGTCGGCTCGAAGTGGCAACTGGCGATCCCCGCAAACCTGGCGTACGGCGAAAACGCGCCGCCGCCGATCGAGCCGAATTCCGTGCTGCTGTTCGACGTGGAACTGCTCAGCATCAAACCGCCGGATGCCTCCGGCGCAGCTCCGGCCGCCCAATAGGCGTTCCCGGGCGCATCCCGCGAATGAATCTGGTTACAGTCGCGATTGCAGGAGCGACGGGGTATTCCGGCGAGGAATTGATCCGGATACTGGGCCGGCACCCTGGAGTCGAGCTGGTGTGCGTCACATCGCGGAGCGATGCGGGCAAACGGCTGGACGAGGTTTTCCCAAGGTTCCAGGGCTACAAATATTCGGAGTTGAGGTTCTCGGCGTCGGAGCCGGCGTCGATCATTGCCTCGGGGGCGCGCGTGGCCTTCCTCGCGCTGCCGCACGGCGCGGCGGCGCCTTTTGTGCAAGCGCTGCTCGAGGCCGGGCTGCGCGTGATCGATCTGTCGGCGGATTTTCGGCTTAAGGACCCGGCTGTGTACCGGGAGTTCTACGGGCAGGATCATCCCGCGCCGAATCTGCTGAAGGAAAGCGTGTACGGCATCCCGGAGCTGTACCGCACGGCGCTGCCCGCGGCGCATTTGGTGGCCTCCGCGGGCTGTTACCCCACGAGCGTGATCCTGCCGCTCCATCCGCTGCTGAAGGCGCGCCTCATCGACCCGAAGAGCATCGTCGTGACCAGCCTGAGCGGCGTCAGCGGCGCCGGGCGCAACGTGGCGGCGGATTACCTCTACGTCGAGTGCAACGAGAACGCGCGGCCCTACGGTGTGCCGAAACATCGGCACCTTGGCGAAATCGAGCAGGAATTGAGCGCGTCGGCGGGCGAGCGGGTGGTAATCAATTTCACGCCGCACCTCATCCCGGTCACGCGCGGCATCCTCACGACGATCCATGCGACGCCCTACGCGGGCGTTGCGCCGGAGTCGATCACGAAGGCGTTCGCCCTGGAGTACGGCGACGAGATTTTCATCCGGCTGCAAGGGGAGCAAGGGACGGTTGAATTGAAGAACGTGGCGAACACGAACTTTCTGGATATCGCCTGGCGGCACGACCCGCGCACGGGACGCGTGATCCTGATGAGCGCCGAAGACAACCTTGTGAAGGGCGCGGCGGGGCAGGCGGTGCAAAACATGAATGTCATGTGCGGCTGGCCGGAAGTGACTGGACTGTGAAGGAATTGACCGAAATCAAGGGAGGGGTCACGGTGCCGACCGGTTTTCTCGCGGCCAGCATCCATGGCGGTGTGAAGGACAGCGGGGACGGTGGGGACGGCAAGGCGGGCCGGGACGATATGGCGCTCATTTTCTCGGAGAGCCCGGCGGCGGCCGCGGGGACGTTTACCACCAACAGGGTAAAGGCCGCGCCGGTGCTGGTCTCGGCCGCGCATGCGCGGGCGGGGGCGAGGGCGATCATTGTGAATAGCGGCAACGCGAACGCCTGCACCGGAGCGCAAGGGCTGGAGGCGGCGCGGAAGATGTGCCGCGCCACGGCGAAGGCGCTGGGCGTGGCCGAGCGCGAGGTGCTGGTCTGCTCGACGGGGCGAATCGGGGTGCAATTGCCGATCGCACGGATGGAGGAGGCGATTGCGAAATTGCCCGCAAAGCTGGGCAAACACAGCCGCAAAGCCGCGCGGGCCATCATGACCAGCGACACTTATCCCAAGGAAATCGCCGTCGAATGCAGGATCGGCGGAAAGCCGGTGCGCGTGGGCGGGATCGCCAAAGGCGCGGGGATGATCGATCCGAACATGGCGACGATGCTGAGCTTTATCACGACCGATGCGGCGATCGGGCGGCCCGATCTGCAAAAGGCGCTGCGGGCGAGCGTGGGGCAATCGTTCAACCGGATCACGGTGGATGGCGACATGAGCACGAACGACACGGTGCTGGCGCTGGCCAACGGACGCGCGGGCAACGCGCCCCTGGTCTGGGGCGCCGGCGAGTTTGCCATATTCCAGGCTGCGCTGGATCGCGTCACCTCCGCACTGGCGCGGATGATCGTGAAGGATGGCGAAGGGGTGAGCCGGTTCATCGACCTGCGGGTCACCGGCGCGCGCACCGAGCGCGAGGCGCGGCTTGCGGCGCGGGCGATTGCAAACTCGATGCTGGTCAAGTGCTCATGGCATGGCGGGGACCCGAACTGGGGCCGCATCATGGACGCGGTGGGCTACTCCGGCGCGCGCATCCGGCCCGAGCGCATCCGCATCGCGTACGACGGCCTGACGGCGGTCGAAGGCGGAATGCCGGCGGCCACGCCGATGGCGCGGCTGCGTGCCGTGGCGCGCAAAAAAGAATTTACCATTTCCGTGGAATTGGGCGTGGGCGACGCCGCCTACGGCATCTGGACCACGGATCTCACCACGGAGTACGTGGAATTTAACATGGGCGAGTGATCGGGAAGCGGATATTTTTGAATCCAAATGCCCGACTCGCCACGAACGAAGTCCACAGACCGTATGACGGAACGCACCAATTTTGATCGAAAAATCGCGATGTCGCAGACGTCGCCGGTACACCGGGCGGAGGCGCTGATCGAGGCGCTGCCCTACATCCAGAAATTCCGGGGACAAACCTTTGTCATCAAGTACGGGGGAAGCGCGATGGAGGATGAGCACGTCATCGAGCGGCTGCTGCGCGACATCGTTTTCCTGGAGGCGGTCGGCATCAACCCGGTGCTGGTCCACGGCGGGGGCAAGGCGATCACCGATCGGATGCGGGAGAAGGGGCTGAAGCCGAAATTCGTCAACGGCCTGCGCGTCACGGACGCGAGCGCGATCAAGATCGTGGAGGAGGTGCTCGACGGCGCGATCAATCCGCGCCTGGTGGATCGCA
This sequence comes from Chthoniobacteraceae bacterium, assembly GCA_049521415.1. GTDB lineage: Bacteria > Verrucomicrobiota > Verrucomicrobiia > Chthoniobacterales > Chthoniobacteraceae > DATAXI01. Next base: position 37,171 of record JBEKOV010000006.1, read on the forward strand.
TTCGGGAATTCGGCGGCAACTCGGTGGGCATCTCCGGCCGGCGCGTGTTCATCGCGAAAAAACTGCCGCCGCAGACCGATGCGCACAACGTGGCGGTGGACCTAGGATTCACCGGCGAAGTGGTCGGATTGAAGACCGACAAGGTGGCGCAGGCGCTCAGCGCGGAAAAGGTGCCGGTGATCTCGCCGATCTCGCAGGATGACGCGGGCCAGCCGCTGAATGTGAACGCCGATATCGCCGCGGGCGCGATCGCGGGCGCGCTCAAGGCGATGAAGCTGATCTACCTGAGCGACGTGCCCGGCATCATGCGCATCCCCGGGGAGAAGGATTCACTGATCCCGTCCGTGAACAGCGAAATGAGTGAAAAACTGATCGAGGAGGAGATCATCGAGGGGGGGATGCTGCCGAAGGTGAAATCGGCGCTCGGGGCGATCGAGAACGGCGTGAGCAAGGTACACCTGATCGACGGCCGCGTGCCGCACTCGCTGCTGGTGGAGATTTTCACCAACGCGGGAATCGGGACGGAAATCGTGGCGTGAGGTGGGGCGGGGCGGGGTTCGAATCGGTTGAATCCGCACTGGATATCGGGTACTTTAGTCTATTCCGATGAGCACACTCACCGAGATCGAGGCCGCCGCCGAAAAGCTGCCCGTCCCGCAAAAAGAGGCATTGATTGAATTCCTCACTGCGCGGGTGAAACGGGAGCGTACTGCCCGGATTCCGCAAAATAACCTTGCGGAATTCTCCGGTGTGCTGCGGCTGGCCGAAGACCCGCTGGCATGGCAACGGCGGGTGCGCGGAGAGTGGGAGTGACCGGGCTGCTCGATACGAATGTCGCCCTCTATCTGCTGGGCGGAAGGTTGGAAAGCCCGCTTCCGTCAGGCGAGTATGGGGTATCGGTGATTACGGAGATGGAATTGCTCTCCTGGCCGTCGCTTACATCCGAAGAGGAAACCCGCGTGAACGCCTTTCTTTCCAGCGAGACCGTTTGCGATCTCATACCGGCCATTCGCATCCGAGCGGTGCAACTTCGCCGCGACGAACGGTTGAAGCTCCCGGATGCCATCGTCTGCGCAACGGCAATGGAGAATGGAGCGGAGCTTTGGACAAATGACGCACGCCTGGCAAAAATTTCCGGTCTGGCGTGCCGCTCCGTATCGCTCCGCGGGTAGGTTTCCGGACAGGAATCTTTGGCCTTCTTGGGCCGGATATTTGGTCCGAATTTAATTTCCCACCGGGCAGTTATTGCGCAAAGTTTCCGGCTCCATGAATCCGAGCCCGGAATCGACGCCCACCACTGAATTGTTCGACCGCTATGTCGTGCCGAATTACGGGCGGTTTCCGCTCGTGCTGGAGCGCGGGGAGGGATCGTGGGTATGGGATGAATCGGGACGGAAGTATCTCGATTTTGGCGCGGGGATCGCGGTTTGTTCGATCGGGCATTGTCATCCGCGCGTGGTCGAGGCGATGTCGCGCCAGTTGGGGCGGCTGGTTCATACCTCGAATCTCTATTACTCGCGGCCCCAGGGGCTGCTGGCGCGGAAGCTGGTGGAACTGGTGAACCTCGCCGGGAAGGTTTTCTTTTGCAACAGCGGCGCGGAGGCGAACGAGGCGCTTTACAAGCTGGCACGCAAGTTCGGCCACGACATCGCGCCGGTGCCGGGCGAGCACAACGTGGGCGAGGTGACCGAGCCGCGGCGGGACCGGTACAAGATCATCACGTTCACCGGATCGTTCCACGGGCGGACGCTGGCTGGCATCTCGGCGACGGGCCAGGAGAAGGTGAAGAAAGGGTTCGAGCCGATGGTGGAGGGATTCGAGCACGCGGCCTTTAACGACGCGCCGGCTCTGCTGGCGGCGATGGACGGCACCGTGGCCGCGGTGTTGCTGGAGCCGGTGCAGGGGGAAAGCGGGATTCATCCCGCGAGCGCGCATTTTTTGCGGACGGCGCGCGCGATTTGCGACGATTTCGGCGCGCTGCTGATGTTTGACGAGGTGCAATGCGGGCTGGGCCGGACCGGGGAATGGTGCGGATGGCGGTCCATCGCGCCGGAGGTTGTGCCGGATGCGATCAGTTGGGCAAAGGGGATCGCGGGCGGTTTTCCGCTCGGCGCGACGTGGATTCGGGACCGGAAATTCACTTTGAAAAGCGGGGGCGCGATTTCGCTGGCCGACCTGCTGGGCCCCGGCACGCACGGCACGACCTTTGGCGGCACGCCGCTGGTCTGCGCCGGAGCGCTGGAGGTGCTCAATATCATCGAGGAGGAAGGTCTGCTGGAAAACGCGCGGACGCTGGGCGCATTCGCAAAGCAGGCCATCGAGGATTTGCGCTCGCCGCTCATTGCCGAGGTGCGCGGCCTGGGGCTGATGCTCGGGATCGAGCTGGCGGCGGATTTCGCGGAGCGGACGGGCTCGGGGGCGCGTCCGCCGGCTCTCTGGCTGTTGGACCGGCTGCACGAGGCGGGAATGCTGACGATCCCATCGGGGGCGCATGCGATCCGCTGGCTGCCGCCGCTCAACGTGACGCGCGCGGAAGTGGAGCAGGCGGTTGACATTTTGGCCGCGGTTCTGGAAAAGGCCGTATGAGACACCTGCTATCGATCCAGGCGTTGTCCGGCGAGGAGATCGCGCGGATCGTCGCGCTCGGCATCCGGATGAAGGCCGAGCGGGGCCACCATCCGACGCAACCGCTCGCGGGCCAATGCTGGGCGCTAATGTTTTCCAAGGCATCGACACGGACGCGGGTCAGCTTCGAAGTCGGCGTCCGCGAGTTGGGCGGCGACGTGATGTTTCTCTCGGCGATCGACATCCAGCTCGGGCGCGGCGAGCCGATCAAGGACACGGCGCGCGTGATGGGCCGGATGCTGGGCGGCGCGGTGATCCGGACGTTTGCGCAGAGCGACGTCGAGGAGTTCGCGCAATACTCGGGCATCCCGACGATCAACGCGCTGACGGACGACGAGCACCCGTGCCAGATTTTGGCGGACCTGCAGACGATCAAGGAGAAGCTGGGCGATTACGCGGGCCGGAAGATTTGTTTCGTCGGAGACGGCGCATGCAATGTGGCGCAGTCGTGGATATGGGCCGCGGCGAAGTGTGGATTCGAGCTGACCATTGCCTCGCCCCCGCCGTATCAGCCGCCAGCAGCGCTGCTCGAGGCGGCGAAGGGCAAGGTGCGGGTGACGGCGGACCCCGAGGAAGCCGCGCGCGGCGCGGAGGTGCTATACACCGACGTCTGGGTCAGCATGGGCAAGGAGGAGGAAGCGGTCTACCGGATGGCGCAACTGGCGGAATACCAGATCAACCGGAAGCTGGTCGCCGCCGCCGCGCCCGGCGCACTGGTGATGCACTGCCTGCCGGCGTATCGTGAGAAGGAAATCACGGACGAGGTGTTCGAAGATCATGCGAAGACGATTTTCGACGAAGCTGAGAACCGGCTGCACGCGCAGAAAGCGGTGCTGTGGCTGCTGAGCGCGGGGCAGTAGATCGCCTCTGCGACTAGGAAGCCAGCAGGTCCACCTGGAACCGCGGCGAAACTTCCCGCTGGGAGGCGCAGAAAACCTCGATGTCGGAATCGGCGATCCCCTCCGCAGCCAGCCGGGTGTGGACGGCAGCGAGCGCGAGCGCAGGCGTGTTGCAGTCGCGAGAGAGATGACCAAGGATCGCGCGGCGCAACCCATGGCCGGCCAGGCCGGCAAGGACCTCGGCCGCGGCGGCGTTCGAGAGATGACCATGGCGCGACATGATGCGTTGCTTGACCGGCCAGGGCCGGCGGCTGTCCTCCTGGAGCATCTTCTCATCGTGATTGGTCTCAATGATGATGGTGCCGGCCTTGCGCAGGCGTTCGTGAACCAGCTTGGTGGCGAAGCCGAGATCCGTGCAGAAGCCGGCGCTGGCGCTGCCATGGTGAAGGACAAATCCAATCGGGTCCGCGGCATCGTGCGGAACGGCAAATGTCTGGACGGTGATATCGCCAACGGTGAACTCCGAGCCGGTGAGGAAGATGCGGAAATCCTTGCGCAATCCCTCGCGCCCGCCGGCGCGGATGGCCTCGGCGGTCGGGCCGTTGCAATAGACCGGCGTCTCGAATTTCCCGCAGAAGACGTCGAGCCCGGCAGCGTGATCGAAGTGTTCGTGCGTGACCAGGATGGCATCGATGGCCGTGGGTGCGACGGAAGCGGCGTCGAGCCGGGCGCAAATCTGGCGGGCGCTCAGGCCGCCATCGACCAGGATGCGGCAGCCGGAGGTCTCAACCAGGGCGCAATTGCCAGCGCTGCCCGAGGCGAGGATGGTCACAGCGAGCATCATGATTCAATGCGCCGGATCACGGTGTGATGCAAAGCAAATCGGGGGCAAAATTCGATCCCGCCGTCGCGGGACGAATTTCGAATTTCCAGCGTGGACGCCGGATTGATGAATCGACCCCGGCATGCTATTACCTCTCCCACATCATGAAACCCTTTTGGATCGCGCTGTCCGTGCTGCTGCTGATCTGCGCACTGGGCGCGGGCGCCCTGTGGTGGCAGGCCTCAGTCCAGCTCGCGGCGCTCGCGGCGCAGGAGACGCAACTGAAGGCGGATAACGCGCGGCTGAACCAGGACATGGCGTCGGCCATCGACAAGGTGCAGACGCTGGAGCAGGAGTCGGCGCAATTGCGCGCGGCCCGGGCGCTCTCGAGCGGGCGCCTGGAGCCGGATACGACAGCGGAAACGACGCCGGACGCGTCGACGGCGGACACTTCAACGGTGCCGCCTTCACCGGATTTTTCGCCCGCGCCCGAACCCGCGGCGGAAGCGGAGCCGCAGCCCAACGGCGGAGTATTCTCGAGAATGTTCAAGGACCCCGAGATGCGGAAGATGCTCGCGGCGCAACAGGTCGGGATGCTGCGTATCTATTACGGCGAGTTCGCCACGGAAGCGCACCTGACGCCGGATGAGGCGCAGAAGTTCTACCAATTGCTCGAGGATCGCCAGACGGCGCTGATGGACTCGAGCGAGGCGCTGATGTCCGGCGGCAAGATCGATATCAACGCGGCCACGGCGGCGACGAATGTCTCCGACGACGCGATCAGGGATTTGCTGGGGTCGAACCGGTACGGGCTGTACAAGGAATTCGAGAGCACGCTGCCGGATCGCATCCAGGTGCAGCAGCTCGGCCAGCAATTGGACGCGATCGGCGTGCCGCTGCACGGCGACCAGGGCGACGCGCTGATCGATATCATGAGCCAGGAGCGATCCACGCTGCCGAACCTGCAATCGGGCGACGCGTCGACGGCGCAGAAGGTGATAAGCATGACGCCGGAGGACATCGCAAGCTACTCGCAACAGGTCGATGCGATGAACCAGCGCGTTTACAAGCGGGCGATGACAGTGCTGACGCCGCAGCAGCTCGGCGCGTTCGCGGCGTTCCAGAAGAACGTGGCCAGCGCGCAACTGGCGGGAATCAGGACGGCGCAGCAGATTTTGCGCGGCGAACAGTAAGGCGGCCGCGGTCCCGCTTTATCCCGCCTTAATAAGTATGGACAAAAATGGTGCTGCCGCTGGTGGTCGTGGAGGGTCCGTGGGAGGAGAGCGGCACGGAGCTGGGTGAATACCTGGCGCATGCGCCGATCATGAGTGTGGCAGCCAGGGCGAGGCCGGTGCGGAGTAACGTCTTCATCGAATATGGTTCGCGGGTTGCATATCAAAAGTCACTCGATACGCGAGCACCATCCGTGGATGGCATCGCGCACGGCCCGGTAGCGGTTCAGGAATTCGTCGCGCCGGGCAAAACCCATTCGGATCACGACCTGGCGCTGGCCGGCTTCGTCGGGCGGAAGGGTCGAGATGCTGGAATTATCCACCCGGCGGATTACGGCCTCGCATCGCCGCAGGAATAAATAATCGGCGCTCCTGTCCGTGGCGGCATGCGCGGAAATAACGCCCGCCGCCGCGAGAGCGTCCAGCGCGCGGAGCGTATTGGGCTCCCATACAGTGTGCCGCATCTGGAGCGCCTGGATGTGAAATTCGAGTTCCATCAAACCGCCGACGCCGGTCTTGAACGCCAGCAGGCCCTCGCGCCCGGCCCGCTCCTGGACCACACGCTCGTGCATGCGGCGGATGCCGGGCAGCACATCCTCGCGCCGGGCAAACTCCGCCCACGCCTCGCACGCCCACGCCAAGAATTCCCGCTGTCGCGGCCCCGATACGGGCCGCGCCCTGGTCAGCGCCTGCGCTTCCCAAAGCTGCGCGCGGCTGCGAAAATATTCGGCGAATCTCTCGATCGGCACTGCCAGCACGCCCGACTCGCCTTCGGGCCGGAGCCGCGCATCGACGGGAAAAAGAATGCCCTCGGCGGTCTGGGCGGTCATCGCCTTCACCAGCTCCGTCGCGCGGGCGGGATCGTCGCCGACGAAGACCACGTCGAGATCGCACCCGTAGCTCAATTCGCAGCCGCCGAATTTTCCCATCGCGACCACCGTGAGGCTCCCGTCGAGCCCCATCTCGCGCTGGACATGGAGCAGGCAGGCCTCGGCCAGGGCGGAATACTCGCGCTGGACTTGCGCGCCGCCGGCAAAGCCGAGGATATCCCGCAGCCCGATGCGCAGAATCTGCGCGCGGCGATAAACGCGCACCCAATCGCCCGGCGCCAGCGCCTCCTCGTGGCGCGCCAGCCCGGCCAGATGCTCCGTCACGTCGAACTCGCGCCCGAGGATGCCCGTGCGCGCGGTCTCCTCCACCAGTTGCGGCCTGCGTAGGACGATATCGGTCAGGAACCGGCTCGCATCGAAGAGCGAGAGCAGCAATTGGAGCAGGCGCGGATTCGCGATGAGCGTCTCGAAGAGCAAGCCGCGGATTCCGTAGCGCTCGACGAACCGGACAAAGCGATGCAGCGCCATATCGGGATCGGCCAGGGGGCGCAGGCCATCGAGCAGCAGCGGCTCGAGCCGCGTGCAAAGCTGCCGCGTGCGTGGCGAGACGTGGCCAGCCGCGCCGGGCCGGCCCATTCACCGAGTTCCTTTTCCGCAGCGGCAACATCCTGGAAAAAAGCCAGGTCGCGCGCGGCGGCAGGCCGCTCGCCATTCCCGAGCATGAACTTGTCAAAAATGGCCCGCACACCCGCGGTATGCGCGAGCAGCGCGGCATCGAAAGCCTCCTCATCGATGAACCCGAGGCTCCGCGCCAGCAACAGCCGCGCCGGACCGTGCTCCGGCAGCGTGTGCGTCTGTTTTTCGTGCTCGATCTGGAGGCGATGCTCGACGTCGCGCAGGAAACGGTATGCGCCGGAGAGCGTCTCCACTTCGGCGGCATCGATGAAATCGAGCTGCCGGAGGGCGCGCAGGGCCTTGAGCGTATTGCGCTCCTGCAGGAACGCGTGGCGCGCGCCGTGGATGAGCTGGAGCGCCTGCGCGACGAACTCGACCTCGCGAATGCCGCCGCGGCCCAGCTTGACGTTGCGGGCCAGCCCGGCCTCGCCCACGATGTCCCGCTCGATCCGGCGCTTGATCGCGGCGATCTCGTCCAGCACATCCGGGGAGAGCGACCGGGGATAAATGAACGGCTGGATCCGGTGCGAAAATTCATAGAACAACTCCACGCTCCCCGCCACGGCGCGCGCCTTGCCAAGCGCCATGCGCTCCCAGGTCTCTCCGAACCCGGCATAGTAATTCTCCATGCTCTCAACCGAGCGGACCAGCGGGCCGGCAGCGCCCTCGGGCCGCAGCCGGATATCGATGCGAAACAGCGCCCCGTCCGCGCTCGGCGCGGCGAAGGTGGCCACGATCTTTTCCGCGAGCCGCGTAAAGAATTCCTGATAGCTGAAAGCCGGATTGAGTGAGCCATCCTGCCCGTAAAGGAAGATGACATCGATGTCCGAGGAGTAATTCAGCTCCTCCCCGCCGAGCTTGCCCATCCCGATCACGCAGAAGCCGGTCGCGGGACTGCTCCAGCGGCGCGTGAACTCACCCAGCCAGCCGTCGCACACCTCGCGCATGCAAAGCTCCGCCACGCACGTGATCTCGTATGCCGTCTGCTTCAGCGGCGAGAGCCGGGCCACGTCCCGCACCGCGATGCGCAGCATCTCGCGATTCTTGATGCGCCGCAGCACGCGAAAATCCGCGTCGAATCCCGCGGGCCGCTCCAGGTCGAGATTGTGCCGCATCCGGCGCGGGCCGCGGGCGCTGGCGCAAATCTCCGGCTGGCTGAGCCACAGCAGCGCGGCGGGATCGCGGATGATTTTCTCCGCGGACGCGGGCGAGACCGCGAGCAGATCGGGCAGCGCTCGCGAGCCAGCGGAGAAGCCGGCCACGAGCGACTCCAGCGAGGGATAATCCGCCGGCCATGCCTGCTCGATGCGGGCCAGGGCGGTTTGGACGCGGTCCGGCTCCAGGGCGCCGGACGCGGCGCGGGCGATCCAGCTCACCGGACGGAGATGCGCGTCTCTTTCTGGGAAATCTTGTCGCGTCCGCGCTCGAGGATGCGGCGTTCGCGGCGGGTCAGCGAGCGGATGCCTTCCCGGGAAATCTTGTCCAGGATCGGGTCGATTTCCTCGGCCATGTATTGGTCCGGCGCCATGCGGTTGAGGCGCTCCTTGCGCCGGCGGCGCTCGGCGAGCCGGCGCTGGATCCACCATGGGCTGCCAAACCCAAGCTGCCGCGCGTAAATCCAGCCGACCAGGCAGCCGCCCAGGTGCGCGTAGTGGGCCACATCCGGCATGATATGGAAGCCGGCCATGGCGATGGCGCCACCGACCACCAGCCAGCCGACATGTTTCGCCTTGAGACGGATCGGCACGATGAAGAATAGCAGCAGCGTCACCTCGAACTCGGGCAGGATGGTCGTGAAAGCGATCAGCGCCGCGCACACGCCCGCCGAGGCGCCGCCCACGGCGATGGCCGGCTGGGCCGCGATCTGGGCGACACCGCCGACGATGCCGCCAATGAAATAGATCGCCAGCAAATGCCTGGACCCGGCGATGGCCTCCACTTCGCGCCCCACGAAGTAAAACGTCATCATGTTCACGAACAGATGGATCACACCGGTCAGCGGAAGACCGGGCTGGCCGTGAATGAAGAGATACGTAACGAACTGCCACAGGCGCCCCTGCTGAATGCCGGCCCAGCTCAGGCAGAACCAATTATCCACAATATTCACCGGCGCAAGCGTCTCCGCAATGAATGCCATGACGCTCACCAATATGAGCAGGGTCACCACGGAACGGCGGCCCGTGGTCCAGCGTGGGATGAAGGGCTGGATGCGCGGTGAATCCATAGCCGAAAAATTAGCGCGGCGGGCGCAGTTGTCGAATCTGTTTCGGCGGGAAATTGAGAAAAATTTCGAGGGGTCCCGCCGGACCGATCAGGCCGGGGGTTTCCATACGCCACGCCCACCCCCCCTGAAAACCTTGGACAACCGGCCCTTTCCCTGCAAATTTACCCTCCCGCTTTTTCCCGGGGTTGCGGCCACCCTTTTCCCATGTCCCATCAATTTTTCACCATGCTTGCGCAGGCCGCCGGAGCTTCCGGAGCGCCCGCCCAGCGGTTCGATCCGACGATGATGATCTGGATGCTCTGCGTGGGAGTCATCTTCTACGTCCTGGCGATCCGCCCGCAAAGCCAGCGCCAGAAGCAGCTCGACACAATGATCAAGGGCGTCAAGACCGGCGACAAGGTCATCACCAGCAGCGGGATCCATGGAATGGTCTCGAACGTCAAGGAGACGACCGTGATCGTGAAAATCGCCGACAATGTGAAGATCGAGCTGGAAAAATCGAGCATCGGCAGCGTCGTCAAACGCGACGAACCCGAGCCCGCATCCGCCTCCTAGACGCCTCCCTTCCCCCCCCTCCCCCACTCCGCGTTGTCATGAATTCCATATCCCTCTTTGATCCGATCCTGGCCGCCCAGACCCCTGCCTCGGGTGGCAGCAACCCCATGGTCACCTTCTTCTTTGGCCTCTCCATGCTGATTCTATTCGGCTGGTACTTTGCCACCGACGCCGGGAAGCGGAAACGCATCCTCGGCACCGTGATCACCGTCATGATGGTTGTCGGGTGTCTTGTGTCCCTCTATCCGCCACTGGATGTGAAGGATGCCGCCGGCCAGGTGATCATCCCGGGCAAGATCCACCTCGGTCTCGATTTGCAGGGCGGCACGGCATTCACCCTCCGGCTCGATAAACCGCCCAGCGGTACCCTGGACAAGGATGCCGTCAACCAGGCGATCGAAGTCATCCGCAAACGGGTGGACGCCTTTGGCACCGGCGAACCGGTGATCGCTCCGGAAGGCGAGGATCGCATCCTGGTGCAAATCCCGGGCCTGGACGAAGCGAAGATCAGCGCGGCCCGCGAGCAGTTGCAAAAGGTGGCGCGCCTGGAATTTCGGCTGGTGATGCCGAACAGCCCGGAAACCATCAGGGAGATCGAGGCGGGCGAGAAGCCGATCCCACCCGGATACGAAATCAAGGAGGAGTCCGAGCCCTCGCCAGACGGCAAGGGGGTCTCGGTGACGAAATACCTGGTCAAAAGGACCGCGGACCTGAATGGCGAGCATGTGACGGCGGCTCACGCCGTTTACTCAACGCAATGGGAGGTTGAACTCAGCTTCGACTCGGTGGGCGCGCAGCAGTTCGGCGATTTGACGAGGCAGGCAAACGAGGAAAACACGCAACTGGCGATCTTGCTGGACGGCACGGTGATATGCGCGCCCGGAGTGAGCCAGCCGGGCGGGATTTATGGCGGCAGCGCCCAAATCACCGGCAACTATGACGAGACCGGGGCGCGCAACCTTGCGAGCGAATTGGAAAATCCACTCCGTACGCCCATCCACATCGAGGAGGAGCGCCAGGCCTCCGCGACGCTGGGCAGCGATTCGATCAAGAGCGGCCTCTATGCGGGCGTCGCCGGCCTGATCCTCGTGGCGGTCTTCATGATTATCTATTACAGGACGGTCGGCTTCATCGCGATCGTGGCCCTGGTGATCAATTGCATTATGGTGCTCGGGGCAATGGCGATGTTTAACAGCGTGCTGACGCTGCCGGGCATCGCGGGCTTGATTCTCAGCCTCGGCATCGCCATCGATGCAAACGTGCTCATTTACGAGCGCCTGCGGGAGGAGCTGGATGCCGGCAAAGCGCTGCAACCGGCCGTGGACGCCTCCTATCGCAAGGCGTTCAGCGCCATTTTCGACGCGCACGTCACGCAGTTCCTGACCGCCGCGATCCTCTTTTGGCTGGCAAATGGCCCGGTGCAGGGATTTGCCCTGACCCTGACCATCGGCATCGTGGCCTCGATGTTTTCCTCGCTGCTGATCACCTACACCTGCTTCTCATGGGCGTTCGCAGTCGACGCTTTGAAGAGCGTCACCATGCTGCACCTGATCCGCTCGAAGGCGTTCGACTTCGTCGGGCACGCGAAGCAGTTCGTGATCCTCTCGGCCCTGCTGGTGGCCGTCAGCATCGGAGCCCTCGTCTTGCGCGGGAACAACAGCCTCGGCGCGGACTTCCGCGGCGGCGATCTGCTGGTGCTCTCCTCAATGCAGCCGCTGACGCCGGACCAGGTGCGCGCCGCGCTGGCCGGCACGCCATTCAGCGGCAGCACCATCCAGGAGGAGCGGACCACGGATCGCGACCTGATCAGCATCCGCAGCGATTACGGGAGCGGGGATAAGATCAAGGAGCAACTGAATCAAAAGCTCGCTTCCGCGGGATTGCATTATGAAAAGATGGACCACGTCGGGCCGCTGATGGGCCAGGAGCTTGCGGTGCGGAGCGCGACGGCCCTGTTGCTCGGCCTCGTGGGGATCTACATTTACGTGACCTCGCGCTTCCAGACTTCGTTCGCCATCGGCTCCATCGTGGCGCTGGCGCATGATTTGATCATCACGCTCGGCATCTTTGTGCTGACGGGGCGCGAACTCTCGCTGATCATGGTCGGCGCGATCCTGAGCATCGCGGGATACTCGATCAACGACAAGATCGTCGTATTCGACCGCATCCGGAGCGGCTTGCGGGATCGCCACGGCGGCAACACCGTCGCCGAGATCATGAACACCTCCATCAACGAGACGCTGTCACGCACGATTCTCACCGGCGGCACCGCATTGCTGACGGTGCTCGCGCTCTATTTCTTCGGCGGCCCGGTATTGAACGACTTTGCGTTTTCCTTTGTGATTGGAATTGTGATCGGAACTTATTCGTCGATCTTCATCGCCTCGCCGATCGTCCTCTGGTTGAGCGGGGGTCGTGGAAAGAAGCTGGGACCGGCGGTGAATCGAACCGCCCAGGTCGCGCCGGTCTAAACGTTAACCTACCAAGCCCGCCTTGATCGCGAACCGCGCGATATCGACGTTGCTGGTCAGGTTCAGCTTTTCCAGGATGCGCGTGCGGTAGGTGCTGACGGTCTTCACGCTCAACGACAGCTCGGCGGCCACTTCCTTCACCGTCTTGCCGACGGCCAGCATTTTCATGACCTGGTATTCGCGGTCGGATAGCTTCTCCTGGACCGGTTTGTCGCCCGGGGCGGCCACTTCCCGCGCGAGCTGCTGCGCAACAGCCGGGGTCAGGTAGGTCCGGCCGGCCAGCGCCTCGTCGAGCGCGTGGAGGAATTCCTTCTCCGGCGCGTTCTTCGCGACGAATCCCGCCGCGCCGTCGCGCAATGCGCGGACCGCGTATTCCTCCTCGGGCGAGCCGCTGAGGATGAGCACCGGGGTACGGGGCCGCGCCTTTCGCGCCTCGCGCAAGACTTCCAGGCCGTCGCGTCCCGGCATGTGGATGTCGAGCAGGATCAGGTCCCATGGCTCCTTCCAGATGAACTCGAGCGCCTCGGTGCCGTCCCGCGCCTCGCCGAATTTGACCGGCGCGTGCCGGGTCTCGATGATGTGTTTGAGGCCTTCCCGAACCACACTGTGATCGTCGGCAATCAGTACCTTCATGGGCGCCCGCCCAGTGTGGACAAACGCGCATCCAGAGGCAAGTATTCCCCCAGCATTCCGCAGGTATGCCTTCCGCACAGCCTCCCGCCGATTCGCCCTCCAGCCGCGCCATGTGCTTCCTCATCGCGGACGATGAGGCGATCAACCGGATCGTCCTTGGCGAGCGCCTCAGCCAGCTCGGCCACGTCCATATCGCGGTCAATAATGGCCGCGACGCGCTCGACGCGCTCAATGATTCCGCCTGGGACGCGCTGCTGATCGATTGCCACATGCCGGTCATGGATGGATTTGAGACCGTCGCGACCATCCGTCGCAACGAGGCCGGCGGCGCGCGCCGCACCTGGGTCGTCGCCGTGACCGCCAGCGCCATCGACGGCGAGCGCGAGGCCTGCCTGAGTGCGGGCATGGACGATTTCCTACTCAAGCCGATTCAGGCCGCGCAGTTGGTGGAGGTCATCGCCCGCATCCCCGCACGCGATGCAACGAGCGGGCCGCCCGTCGATCAGGCGCGGCTCGATGGCCTCGCAGGCTCAACATCCAGGAGCGGCGAAAACCTGCTCGCGCGGATGGTGAAGCTCTTCACCGAGACCGGTCCGGAATTGCTCGATGAAATGGAGCGCGCCCTTCGCGAAGACAATTTCGTCTCCGCGGTCGCCGCCGTCCACAAGCTGGCGGGAGGTTGCAGTTACTTCGGCGCGGAAATCCTCTATTCCCGTTGCATGGAATTCGAGCGCCTTGGCCGCGCCGGCAACCACGACGGCCTGCGCAACCTCGCCCCGATCATCCGGCAGGAGTATGCGCGTGTGGAGCTGGCGCTCCGCGTGAAGGGCTGAACCTAAATATTCGCCGCGTGCGTCAGCAATTGCCTGTAATTGCGCAGGATTTCATGCACGGCGACGAAGAGGCCGCGAATCCGCAGTTCCTCCGGCGCCGCTCCCGGCGCGAATAGCTCCACCTCGAACGGATACGGGCGCAAATCCGGCGGGGCCGAGAGGCGGCCATCCGCGTAATCGACCAGGCGCGTCTTCATATCGCCAGGGCGAACCTTGATCGGGTGTCCATTGACAGGCGCCACCGTGCCCACCCGCTCGAGCGCCGGGCGCACCACTTGCCCCGCCAGCACCTCGCTGCGCACCGTCGCACGGAAGCTTTCAGCCCCCGGCTCGGTCCTCAGCGTGAGCATGCCGTCAAAGCGCCACTTGCGCAGTTCCGAACGGAAGTAAGCAACATCCGCATCGGGACGCTCCCATGCGAAACGCCGGTCGAATGGCACGGGCCGCTGCCCCGCGTCCTGATATTCGAACTGATCCACCACCGGGTAGGCGAGCAGAGCGTAATCGCGCGCCAGCGCCGGCTGCAATTCCATCTGGAGCAGCAGCCGCGCGATCGCCGCGATCCCATCCAGCGACCCGCGGTCGCCGGTCCCGGCGAATAACCCCACCCGAAGCGGCTTCCCGCCCGCGCGCTCACCCAGCAGCATGAACTTCGGAATCTCGAAATCGCAGCCGCCCACGCGCACGGGATGGCAACTGGCCATCAGGCTTTCCGATTGCGCCGAAACGCCGAACAGAATCTCCAGCAGCTCCTCCGCGGCGGCGTGTGCCTCCGCGGCGAGCTCCGGCCTCGCGGGATCAATTGCGACGGTGGTCATGCCGCTTATCTATACTAATCCAATATGGATTCAACCAAATTTTCTTCGCCCGCCAAAAAAAATCCTGCGTCCGCATGCGTAGATCCGCGGATGAGAGTCTAGCGCGCCCGCGGCTCCAGGTACCAAAGCTTCCCGTCGAACGACGTGGAAACGAGCTTGAACCGCGTATTGACCAGGTCCGTCAATTGCAGCGTCTTCAGCGTCGCTTCATCGGCAAAGAGATGGCGCGGTGGGTCTTGGATCATCGCGGCCCGCATGTCGTCCAGGTCGTGCATGAAGAAAATCTCCGTCAGACCCGGCGCATCCAGCGTCGAGCGGAAACCTGTCTCCATGAAATAGACAGCCTGGTAATCCGCAAGGATCACGCATTCGGAATCGGCGCCGACATGCGACCGGATGAATTGGACGCGCCGGTTGATGGTATCGGCGCGCCCCGTTGCCGACGGCGCCAGGGCGGCGCGCCATTGCGCCGAGCCGAAACTCCAGACGCCCGCCAGATCCCCCGGCAGCATCACCAGCGCCATCAAGCCGAGATACGCGAACGGAAGCGCCAGCCAGGAGATCCCGCGGGGGAGGGCCCGGGCGCGAATCGCGCGCAAGAGCCGGTCCGCGAAAATTGCGCCGAGCAGAATCGCGGGCCACGCCGCATTCATCAGGTTAAAATCGACCGAGCGGCCTTCATAGTAAGTGAAAAGTCCGACGCCCAAAATCGTAAGGAAGAGCGCCAGCCGCGTCGTCGCATTGAAATTCCCGCGCAGCACCCGCTGGACGCCAAAAGCCATGCCGAATAGATACGCCGCGGCCACCATCCACCACGGATGCGGCTCGAGCGGGATCGGCACCATCACGTAACCGGATTGGTAGTAAAGACGCTGGTAATCCGCCGTGTAATGCATCGGCGGCTTCCAGCCCGCCTGCATTTCGAGGAAGAGATGGAAGAGCGCCGCCGTCGCGGCCATCGCGACCGCCGTAATGACGAGCGCGAGGAGCGCGGAGCGATTCCGTTTCGCGATCGCTTCGACCGCGAGCACAAAGAGCGTCGCCCCGGCCACGGCGATGCCGCTGTCGAGATTCCACATCAACCCAAGGCCGCCAAAAACCCCGAGCGCCAGCCATGCCGATGGCCGCGCCCGCCGGCTCGCCCAGAGGAAGAGCGGCACCGAGAGCGCCGGAAAGAGAAACCGGATCGGGAAGTATTGAAAGACCGGATCGAACGGCCGCCTCCCCACCAGACACGTGCTGCCGATGAAATAAACCAGCGCCGCGCACCCGAGCAGCCTCGCAAACCACGTCCGCAAATGATCGACCGCGACAAGAAGAACCGCCGCCAGCGCCACGGCCTGAATGAGCCCCATTACCACGCAGAATTTGAACACGGAAAGCCCGATGATTTTGAATATCGGGAGGAGAAACTCCGCGTAATTGCCGTAGAGCGGCGGCGCGGCGGTCAGCAGCGGCTTCCCCGCGAATACTTGCGTAAACGGATAAGCAACCGCCTGAAAATGATTCTCCCATGCGAATGGACTGATCTCCTTCGTCGAAAGTATGGACCGGATGCTCAACCCCCGCGGCAACAACGCCACCGCGAGCGCGACCATCGCGACAATCCAGCGCCAGAGCCCATCGCGTCCGCAGACCGCCGCCTTGCGCCATGCCGCAAGGAACAGCAACCCGCCCGCCGCATAGACGATCCCGAGATCAACTATGGGCGAAGTCGGAAACACAAAATATTGGAACAAGGTCCCCCCGTGCAGCAGATAGACCCCGAACGCGCCCACCGCCAGCGCCACGCCTCCCAATATCACTCCGCGCGGCGCGCCGCCGGCCGCCTTCCGCGCAATCGCCAGCCCCGCCAGCACGCAAAATGGTGAGAGCAGCGCGATCGAGATAAACAGCCGGCGTTCGAGCGGCTTGGGCTGCAAATTATCCCGCAAACCCGGAAGCATTGTCTGCCGGATCAAATCGATGTCCCGCGGCGAGAGCCCAACGCCGCGAAAGACCGTGTGCGCCAACAGCCACGCAATGACCGCGAGCAACACCCCCGCAACCATGGACCCCGCCGCAACCTCATAGCGCCCCCGCCGCGGCTCCGCTGTGTTTGGTGATGTTGGGCTGGGCATTGCGTTTATCAGCCCCGCCATGGTGTCTCGGCGAAGAATAAAGTCCGTAAAAAAATCGCCGGCTCCCCTCCGCGGATGGCGCTTTGAAAGCCGGATTTTCTAAATTAATGTCCTGAAGTCGACCTCTCGTCCGTCGTACTACTGAAACTGACCAAACCTTAGACTGGCGGAATCCGCACCGCGAAATGTCAGGAAAAGAAATGTAAGACCAAAAATATGAGCACGAAACGCAGTAAACCAATTCCTCGAATCGTTTCACAGGGCGAGTGGCAGGCCGCCCGAAAAAAATTACTTGTGAAAGAGAAAGCGACGACCCGTTCTCTCGACGCGCTTGCCGCGGAGCGCCGCCGGTTGCCGATGGTTCAGATCGACAAGAAATATGTCTTCGACGGCCCCGATGGCAACGTAAGCCTGCTCGACCTGTTCGAGGGGCGCCGTCAGCTTATCCTATACCATTTCATGTTTTCGCCGGTAGTTTCAGGCTGGCCATCGGCAGGGTGCCCGGGCTGCTCTCTCGTTATCGATCAGATTGGCCACCTTGCCCACCTTCATGCTCGGGATACGTCGTTTGTCGCGGTCTCGATTGCGCCCCTGACGAATATCAAAAAATATAAGAAACGCATGGGCTGGACCGTGCCGTGGGTCTCATCCTGTGGGACCGATTTCAACAAGGATTTCGGGCGCACCACTGACCCAACAGACCAACATGACGGTGAAATATTCGGCCTCAGTGTTTTCTTTCGCGACGGCAAGCGCATCTACCGTTCTTACTTCACGGATGGCCGGGGCGTTGAGGCGCTTGGCACCGTATGGCAATTGCTCGACCTGACACCGTATGGCCGGCAGGAAAAATGGGAGGATTCGCCCCCCGGGTGGCCGCAAACCCCGCCGTTTGAGTGGTGGGAGCGTCATGACGAGTATCCCAAATAAAGAGCGGTTGATCATCCCGGCGCGTTCCGGGCGAGCTATGAGCGCAACCGCAGCCAGAGCGTCTCGGCGCCCTCGCGAGGCGGGAAATCAGGGAGTGTCGGCTCCCGGTGAAAATCCCCTCCACGCCGGTGCGCTTTGAGCGCGAACCGGGCGATGCCCTCCAGCGAGCGCCTGTTGATGCGCGTGCAGTTCGTCGAGACGAGCACGGATGCGTTCGGAGCCGCCAATCCCAGCGCCATCATCACCAATTCTTCCAGGTCTTCCTCCACTTTCCAGCGGCGCCCGCGGTTCCCCCGGGAAAACGTCGGCGGATCAAGCACGATCGCGTCGAATTTTTCCCCGCGCCGTTCCAAACGTGTCAGGACGTCGAGAGCGTCATCGGCCAGGAACCGATGCCCGGCGTCCGCGAGCCCGTTCAGCGCAAAATTCTCCCGTCCACGATCCAGCGATTTTTTCGATAGATCGACACTCAGCGTTTCCCCGCCCGCGAGACCCGCCACCACGGAAAACGAGCAGGTGTAAGCGAACGTGTTTAGCAGATTTCTGGGCGCGATCCGACGCAGGAACGCCCGGTTCGCACGCTGATCCATAAAAAAACCGACCGAATAGCCCGCGGCAAAATCGATCCCGTATCGCACCCCTGCTTCCGTCACGACGGTTGTCAGCGAATCCGCCGGGTCGCCCTCGATCAACACCGGGGAGACGCGTTCCGCATTTTGCTTCGGCAGAAAACGCGAAAACACACGCCGCGACTTGAATCCGGTAAGCGCCTCCCATTCGCGGAGCCCGTGCAAAGCGGAATCGCGGGCCGCATCCGTCTTGAACGAGATTTGGATATCCGCGCCGAACCGTTCCACCCACGCGTCATCGGCGGTGAACAACCGATGCGCCGTCGTAAGCGCGGACTCAAACGCGTCCAACTGTTCTTTGCAAAGCCAGCCATTCATCAGGAAAAATCCAGCCAATTCCAACGACTTTAATCCCCGTGGAAAGTAATGGCGTAACAGCCCCTACTCCACCGTCACGCTCTTCGCCAGGTTGCGTGGTTTGTCCACGTCGCAGCCGAGCTTCACGGCCAGGTGGTAGGAGAGCAGTTGCAGCGGGATCACGGTCAGCAGCGGAGAGAGATAATCCGGGCACTTCGGCACATAAATCACATCATCGGCCACCTTCTCCAGCTTGGTACAGCCTTCGGTGCCGACGGCGATCACCGGCCCCTTGCGCGCCTTCACTTCCTCGATGTTCGACACGTTCTTGTCATACACCGAGTCCTCCGGCGCGATGAACACGCTCGGCAGTTCCGGCGAGATCAGCGCAATGACACCGTGCTTCAACTCCGCGCTCGGGTGTCCCTCGGCATTGAGGTAGGAAATCTCTTTCATCTTCAGCGCGCCCTCGAGCGCGATCGGATAATTGAATTGCCGGCCAAGGAACATCATCGCCTTCGCGCCCGCGTATTTGGCGGCAATGGACTTGATGTGATCGTCCATCTTGAGAATCTGCCGCACCTTGTCCGGGATCGCCTCCAGCTCCTCCACGATCCTGATCCCCTCGCTGGTCGAAAGATACCGGATGCGCCCCAGCAGCAGCGCCAGCAGCGTGAGAATGGTCACCTGCGAGGTGAAGCTCTTCGTCGCCGCGACGCCGATCTCCGGCCCCGCGTGCATGTAGACGCCGCCGTCGTCCTCGCGCGCGATCGTGCTCGCCACGTTGTTGCAAATGCCCAGCGTCCGGTGCCCCTTGCGCTGGCTCTCGCGCATCGCGGCCAGCGTATCCGCCGTCTCGCCGCTCTGGCTGATGACAAAGACCAGCGTGTCCTTGTACATCGGCATGTTGCGGTAGCGGAACTCGCTCGCAAACTCGACCTCGACCGGCAGGTGCGCCAGCGATTCAATCAGGTACTCGCCCACCATCGCCGCGTGCAACGCCGTGCCGCATCCGCACAGGACGATCCGGTCCACGTCGCGCAATTCCCCCGGCGTCATCTCCAGGCCGCCCAGCTTCGCCGTGGCCTCCTCGACCGAGAGCCGTCCCCGCATCGCGTCGCGAATCGTCTCCGGCTGCTCGAAAATCTCCTTGAGCATGTAATGGGGAAAATCGCCCTTATCGACGTCCTTCTCGCTGAACTCGACCTTGCTCACCTCATACCCGCTCGCGCCGCCGAGCAGCGAGGTGATCTCGAATTCTTCCCGCCCCAGGCAGGCAATGTCGTAATCGTTCAAATAAACCGCGTCCCGCGTGTGCGCCACCACCGCGCTCACATCGCTGGCGAGGAAATTCTCCCCCTTCCCGATCCCGAGCACCAGCGGGCTGCCCCGCCGCGCGCCGACGATGAAATCCGGCAGGTCTCGGTGTACCAGCGCGATGCCGTAGGTGCCGATCACCTGCTTGAGCGCCGCGCGCAAGGCGTCGATCAGCCGCCCCTTGGTCGGCTCGCCCTTGGCCGCGTCGTAATGGCTCCCCACCAGGTGCGCCAGCACCTCCGTATCCGTCTGCGATTGGAAAGTATGCCCCTGCCGCATCAGCTCGTCGCGCAGGCTTTGGTAATTCTCGATCACCCCGTTGTGGACCAGCGCCAGCTTGTGGCTCTGGTCAAAGTGCGGGTGCGCGTTCTCATCGGTCACGCTACCGTGGGTGGCCCAGCGCGTATGGCAAATGCCCACCGTCCCCTTGGGCGGGTCGCCTTCGATCAGGCTCGTGAGGTTCGCGATGCGCCCGACGCACTTGCGCACCTCGACCGCTCCCCCCTGGATCGTCGCCACCCCGGCCGAGTCATAGCCGCGATACTCCAGCCGCCGCAGCCCATCCAGAAGGATGGGCGCCGCGTCCGCTTTGCCGATATAGCCGACGATTCCACACATGGGAGGGGCAACTTTGCAGAAAAATCCGAATTACTCCAATTTTTTACACCTGAATCCTCGCATCCCGCCCCCGCCCTTGGCATCATTCTACCATTCCCTCCCACCCCATGACCTCCGGCAAAATCCGATCCATCGAGCAGAGCACCCTCGCGATCATCATGGGCGGCGGCGCCGGCACGCGCCTCTTCCCACTCACCAAGGATCGGTCGAAGCCCGCCGTCCCGCTCGCGGGCAAGTACCGCATCGTCGATATCCCAATCTCGAACTGCATCAACTCCGGCCTGCGCCAGATGTACGTGCTCACCCAGTTCAACAGCACCTCCCTCATCCGCCACATCTCCGCCGCATACAAGTTCGACCAGTTCTCCCGCTCTTTCGTCGAGGTGCTCGCCGCCCAGCAGACGCCGACCGGCTCCCATTGGTACCAGGGCACTGCCGATGCCGTCCGGCGGAACATGCGCGACTTCCTCCAGCGCCCCTACGATTACTTCATCATCCTCAGCGGCGATCAGCTTTACCGCATGGATTACCGCGACGTGATCCGTCAGCACATCGAGAAAAAATCCGACATCACCATCGCCACCATCCCCGTCTCGCGCACCGCCGCGGGCGATTTCGGCATCATGGAGACCGATACGCAGCGGCGGATCGTCCGCTTCGAGGAGAAGCCGAAGGACCCCGCCCTCCTCGATGAATTGAAAATCCCCGCCCCGCTCCTGACCGAGCTGGAGAAAGACCCCGCCGAGGAATTGTACCAGGCTTCGATGGGCATTTACGTCTTCAACCGCGACACGCTCATCCAGGTGCTCGACAACGACCTTGCCGACTTCGGCAAGCACATCATCCCCTCCTCCATCAGCAAGCTCTCCGTCCACGCCTATATCTTCCAGGGCTACTGGGAGGATATCGGGACCATCCACGCATTCTTCGAGGCAAACCTGAACCTCACCAACGTCGTGCCCGAGTACAGCTTCTTTGACAACACCTGCCCCGTCTACACGCACGCCCGATTCCTCCCCGCCAGCAAGATCAACGGCGCGACCATCAAGCAGGCCATCATCTCCGACGGGTGCAAAATCTCCGATGCCCACATCGAGCGCGCAGTGATCGGCATCCGGTCGTACATCGGCAGCGGCAGCAGCATCCGCAATTCCATCGTCATGGGCGCCGATTTCTACGACGCGGACATGGCCGCGAAGGAAAAAGCCGGCGACGTTCCCTACGGCATCGGGAAGAATTGCGTCATCGACCACACCATCGTCGATAAAAACGCCCGCATTGGCGACGGCTCCGTCATCTCCCCCGAGGGCAAGCCCGAGAGCATGGACGGCGACAATTTCTACGTCCGCGACGGCATCGTCATCATCCCGAAGAACGCCGTCCTCCCGCAGGGGACGTGGATATAGCCTGAAATATCCGGGCAGCTTTCCCGCTTGCCCAGCCCGTCCGGCTGTCCAATACTCCCCGCCGCCATGATCGTCACCACAGCTGAGCTCTACAAGGTCGCCTACGGGAAATTCGCCTTGGGCGCGTACAACATCAATAACCTCGAGCAGACCAACGGCCTCTTTGAAGGCTGCAAGCAGAGCGAGGCTCCTTTCATCATCCAGCTTTCCAAGGGCGCCCGCTCCTACGCCCACAAACAGATGCTCGAAGCCATGATCCGCGCCGCCGAGGAAATCTGGCCCGACTCCATCTTTGCCGTCCATCTCGACCATGGCGACGAGGCAAGCTGCTACGATTGCATCGATTCCGGTTTCTACAGCTCCGTGATGATCGACGCCTCGCACGAGCCTTTTGAGAAAAACGTCGAGATCACACGCCGCGTCGTCGAGCGCGCCCACGCCGCCAATGTCTCCGTCGAGGCCGAGCTCGGCATGCTCGGCGGCGTCGAGGAGGACATCGCCGTGGATGAACACCACGCCTGCCTCACCGACCCGGTCGAGGCCGTCGAATTCATCAAGCAGACCGGCTGCGACGCCCTGGCCGCGGCCATCGGCACCAGCCATGGCGCCTACAAATTCAAGGGCCAGCAGAGCCTGCACTTTGACGTGATCGAGAAAATCCGCGACGAAGTCGCTGCGGCCGGCCTGCCGCCCACGCCCATCGTCATGCACGGCTCCTCCAGCGTGCCCAAGGACGAGGTCATGCGCATCAACGCCGCCGGCGGCAAGCTCGACCCGAGCGCCTGCGGCGTGAACATCGACGAATACCTGCCCGCCGCGAAGCTCGGCGTGACCAAGATCAACATCGACACCGACGGACGCCTCGTCTGGACCCGCGTCCATCGCGAATTTTTCCGCGATCATCCCGATCAGTTCGATTTCCGTCCCCCAGGCAAGGTCTTCATGAAGGAATACGCGACCTTTATCGCCGGCCGCAACGAGAAGCTCGGCTCCGCCGGAAAACTGGCCGCCATCCGCGAGTTCCTCGCTGCCGCAGTGTAAGTCACGGGATAGGTCAGTTGGTCTTCAAGACCTGCTCGTACTCGCGATGCCTGCCGATCCAGAACCAAGTCAGGCCTTCGCGTCGTTCTTTGGCCAATGCTCGATGGTGCAACCCGACGCGGACAGACCATAGGTTTCCAGCCTTCTTGAATCTCAGCGAGGGATGCCTGGGATTACTCTTGAGCAACTCGAAGTTCTTATCCGCCAATTCCTGAATTTCCGGCGGCAACTGCCGGTATCGGTACCAGAATCCGGGCGTGGCGAAATGATTCAAAGCGGAGTGCAGCGCCCCGCTTCAAAATCCTGATCCGCCTGCCTGGCCAGATGATCGAGCTTTCCAGCCTTTGCGTCCACCTCGATCTGTTTATCCCACTCATCCGCGACGAAATTCTCGAACCATTCGGCAAACAGGACCAATTCGTTGGGGGAAAGGCCCGCCACGGCGGATTCAATTTCCTGGATGTTCACGTCCGCAAGTTAGGAGTCCATGCTGTAGAAAGCAAGCCGGCCCAGCTACAATCCCTCCAGCGCCCGCACGCGCTCCAGCACCGGCGGATGCGAGTGATAGAGCACCACGTGCAGCGGATGCGGCGACAGATTCCCCAGATTCGTCCGCGATAGCTTCTTAAGCGCCTCCCCCAGCGCGTGCCCCGAGCCCGTATTCTCCGCCGCAAACCGATCCGCCGCGAACTCATGCCTCCGGCTCTGCGCCGCGCGCAGGATGCCGAGCAATCGGCTCAGCGGCCCGTACAGCACCAGGAAAATCGCCAGCCCCGTATAAATCGACGGCTCCCTCACCCCGAACGCCGCATACAGCCCCGGGCGATGGATCAGCCACTGCGCGAGGAACAGGAATATCCCGATATTCAGGATCGCCCCGAAGATGTGCTGCACGATGTGCCGCAGCTTGTAATGCCCGATCTCGTGCGCCAGGACGGCCACCAGTTCGTCCGTCGTGTGACCGGTCACCAGCGTATCGTAGAGCACCACCCGCTTCGTCCGCCCGATTCCGGTAAAAAACGCGTTCGCCTTCGTCGACCGCCGCGAACTGTCCATGATCGATATCTCCGCGAGCGGAAACCGCAGCCGCTCAGCACACGCCATGATCGCCCGCCGCAATTCCCCATCCTCCAGCGGCGTCAGCTTGTTGAAGAGCGGCAGGATCAGCGCGGGGGCCGCATACACCATCAGCACCAGCAAAGCCGCCGCCGCCGCCCACGCGTACAGCCACGCCAGCGCGCCCCCGTGCTGCAGGATGTCGAGGATCAGCGCCAGCACGGCCCCGCCCAGCACGGCACTGAGCAGCAGCGATTTAACCTGGTCTCCCACGAACGTCCCCGGTGTCGTCTTGTTAAACCCGAACCGCTCCTCGATCGAAAATGTCTCGTAAATCTCCAGCGGCAATCCCAGCAGCCACCGGCCAATAAAAAGCGCCCCGAGGTACAGCAGTCCCGTCGGGATAAACGCCATGTGCAGCGAGCTTACCGCACGGTTCAGCCAATCGTATCCGCCCAGCAGCCAGAAGGCCAGCAGCGTCACCAGGTCCCACGTCGCCTCGACCCGCTCGAACTTCGCCGTCGCCGCCGTGTACGAGACAAAGCGCCGGTACTCCTCCCTGTCGTAGATGCCCTCGAATTCCCCCGGCAGTTCCGGCTTCAGCGCCCGGAGATTGAGCCAATTGGCCACCGTATCCAGCAGGTACATGCCGGCGTTCGCGGCGAGGATTGTCCAAAACAGCGCGTTCGTCTTCACACCAATTCCGCAAGGATGCGCTCCGCCGCCTCGCGCGGGTTCGCCTGCCCGGTGATGGGCCGGCCGATCACCAAAAAATCCGCCCCCGCCTCGATCGCGGCCTTCGGGGTCATGGTCCGCTGCTGATCGTTCGCCTCCGCCCACTCGGGCCGCACTCCAGGCGTCACGATCGTAAGCCCGCTCCCGAACACCTGCCGCAGCAGCGACACTTCCAGCGGGCTCGCCACGATGCCCGTGACCCCGTTCTCGACCGCCAGCCGCGCCAGCCGCAGCACCTGGTCCTCGACCGGCGCATCGGTGCCCACCTCGCGCAGTGTTTCGCGGTTGCTGCTGGTAAGCACCGTTACACCCAGCACCATCGCCCCGCCGGCCCCACCCGCCCCTTCCGCCGCCGCGCGGATCATCGCGCCTCCTCCGCCCAGGTGAATCGTCAACAGGTCCACCCCCAGCGCGCACGCGGACTCGACCGCATGCCGCACGGTGTTAGGGATGTCGTGATATTTCAGGTCCAGGAAAACTGTCGCGCCCATGCTCTTGATCGTCTCCACCACGCCCGGCCCGCACCGCGTGAAAAGCTGGAGCCCGATTTTGTAAAACTCGACCGCCGGCCCGATCTCTTTGACGAGCCGCAGCGCCGCGTCCTGGTCCGGCACATCCAGTGCCACGATGAGGGGGTTCTTCAAGATGGAGAGATTCTTGAACGGGGTTGCGGCGAAGACAAATGAATTGATATTTGCGGACCAACTCATGGACCAGATTCAACACGCCGCGCAGGACCAATTCCAGAAGCAGAGCCATCGTTATGCGCGCGGCCACATTCTCGAGAATACGCAGGACGTGGCCGCCGCCCTCGAGAGCATCGCCCTTCCCGCCGGCGCGGAAGCCCTCGATGTCGCGACTGGCGCGGGACACACGGCATTTGCTCTCTCCCGCGCCGGCTTTCGCGTAACCGCCTCCGACCTCACGCCGGCGATGCTCGAACGCGTCCGCGAAGGCGCCGCCGAGCGCGGCCTCGATATCCGCACCCGCCAGCATTCCGCCGAGGCGCTTCCCTATCCCGACGCGACCTTCGATCTCGTCTCCTGCCGCGTCGCGCCGCATCATTTCTCCTCGCCCGCCGATTTCGTCCGCGAAAGCGCCCGCGTGCTGAAACCCGGCGGCTGGTTCCTCGTCATCGACGGCACCGTGCCCGACGACGATGCCGAGGCCGGGGAGTGGCTGCACCATGTCGAGAAACTCCGCGACCCGAGCCACAATCGCCTGCTCCTCCCCGCGAATGGCGCGCCCTCTGCGAGCAAAGCGGGCTCTCCGTCGAAACCGTCGAGGTCGCCTTCCGCAAACAGCCGGACCTCGAATGGTACTTCGAGACCGCCGCCACCTCGCCCGCGAATCGCCAGCAGGTCCGCTCCCTGATTGCCACCGCATCACCATCCACCCGCGAGCATTACCGCATCGGCGAGGAAGATGGAAAAACGATCTGGTGGTGGCCCATGCTCACGCTCCTCGCCCGCAAATAGCCCGTAGGGCTGCCTAGAGCATTTTCTATTTAATCTGAGGCAAAGAGTGGTATGGTAGGTGGATGCGAACCTACAGTCTTGATCTGCGGGAGCGGATCATAGCGGCGAGAGAAAAGGGGCACACGACTGCGGA
>JBEKOV010000007.1:0-59464 GCA_049521415.1 Chthoniobacteraceae bacterium
ACATTCGGCTTCATGAGCGCCGCGAGGAACATGCTCAGCGACAAGGATACCCAATACCCCGGCGACTTCGGAAAGCGCAATACGGCGATGCATGATGCCACGTACACTGCCGCGGTGATGGACGTGATCGGGTTGTACCACCAAAAAGAGATCGCCAGCATCGAGGCTGCCTCGCAACAAAAGGCGAGTAATAGCGCCAGCACCGGGTGATCCAGAACCGCGTCCAGTAACTTCCATAACCAGACGAACGTGACGGCCGCGTATAGCGCCGCGATCAACACTTGGGCCCGCCACAAGACGCCGAACAGCCGAAAACCCAACTCCGACCCCAGGTAATAGCCCACGGGAAACGTGCATGGAAAATCAACGTACGGCCTCTGCCCATTGATCAGCCGCCAGCCTGCGTCGATTGAACAACTGCAATCGGTGCCGCCAAACTGTTGCATCCCGCACCAATAAATGAGAAAGCCCAGGACGCATGCCAGCACCCCGGCGGCGGCGGGACAGACCCAGCGGCGGCCCGAAAACAAACCTGCAATTCTCGGCCTTTTTCCGAGCTTGATGCATGCCAGCCCGAAAAACAACCCGAGCGGGATCGCCGATAGGATAATCGTGGCATCCCGTTGCCCCGATGGCCGGAAGGCGAGAGCGCAAATAGCAAAGGGTATGTAGGCAACGCCCGCGATCCGCATCAGCGTATCGAGCCAGCCGTCGCCAGCCGCCGGCCGGGAAATCTCCGACTCGGCAAGGGGCCTAAATCGAGATTTTCCGGATGGATCGCTGTTCATAGGCCGGAGGGGTCATTCAATCCCTTTCCATTGAGAATCTGCCGCATGCATTTTTCAATCCTTGCCTCCCGCGTTTTGGATTGTTTCGCTCCTGAAAAATAAAAATTGTACCCTCTTTGCCGTCCCGGTGTCAGTGCGTCAAAAGCGGCTTTCAAGGTGGGGTTCTCATCTAATTTCCTTTGAAATTCTTCAGGAAATACAAGCTCCGCATTCCCTTTAAAATCCACCTTCAAACCCGCCTTTTCCACCTCGATGGCTTGAAAAATATAAGCCTTCAAGACAGGCGCCATCTTGACTATCTCCCGAACATTCGTGAACCGGATCTGCCGCCCCACCCGCGTATTCTCCCCGGTCTTGACCAGAATACCATTGGGATCCTTCAACAAGAAACCTTTAAAAAACAAGAGCGCGCAGTATTCCTTGAATCCCTGTATTACAACGATGTTCTTTCCCTCAAACATATAACAAGGTTTGCCCCACTTCAATTCTTCGGTCAGTTGACAGTCAAGAACGATCATCCTCAATTTCCCAATTTCCTCCCGCCGCCTTTTGACCTTGCTTAAATATACATCAACCTTGGGATTCTTTCGATTCATCCGGGATTTCCCAATAATCTTCGCATTCATGGTAAGTTCTGCTGGTTTCCTGCAATTTGTCTTCCCAGTCACCCCCGTTGCAAGCCCTTTCCAGCCCGTTAGCCTTGCTCGCCCTTATGCCATCCAAAACGCATCTCAAGCCATTCCGTTGTTCCCATTCCTTCTTGAACCTCCCCAATTCCCGCTATAATCCCCACAATGCCCAAAGCAAAAAACGGCGACAAGCATTTCCTCGCAAAACTGCTCAAACTCCCCATCACCGCGCCACTCCGCTTCGGTTTCATCCGCCGCCGCGTCGCATTCGAGCTGCGCCCATGGTTCGGCGAATACGAATTCGAGATTCCCCTCACCGAAGATCTCGCCTGCCCCATAGGCTCCTGGGACGCCGCCCATTCCTTCAGCGAAATTTTCGTCAGCGGCGAGTACGACCGATTCCTCGACGACATCCCCCTCCCGCGCCGCTGGCTCGACCTCGGCTGCCACGCCGGCTACTTCACCCTCTATCTCGCCTGGAAAAACGCCCTCGCCGGCCGCGCAAAAGACTGGACCGCCCTCATGATCGACGCCGACCCGCGCGTCGAACCCCAAGTCTCCTTTTTGCTAAAGCGCAATAGCCTCGAACAAAACGCCACCTTCAAACTCGGCATGATCGCCCCCGGAACCGGCGAGCGCGAATTCGCCCTCCGCACCGGCATGGGCTCCTCCTCTGATGTAAACAGCGCCCCCTCCCAATCAGTCTGCCGCGTCCCCTGCATCACCGCCGAAGAAATTGCCAAAACCTTTCCACCTCCCTACGACCTCATCAAGATAGACATCGAAGGTGCCGAATACGATTTCGCAAAAAGCTATCCCGACCTATGCCGCCAGGCCGCGCACTTATTGATCGAGTGGCATTCCCGCGACCGCGAAGGCACCGGCGAAAGTAAAATGAAAGACCTTTGCGCCGCCAACGGCTTCGAATACCTCAACGAAATCAGGCAACGCCGCGAAATACATTTGGATGGTGTATGGCACTCATCCGGCGTCCAACTTTATCGCGGAAATCCGGCATGAGACTGCTCATCGTCGATGAGGAAATAATCGCCGGCGGAGTCGACACCCTCCGTCGCCAATTGATTCCCGAACTCGCGAAGCTGCTCGATCTCATCGTCTGGGTGTTGCCGCTTCACGCCGCCGATCAATTCCGCGACCTGGCAAAAACTAACATCATCATCGAGACCCTAAACTCCCCCGCCGGCCTCGCCCGCATCAAGGAAGGAGTTACAAGAAGACTCGGCGGAATCCCCAGATCATTAATCGACGAACGCTTGCGGTATTTGTCCCGGCGGCACAACTGCCACGTCTGCATGACCACCTGCGCCTTCGGCCAGGACATTCCGGATATCAATCTCCCCATCGTCGCCTGGGTCTCCGACGTCAATCCCGCCCTCCCCGGCCAAATCCTTTCCAACATCCAAAACTGGATCGAACAATCCGCCGCCACATTCGCCATCTCCGATTTCACCTGCTCCGAACTCAAAAATCTAAAACCCGACTGCTCCCAAAAAATCTTCTCAATCCCTCACGCCCCTCCCGCCGAAATCCACCCCTCCAATGGAATCCCCGGCGCCTTCTACTACCCCGCCGCTCCGAATAAACACAAGGGCCACCAAACCCTCCTCCAAGCCGCCAATGCCCTCGCCGCCCGCGGCCTCAAATTTCATCTCACCTTGACCGGCGCCGGAATGAACCACGACGCGGTCTATTGCGGAAATATCCGCAAAAAAATCGGAAGTGTGACCCTCGCCGGCGACCTTCCGCCCTCCGAAGTGAACCGCCATTTTGCCGAGACAAGCTGCGTGGTCTTACCCTCTCACTACGAAGGCTTTGGCCTCCCTTTGGTCGAAGCCCTCAGCCATGGCAAGCCCGTAATCTGCTCCGATATCCCCCCCTTCCGCGAGCAGATAAAACGCTACGAATGCCAGCAAATGTCCACTTTCTTCCCCACCGGCGATGCCAGATCCCTTGAGGATGCCATGGCCACTCATCTCTCTGGTAATCAACGCCTTGTATTCACAGCCGAGGACCTGACTGCCCGCCTGAAACGCTGGACCTGGGCCGACGCCGCCCGCCGCTGCAAAGCCCTCCTCGAGACCCTCCATGCCTGACATTTCCGAACTCCTGAAGAGCGAAGATGGCCTCGGTGCGAAATTACGCTGGCACCTCAACCTGCGGCTGTTGAAGCACTTACACCTGCTTCCTCCGGGAATGTGGCTCACCATCCGCGACGGCTTCGGCGCCCCCGGAGACACCCTCCTGACCGCAATCGTCTGCCGCCACGTCGCCGAACGCTTCCCCCGCCTCAAAATCAATTGCATCACCCCAAATCCGGAATTATTGAAGGAGGATCCGCACATCACAAGGCTCAACGGACCAGAGACTTACATCTCATTGCGCTGCTGGTATCTCGATCTCATCGAGCACAAACAAGCCGGGGTAAATGTGCTCGCCGAACCCATGGGAAAGCTCGGAATCGCACCTTACGATTACCGCGCCCGCGTCCATCTGACCGCGGACGAAAAAGCCAAAGGGATCGAGCGATTGGAAGGACTTCGGCGCCAAGTACTAAGCATTAATACGCGCAGCAAGGAGGCCGCGAAGAATTGGCCCGCCGAGCGATGGGAACGCCTGGTGCCGAGGTTGTTACGCGACTACGATTTGATCCAGCTTGGAGATTCGAGTGAGTTACTCCTTCCAGGAGTGCGATCATTCGCCGGACGGCTCGGATATCGCGAATCGATGGCTGTGCTGTCGCATATGAAGGCGCATGTGGGCGCGGACAGTTTCCTCATGCACGCGGCGAATGGGCTGGGAGTGCCTTCGGTAATTATCTTTGGAGGTTCGCGCACGCCGGCCAACTTGGGTTATGAAGGTAACATCAACTTATTTGTGCCGATGCCGTGCGGGCCGTGTTACATCCACCAATCGCGCGGGGAATTCTGCCAGTACGGCGTGGAGTGCATGAATCACATCACGGAGGACATGGTGGAAGGCGCGGTGCTCAAACTCATGAACGGCGCGCAATGCAAGTAAGTGCCTATATCCCATGTTACAATGGAGCCGCGACGCTGAAGCAGGCGATTGAGTCGGTGCGAAATCAATCACGCCCGGTGGATGAATTTTATGTCATTGATAACGGTTCGACCGATGATTCGGCGCATGTGGCCGAACAGGCCGGCGCGCGGGTCATCCGGCTCGATCGCTGCCTCGGCAGAGGGGCATCGCGCACATGGGCAATGGCCGAGGCGAAGCATCCGTTGGTGCTTAGTTGCGATGCGGGGATCGAGTTGCCGCCGGATTTTGCGGCGAAGGCGGAGCGCTGGTTCGAGGATGCCGCCGTGGCCGCTGTGGCAGGCCGAATCGCGCAGCGGGAAGCACGGACGGTCGCGGATCGGTGGCGGGCGCGGCACTTATTCCGGACTGAGAAACTGACCGAAGTGATTGAGTGTGCCAGGTTTTCGACCGGTGGGGCAATGGTCAGAGCGGCGGCGGTAAAGGAGGTGGGGGGATATGATCCGGGCTGTTATTATGGTGAAGACGCGGACCTTGGGCGGCGCTTGCTGGAGCGCAATTGGAAGGTGGTCTTCGACCCGGAATTGACTTACTGGCAGATAGGATCGAACAGCGCCGGCGAAGCTCTCGAGCGTTATTGGCGATGGAACAAAGGCGCCCGGAGAATGGACTTATTGAGTTACCTCAAACAGATCAAATACTCGGCGACAGTCATGGCGCGCGAAGATATGGAAACGGACGATTTGGAGGCGGCGGCGATTAGTTTGATTTCGCCGCATTACCAATTCTGGAGGGATCGGATGAAATGAAGTTGTCGGTAATCATCCCGACTTGCAACCGTCCGGACCGATTGCAGGAATGTCTCGGGCGTGTGCTCAAGCAGAGCGGAAGTTACGAGGTCATTGTAAGTGACGACGGCTGGACGGGAGCATTCCGGCTGGCGGGAGTAAAGTGGGTGCAAGGGCCGCGACGCGGGCCGGCCGCCAACCGTAACTGTGGAGCGCGGCATGCTTCCGGGGACTGGCTTGTATTTCTCGACGACGATTGCCTGCCGGAGGACGGCTGGCTCGAGGCTTATGAGGCAGCAATGACCGGCGACGCGGAAATCCTCGAAGGACAGACGGTATGTCCGATGGAAGATCGGCTCGGTTTTTACGAGGTCATCGAGAACCTGGATGGAGGAGCGTTCTGGAGCTGCAACCTGGCGTTGAGGCGGGAGGAGTTCGAGAAGCTGGGAGGGTTCGACGAGGATTTTACGGAGGCTTGCGCGGAGGATATGGAATTCGCCTGGAGGATGCGGCAGCGCGGATCGCGCAGTGCCTTTGTCGAGAAGGCCACGGTGACGCATCCGCCTCGCGCGCTGGGAGCGGCCGGCCTGCTGAGGCGCACGGCGGCGCATCGGTGGATTTTGCTCTATCGCCTGAAGACGGGTCAGGCCTCGAAGAGGCCGCTGCCGCGCGCGGTGGGAAAGTTGGTGGCGCGGGAATATGCCGACAGCCTGCGGATGTTGTATCATCTGCAACGGGCAGGAGAGCGGAGGCGAATTAAGGGCAACGCACTCTGGGCGTTATGGAGGTGGGTGAGTCTCCCGTGGTTCATGCCGTATTATATATGGTGGGATCTGCGGTGGCGGTTCAGTGGCAAGGACGGGCTTGAGTGATACGCCCGTTTGAATTATGGGTAAGAAGACCTCCGCCAGTATGGAAACCCTGGATTCACCCTCCTCCACCCGAGCCGCCATTCTGGATGCCGCCGAGCGGCTTTTTGCCACTTACGGGTTCGAGGCGACCTCGCTGCGGACCATTACCGCGGAGGCGGGGGCGAATCTGGGGGCGGTGAATTATCATTTCACTTCAAAGGAAGGCCTGATCTCCGAGGTGCTGAAGCGCATGTTCCTGCCGGTGAACGAGCACCGATTGCGGCTGCTCGACGCGCTCGAGGAAAAGGCCGAGGGGAAGCCGCTCGAAGTTGAGGAGATTCTCGAGGCGCTTTTCCGCCCGCCCTTGGAACTGGTGAACCAGCCGGCGCGCGGCGGCTGGTATTTTCCACGGCTGCTCGCGTTTTGCATGACGGACCCCGGAGTGTACCTGAAGCCGCTGGTCGAGGAGGAACTCTCGCGCAAGACGCGGCGATTCCAGGCGGCGCTGCAACGGGCCTGCCCGGCGCTGAGCAAGTCGGAAGTGCGCTGGCGGCTGCACTTTGCGATGGGGGCATTCATTCACACCGCGGGCAATCCGAAATTGCTCGAGGTTACATCCGAGGGTTTGTGCGACGCGGGGGATCCGGAGGGTGTGCTCAGGAGGATTATGGGTTTTTGCGCGGCGGGATTCAGGGGGAATTGAGTCCCGGGGGACATTGGCGGCGGGGCCATTGAATTTAAATCCGAGCGGGCTCGTCGATACAGCCGAACAATTGCCGCCGTGGTCCGATCCACGTTCGGCCGAAGCCGTCATCCCGAAGAAACGAAGGTCAATATGTATAGGGTCAGTCATGGGCAGCCGCCCGCGCAGCGCAGTTTTGCGAGCAAATCGTTCGCGAGAGGCAGGTTGTGAATCCATCCCATGACCGTTACCGGCAGTTGGATACGCTGCGCGCCGTGGCCATATCCGTGGTGATGCTGCACCACTATGTGAACCCGCCACTCCTGCTTTCAGGTTTCGGGGTGACGTTTCTGTTTGTGCTGAGCGGATATTTTTCGGCGAATACGCTGCTGAAACTGCGCATGCAGATTGAGTCGGGGAAGATGGGCATGCGCGGCGCGGCGCGGGAGTTTTACGTAAGGCGCTACCTGCGGATATGCCCGACCTATTTCCTGGTGCTGCTTGTGACGGCGCTCTTCAACGTGCCCGGCGCGCGCGACAGCCTGCCATGGAACACGTTCTTCCTGGCAAACATCCAGACGGTCGTTTCGGGGAGTTGGAACGGGCGGTTCTCGCCGCTGTGGTCGCTGTCATTCCTGGAGCAATTTTACCTGGTGCTGCCGTTCCTTATATTATGGCTGCCGCGGCGGCGCCTCACACCGGTGCTGCTGGGGCTGGCAGTGCTGGGGCCGGCGTGGCGGATTTATTGCGACTGGCAGAACCTGGGAGGGATCCATTGGTGCGTATCGCCGCTTGCCTCGTGTGACGCGGTGGGTCTGGGCGCGCTGCTGGGCGTGGCGCGGATGGGCATTGTGGGGGAGAAAGTGCTGCCGCGCCTCATCTGGGTTGCGACATGGCTGGGGCTGCCGGTGTATGTGCTGCTGCTTGTGGCGAAGGCGGCAAATTACGCACCATGGTACACGGAGATCGTGATTCCCTCGGTTGCCTCGCTCTCGTTCGTATGGGTGGCGGAGAAGGCGTCGCATGGATTCGGCGGACTGGGCGGCAGATTGCTGGGGAATAGGACCGTCGCGCGAATCGGGCAGATGAGTTACTCGATTTTCCTGCTGCACTCTTTCACTGAATTGCTGCTGCCGCATGCGGGTGTGCTGGGACAGATATTGGATTCGAATTACCGTTTCGTGGTGCTCATCCCTTGCACGATCGTGCTGGCGAATCTCTCCTGGACTTGGGTCGAGCGCCCCATCATGGATATGCGCAGGCGTCTGCCGAACATACCCGCGCCGGCCCTTGCGCCCGCCATGGCGGAGTGATGTGAGAGTTGAGGCTTGATTTGGGGCGCGGCGGGGGGCACTGAGGGGCGGATGAGAGTCCTGCTTCGTCCACCCGCGGAAGCCGATGTCACCGAGTGTGGACGGATTTGTTACGAGGCGTTCAGCGCCATCGCCATTACGCACGGGTTTCCGGTGGACTGGCGGACGGAGGAGATGGCCGTTCAGGTGATCCAGGCGCGGCTGGCGCATAGGCAAACGTATGGGGTGGTTGCGGAGGTGGATGGGCGGATTGCGGGAAGCGCTTTTCTCAAGGAATACCGACCCGTGGGGGCGATCGGGCCGGTCACGGTGACACCGCGCCTGCAAGGGGGCGAGGTGGGGCGATTGATGATGGAGCATCTGCTGGAGCGCGCACGGGTGAAAGGGCTGGAGGGGACGCGATTGGTGCAAGCGGCCTACAACACGCACTCGCTGGCGCTCTATACGAAGCTGGGGTTTGAAATGCGGGAATTGCTGGCGTGCCTGCATGGCGATCCGATAGCGATGGGTCTCCCCGGGTGCAGGGTGACGATCGGCAAGGAGACAGACGTGGCCGAGTGCAATGAGCTTTGCCGGCGTCTGCACGGCTACGCGCGTACGGAGGACCTGGATGAGGCGATGCGGCTGCGGACACTGACGGTGGTGGAGCGGCAGGGGCGCGTCCGGGGTTACTCGACGGGCATTCATTTTCGCGGTCATACCGTGGCGGAGACCAACGAGGATGCGAAGGCGCTGATCGCCGCGGCGGAGGATTTGCCTGATCCGGGGCTGCTGATGCCGGCGCGCAATGGGGAATTGCTGCGCTGGGCGCTCGAGAAGGGCCTGCGGATCACCCAGCCGCTCACGCTGATGACGCAGGGATTTTACCGGGAGCCGGCGGGGGCGTTTCTGCCCTCAATTCACGCGTGAAAGCCTTTAATGCTGCGCAGGGCAGCCGGCTACGCTTAATATAGGCAAATGATAGAAGATCGTATCCGTAATATTGAAGCCAGGGTGCAGTCGTCGGCGAACCTGCCGGCGGCCGCCAAGGCGGAATTGCTGGAATTGCTCGAGGCGTTGCGGGCCGAGCTGGGAGCAGTGAACCGCGAGCACCTGGCGCGGGCCGAGGGAGACTCGGGAAGCGCGCATCATGGCGAGTCGCTCGACGATGCGCTCGGGGCTGTCACTGGGACGGTGAGGGCGCTCGAAGCGACCCACCCGCGGCTGGCGGCCCTGGCAAACCGGCTGGCTGCGGCGCTGTCGAACATGGGGATATGAGGGAAAATTCGAAATTCGAAATTCAAAATTCGAAAGATTTGGCGCGCGAAGCGCGCAGATTCGGATTGGTCGATGTTCCCCGATTCCCCCTTCGAGTTTCGAATTTCGAATTTCGCATTTGACCCTCCTTCCCTTGGCTTTCTCCGAAGAATATTTCATCCGAGTCGAGGGCGAGCAGAGGGGGCCTTATACGTTCCCGCAACTGAAGCGGCTCTACGATACGAATTTGATCCCGGAGGAGACGCTCTACTGGCGGGACGGGATGGAGCAGTGGGAGGCGGTTTCCGATCTATGCGGGAAGAAACGGCGGAGCCGGCTGCGGCACTTGAAGCAATTGCGCGTGACGGGAGCGGTGCTGGCGGCGAGCGTGGTGCTGGCGCTGGCCTATTGCGCGCCGGTGCTCGAGCAAGGCTGGCGGGAGCTAAATGACCACGACCAGACGGCGGAGGGAGCCTATTGGAGGGCGCGCGGCTATGTGCGTGCGGGATTCAAGACGCAGGATGTCAGCGTGGCGTTCGAGCCATTCAACGCCGGGAATGTGACGATGACCGGCACGGAGGCGACGGTGATTTTGCCGGGGAAGGTCTTCGCTAAGGATGGCTCAGGCAAGAGCCAGGCGTGGCGCGTGGTGATGATGTATGATGGGACGCGGAAGGAATGGGTGTTGCCGGCGGGAGGGTGAGGGGAGGGTCCCGCAGTCGCGGGACGAAATTCAAAAATCGAAATTCGAAGGATCAGGCGCGTCAGGGGCGCGCGTGTGGAATTCAGATTTAAAGATGGCGCGGCGCGCCCTATTGCAAGTTGGGGCTGGCTGGCACAGACTAGGGTTGTGCTTCATCTTGCCATTCATCTCTTTGCGCTGCTGGTGGCGGCGGTTGTGGGAGTGGGGGCGGGGGCATGGCTGGCGGTGATTTACCTGAGGTCGCGCCAGCAGGTTGAGACGGCGCGGGAAAAGGCGGAGTGGGCCGGGCAACTGGCTGTCGCGCGTGAACAGGCGGCGCGCGCGCCGGAATTGACGGCGGAATGCGAACGGGCCCGCAAGGAGACGCAGGAAACGGCGATGCGGCTTGCCGCGCTGGAGGCGCAAACGACCGAGGAGCGCAAGGGGATGGCGGAGAAGCTGGCGCTGATGGAGGAAGCGCGCACGCGGCTGGCGGACGCATTTAACACGCTGTCCGCGGAGGCGCTGAGGAAGAACAACCAATCATTTCTGGAGCTGGCGAAGGAGACACTGGGCAAATTCCAGGAAACAGCGAAAGGCGACCTTGAGAAGCGGCAGCAGGCGATCACGGAAATCGTGACGCCGGTGAGGGAATCGCTCGCGAAGGTCGATGCGCAGATCAATGAATTGGAAAAAAATCGCATGGGTGCGTACGAATCGTTGCAAACGCAGGTCAAATCGCTGCTGGAGACGCAGCAGCAATTGCGGGCCGAGACGGGCAATCTGGTGAAGGCGCTGCGCGCGCCGAATGTGCGCGGGAGATGGGGCGAGGTGCAATTGCGGCGGGTGGTGGAGATGGCGGGCATGGTGGATCATTGCGACTTCAAGGAGCAGCAGACGGCGGTGGGCGAGGAGGGAGGGATGCTGCGTCCGGACATGGTGGTGCAACTGCCGGACGAAAAGACGATTGTGGTGGATGCGAAGGCGCCGATCATGGCGTACCTCGAGGCGCTGGAGGCGCCGGATGACGCGGCCCGCCAGGAGCGACTGACCAGGCACGCGACGCACGTGCGCACGCACATCGAGGCGCTGTCGCGCAAGGCATACTGGGAGCAGTTCGATCCGACGCCGGAATTTGTGGTGCTGTTCCTGCCGGGCGAGATGTTTTTCTCCGCGGCGCTGGAGAGCGATCCGGGGCTGATCGAATTCGGAGCGGAGAAGCGGGTAATCCTTGCGACGCCCACGACGCTGATTGCGCTGCTGAAGGCGGTCTATTTTGGCTGGCGGCAGCAGAAGCTCGCGAAGAACGCGGAGGAGATTTCGAAGCTGGGCCGTGCGCTTTACAACCGGCTGAGCACGATGGGCGGGCACATCGAGAAGCTGGGGAAGAGCCTTGGCAAATCGGTCGAGAGCTATAATTCCGCGGTTTCCTCGCTGGAGACGCGGGTGATGGTGAAGGCGCGCGCGTTCAAGGATCTGGAGGTGGATACCGCGGACATCGAAATCGAGGCGCTCGAGCAGGTGGAGCAGCATCCGCGGCAATTGCAGGCGCCCGAGTTGACCGATGGGGCCGAGGCGGCGCTCATTCGCTCGCTGGAGGAGCATGAGGAGAAATCGGAGACGGAAGTCGAATGAGCAGGGCTGTTTGCCTGCTGGCGATTTGGTTGTTGGCGGGATGCTTGAAGCAGGACGCGGCCCTGGTGGCCGCATCGCCCGCGCCCACGCCCCCGAAGAAACTGCTGGTGCTGGCGACCTTCGCGCCGATGTATTGCTTCACGAAGAATGTGGCCGGGGACCTTGCGGATGTTGAGATGATCGTGCCGCCGGATGTCCGGGCATCGGAGTTCAAGCCTTCGCCGGAGCAGGTGCGGCGGATTTTACAGGCGGATGTGATCATTGAGAACGGATTTGGATTCGAGGGCTGGATGGACCAGATCGAAGCGCACGGGCTGAGGCCGGGCCAGGAGCGGGTGCTTGCGGCGCGCGGGACCGGGCCGGGCATTCCGGGGCTGCCGGGCGATCCGGATTCGCCGCCCTCGGACGCGCAATTCGATCCGACGCAGCCACCGGACCCGCACGTATGGCTGGACCCGGTGATGGCAATCAGGGAGGTGCAGAATATCCGCGACGCGCTCATGGCGCGCGACCCCGCGCATGCGGACGATTACCTGGCGAACGAGAACCATTATGAGGCGGCGCTGCGGGACATGGACGACCAAATTGGGCAGATGACAGTGGATATCCCGAAGCGTGAGGTGATTTGCGAGGACAGGACGTTTCTTTACTTCCTGAGCCGGTATCAATTCACCGTGGCGGCCATTGCCGGCCCAGGGCAGCCGGTGAATGATTTGCAGAACGTGGATGCCATCATCGCCGCCGCGGACGCCCATGGAGGCGACCAGAAGGGCTCGCGGATTATCCTGAACCCGATGGAGAGCGGGCCGGCGTCGACGGATTTTTATGAACAGGCGACGCTGGCGAATGTCGATGCGTTGCGCAAAGGATTATTGAGATGAGCTGGTTTTCGTTTCACTTCCCCGATTTCGCGCTGTCGTTCCTCGGAATTATCTTCGAGGGAATTCCGTTTTTGCTGCTGGGGTCGCTGGCGTCGGGTGCGGTCGAGGCGTTTGTGCCGCCGGAAACGCTGGCGCGCTGGGTGCCGAAGAATTTTACGGCCTCGATCCTGGTGTCGGGGCTGATGGGGCTGGTGCTGCCGATGTGCGAATGCGCGAGCGTGGTGGTGATCCGGCGGCTGATCCGCAAAGGGCTGCCGCTGCCGTGCGCGATCACGTACATGATGGCCGCGCCAATCGTGAGCCCGATTGTCGCGTTGAGCACATACGCGGCATTTCGCGGGCAGGGACCGATCGAGATGACGCTGCTGCGGCTCGTGCTTGGGTACCTGATCGCGGTCGGGATCGGAATGCTGGTGCGCGACTTCCCGCCGGAGAAGCTGCTGCAGCCGGAGATCATCGATTCGATGTCCGGGCGGCGCAGGACCGGCTTGAGCATGGTCGCGGCGTCCGATGACGCGCCACTGGACCTGACGGGCGGCGGGCTGGGCGGGAAGCTGTTCCGGATGGTACAAAGCGCGGCGTCGGACTTCATGGATGTCACATTTTTCTTCATCGTGGGGGCGGCGATCGCCTCGACCTTCAACACGGCGGTGAACCAAAACGTGCTCGCGCCGGTGGCGACCGATCCGACGTGGTCGGTGCTGGCGATGATGGGGCTGGCGTTCATGCTGGCGATTTGCAGCTCGACCAGCGCCTTCATCGCGGTGAGCTTCCAGATGTTTCCTCCGTCGGCGAAGCTGGCCTTCCTGGTATTCGGGCCGCTGTTCGACACGAAGCTTTTCTTCCTCTACGGGGCGGTGTTCCGGCGCTGGTTTGTGTTCAGCCTTGGGATTGGACTTTTTATCGTGATCGCGCTAGTTTGCAGTCACTTGGGGTTAATCCTGAATACATGACGACCTTATTCAATCGCTGGCTGCCGGGTGTGACGTTGCTGGTGTGGAGCGCCGTGCTCCTGGTGTTTTATTTTACTGGGCGCATCGGTTCGTTCATTGTTCCGGCGTTCCGGACCAACGTGCTGGTGGCGGGCGCGGTGATGCTGGCGATGGCCTGTTGCTTCATTTTCCTGCCCGGCGTGGCGAAATGCTGCGACGACGAGCGTTGCGGGCATCCGCTCGGGCGGCGCAAGTCCGGCCGATTGCTGACTTTTTTGATCCTGATCCTGCCTGTGGCGGTCGCGGCGATGTTCTCGCCGAAGGATTTCGGGGCGGCGGCGTTCATCAACCGCGGGGTCGCGACCGATGCGTCGGGCCTGATCAAGCGGGGTTACACGCCGAAGATGATGCCATCCGGTTCGCAGAGCACGGCGGATAATCCCTCGGAGCCGCCGCTGCCGACGAAGGATGGCTCGCAGCCGGCGCAAGCCGCGGCGACGCCGGCATCGTCGGACTCGGATGCCTATCTGCCAAAATCGAAGGATGGAAACATCGTCGTGCAGGTGATCGATCTGTTGTACGCGGCGCAGGACACGAGCATGAAGGCGGATTTCGAAGGGAAGACGGTGGAGACGATCGGGCAATTGATGCCGGACGACATGAACAACCCGAACGGCAATCGGTTCAAGCTGATGCGGATGTTCATGTGGTGCTGCGCGGCCGACGCGAAGCCGATCGCAACGATGGTGGAAGCGCCGGACATGCCGAAGATTCCGGACATGGCGTGGGTGAAGGTGGTGGGGAAGGTGGATTTCCCGATCGTGGGCGGGAGGACGATTCCGATGTTGAAGGCGACGGAGGTTCATGTGACCGATCCGCCGGCGGAGACGATGCTGTACTAAGAGAGGGTCAGGAGCCGAGGGCTGAGCGGATTGCTTCGCCCATTCGTTTTGAGACTGCTTCCGATGAATAATGCGCGGTGGCGCTTTCGCGCCCGGCTTCACCGTGGCGGCGGCAGAGGGTGGGGTCCGAGAGCAGGTCGATGAGCGCGGAGGCGAGGGCGGCGCTGTCGCCAGCCGGGACGATGCGACCGGATTTATTGTTCTCGACCATCTCCGGCAGCGCGCCGATGGCGGTGGTGACGACAGGGATGCGGTGCATCAATGCCTCGATGGCGTTTACGCCTTGCGGCTCGCGCGTGGAGGGAAGCGCGAGCACCGAACTGCGAAGGAGCAGGCGGCTGACATCGGCGAGCGGCACGCGTCCGACGATTTCGACATTGCGGATGCGCACCGCGGGCGAGCAGCCGGCGATGATGAGGCGGGCTTCCGGGAGTTTTTCGAGGACCCTGGAGAATGCCTCGATGAGGAGCGGGCCGCCCTTTCGCTCCCAATCGACGCCGGCGAAGAGAATGGTTTGGTTGGAATAACCGGCATTGTCCGGGAGCGAATCGGGAGGAGGCAGGTTGGGGGCGGCGCCGACAATCACGACGCGCGAGGGATCGCAGGCATAATCCTGGACGAGCGAGTCTCGGACGAACGCGCTCATTACGAGATTGCGCCGGGCGCGCTGGTAGATGCCCTTTTCGAGAGCGATCCAACGCGGCGATGCGAGCGTGAAGCGGCCTGGGTACCTGAGATTCGTGAGATGAGCGTGATCGGTGTAGATGAAATGGGGCAGGCCATCGATGCCGGCGTCGTAGAGGCTTTGCGTCTGGATTGAGAAGAGGCACGAGGGGGCGAGCGCGGCATATTTTTCCGCGATTAGGCGGCGGATGGAGTGGAAGAGGAAGGGCGTCTTGTAATAGAGGTCGCGAAAGTCCCGGTCGCCGCGGGCGATGCGCGGCAGGTAGGTGAGGAGCGTCGCGGCGGCGCCGCGCCAGAGGAGGGAGCGCGAGGATTTGACGACCTCCTGGAGAACATCGATCTGGACAAGTTCCGCGCCGGGAAACTGCTCGCGCAGCCACCCGGCGACGCGGTCGTTGATGTGGGAGAAGGAACCCTGGTGAAAAAAGAGGATGCGCGCTGGGTCCATGTCAGCCCGTGAAATCCGCAGTCGGCGACATCGGAGGCCGGCAGGCTACGCCTGAGCCGAAGTGAATGCGGGGCTTTGGACCTGTTCCTGGGAGAGCGCGGGACCGACGGCGGTCGAGAGCTGGAAATCGTGCATCGCCTTTGCGCGCTCGGGATTCTGCACGCGGGAGGAATGAACGCCGCCGCAGAGCACGATGCGGACGGTGTCGAGGAGAATGAAGAGGTCGAGGAACAGGCTCATGTTCTTCATGTAATAGAGATCGTACTCGAGCTTGCGGCGCGCATCCTCGAAAGTGGAGCCGTAGGGGTAATTGACCTGGGCCCACCCGGTGATGCCGGGCTGAACCATGAGGCGCTCCTGGTAATAGGGAATATCGAGCGCGAGCTTTTCGATCAACTCCGGGCGCTCGGGACGCGGTCCGACGAAGGACATCTGCCCCATCAGGACGTGGAAAATTTGCGGGATCTCGTCGACGCGATATTTGCGTAGAAAATGTCCCACGGGCGTGACGCGCGGATCGTTGGCGGAAGACCAGACGGCGCCGCCTTGTTCGGCATCGACACGCATGGTGCGCAGCTTGGTCACATTGACGACGCGCCCAAAGCGCCCGCTGCGCGCCTGCCGGTAAAATATGGGGCCGGGCGAGGTGAGTTTAATGGCGATCATGCCGGCGAGGAGGAACGGGGCGGAGAGAATGATGCCCGCGATGGAGGCCACGACGTCGAAGAGGCGTTTGACTTTCTTGATGTAAAGGAGGTGCGGCTCGCCGCTGGCATTGAGGAGCCACTCGGAGGTGAGCAATTCGAGCGGGACGTATTGGTCCACCTCTTCGCAGAGCGACATGAGCGGCATGACGGAGACGCCAGAGTAGCGAAGCTCGCAGAATTGCTTGAGGAGCGTGGTGTCGCGCAGGCTCTTGTCGGTGCAAAGGACGCGGCTGATGCCCTCGCGTTTGACGATCTCGACGAGGTCGCGGCTGTGGCCGAGGACGCGGACATCGCCGGTGGCGCGATAGCCGTTGTGTTCGATGACGCCGGCGAGGTCGAGCTGGCGGCTGCCGAAGGAGCGGAAGAGGCGAATCTCCAATTCATCAAACTTGCACGTGATGACGTAAGCGATGCGCTCGCTCGTACTGCGAAGGCTGTGGAGGAGGAAAAGGTGATGGGTGAGCGTCGCGGCGTAGCCGATGCCGGCGCATATGAGGGCGGCGCCGCGGCCGATGGGGCGGAAGGAGTGGATGTAAGTGCCGGCGATGAAAAGGCCAACGGCGATGAGGGTGCAAATAGCGAGGAGGCCGGCCCGTTGCGCCGCGCCCTGGGAGATGCTGTGGGTCGAGTAGAGGCCGAAGATGTAAGTGGTAGCGGAAAACACTACGGCGGTCGCCATCATGTAAGGCCAGTAGGCGGCGACGACCGCCTCGAAGTCCCCGGGGAAACGGATGAAGAGGCCAATGAGGGTGGCCACGTAGAAGAGGACGGAATCGAGCGAAAAATGAAATGAAACGTGGAACCAGTGCTTCCGGAGGATGCCGTTGGTATTCATTTCGGGCAGATTCAGGGCGGCCTTTTTTGGGGGGGACCGTGCCGATGAAGTTAGCCCACGCCAAT
This sequence comes from Chthoniobacteraceae bacterium, assembly GCA_049521415.1. Classification (GTDB taxonomy): domain Bacteria; phylum Verrucomicrobiota; class Verrucomicrobiia; order Chthoniobacterales; family Chthoniobacteraceae; genus DATAXI01. Next base: position 17,077 of record JBEKOV010000007.1, read on the forward strand.
GAGGCGTGTCCAGAAATGAATAATAAATTAATTAAGGGCATCCATGACCGCTCGGGCATTTTTCTCCCAGGTGTGCCGCTCCTGGACGAGGCGGCGGGCGTTTTGGCCTAACGATTCGCGTAATTGGTTGGAATCGAGCATCTTTTGCAGCACGGAACGCAGGCTGTGGATATCGAGCGGGGTGAAGAGGAGGGCATCGGCTCCGTCGCGGACGACCGACTCAATGGGTTCGGTGCGAGGGGCGAGAACGGGGCGCTCCTGGGCCATGAATTCAAAAAGCTTTATCGGGGATCGATATTCATTTGAATGCGGAATTACGCAAGCATGCATGGCGCGCAACGCGGCGGGAATGGCGGCATGGGGAAGCGTGCCGGCAAAGTGCACCCGGACGCCCAAGGAGCGGGCCTGGGCCTCGAGCGGCTGGCGCAAGGGGCCGTCGCCGATAATGACGAGCGCGACCGTGGAGAAGGCGGGGTCGGCGAGTGCCTGGATGAGGAAATCGAGCCGATGCCACTCGACCAGCCAGCCTGCGAAGCCGAGCAGAAAGGCGCCGGGAAGCTCGAAGGCCATCGGCTTCGAGGGAATCGCGAGGTCCTCTTCGGCGACGGCGTTTGGCAGCACGAGGATGCGCTCCGGCGGAATACCATATTCCTGGATGCGGCGCTTGAGGTGAGGGGAGACGGCGATAATGAGCCGGGCGCGGCGAAAGAGGAAGCGGTCCGACCACCGGGCAAGGCCGGAGAAAATGGGTTGGGCGCGGACGCGGGAATCGCCGACGAGTTCGTTCACCTCTACCACGAGGGGGCAACGGCAAATCGCGGCGACGAGAGCGGTGGAAAAGAGGAAAAAGGCGTGGCGCTCGTAAATGAGGAGGCAATGGTGGCGGCCGACAAGGAGGAGATTCCGAAAGAAGGCGGGGATGTTGTACAGAATTTCGAACAGCTCGAAGAGGCCGCGCGGAAGGCGCGAAATCCAGGCGCCCGATTGGGAACGGGTTTCCGCAAAGGGGGTTGAGCCGGCGGTCTGGCGGGGATCGGCGCCGGTGGGGCTGGAGAGAATGACCTGGTGGCCCATTTTCTCGAAGGCACGGACGATGCCGGCGATGTGGACGGCTTCCGCGCCGGTGCCGCGCGTGCGAAAATGGTAGAGAATGGGCACGACGGAAAATTGCTAATTTGCGGAGGCGGCCAGGAGGATTTCGCGGTATTTTGAGGCGGCGATTTGCCAGGAGAAGCGCTCGGCGCGGGCGCGAATGGCGGCGACATCGCGCGGGGCGGCGAGTTGCTCTTCGAGCGCCAGGGAAAGCGCGGGCAGGTCACCGGCGGGGAACATGCGGCCGAGGAAATCGTGGTCGAGGACTTCCGGGATGCCGCCGACGCGTGAGGCGACGACGGGCAGGCCGGAGGCAAAGGCCTCGAGGATGACGTTTGGGACGCCTTCGTTTTCGCTGGCGAGGGCGAGGAGGTTCGCGGCGTTCATAAGACGGGAGACTTCGCGCGGAGTTTTCCGTCCGGCAAAGATCACGCTCGATTCAAGGCCAAGCTTGACGCTCAGGTCGCGGCAAATTTTTTCCCACGGGCCGCCGCCGGCCATGACGAGAAGGAGATCGCCGATCTTTGCCTTCAGCGAGCCGGCGGCAAGGATGAGATGATGCGGATTCTTGACCTCGAAGAAATTGCCGACGAAGAGGACGATGCGCGCGGATTCGGGAAGAAAGAATTCGCGGCGCGCGGCGGCCTGGTCGCGCGGCTGGAAGAGATCGAGATCGACGCCATTGTAGACAGTGTGAAGTTTCTCGGAGGGAAAGCCCGCGGCTTCGAGAAGCCGGGCGAGTTCGCGGCTGCGGGTAACGACGGCGGCGGCGCGCGGCAACGCCTTGAGGATGATGCTGCGGCGGGCCGGGATTTCCAGATAATGATGAATGTCCGATCCCTGCGCGATGGCGACGACGGGAACGCGATCACGAACGAGGTGCAGGACCGCGCAACAGTCCGGGTAGATCCAGGAACCGAGGATCACGTTGGGATGGAAGGTCTCGAGGGTTTGATCGAGCTCGCCGCGCAGCGACCTGGCCATCAGCAGATGGTTGACGTGGCTTCCGACTTTCGGCACGTAGCCGGCGGGAATCCACTTGGGGGAAAGCGAGGCATCGTCCGGGCGCGGGGAAAATTTCCTGGCGGCCAGCGGCAGCACGGGGCGTGGGGAGAGAACGCGGATTTCGAAATGCGGCTCGAGGGCGTGGAGCAGCATGGCGTTGTCGAGGCCGCGGTATGGCTCGGCGGCGGTCGGAAAGAGATTAGAGATGAAGAGAAGCCGCGGAGTCACTGTGCTGGCGGGCGGAGCCGCGAATGGTAGCGGAAGTCGCGGTAATCGTCCGGGTTGCCTGATTTGCCGGCCTCGGCGGCGTGGACAATGTTCACGAGCTCGCGGGCGGTGACGTAATGAAAATGAAAACCGGGATGGGCGGCGGCGAACTGGCCGAGGGAGCGGTGAAATCCACGCATCGGTTCGCCGAGGAGCATCTCCATGTTCCGAGGGATGCCGCCGTGGGTGTGCAATTTCGCAAAAATCCATTCTGGCCGTCCCTCGACGTGGATGTTGAGGTCGAGCCAGAGCTCGAGCCGCCGGAGGGTGGGGGGATTGCGCGGGGTGAGGTCGGCGTTCTCGATGCGCGGGAGGAGACCCCATTTGCGCCGGCGCCAGTTGAGGCCGAGCGGGCCTTGTATGAGGAGGAAGCCGCCGGGGTCGGCCGCACCGGCGCGCGCGGGGCGGCCGCGGTCGTGGGACTTGGGGCGAACGGAAGGAGTGGCGTAGTAGATGGAATTGACCGTGGCCGTCTGGCAGGGATCGGGTGCGGAGGGCATGGTGAAATCGGCGTAGCAGCCGGCCTTTTCGAGAACGGCCAGTTCATTGCGGACGCCGCAAAAGGCGCCGGTGGGATGGGAATTGTCGAGCGCCCAATTGCCGTGGATGAAGCCGAAGCGCGTGGCGCCCGTGGGATCGGTCGAGAGCAAGCCGTGGCCGGTGAGGTCGCGTTTTCCTTTTTCAAGCGTCGCGGCAAGACCGGAGGCGTTGTCATCGCGGTGATGAAGGTGGATTTCCGTCTCGCAACGGGTCGCCCCGCAAAGACCGGCGAGGGTTGCGAGCACGCTGGCGTCGTATTGCTCGATCGGATAAAAGAATGTGTGGCAAAGAGGCCGCCCGGACGAGTCGCGGCAGGAGGCGGAGAGCGGCGGGTATTCCAGTTGCCAGCGGCGCACGCGGGCGATCGCCTCATCGCGCGAAGCGTCGTGGAAAGGCTCGAAGTGATCGCAAATGCAAAGCATCAGGTGCGTTTTGGGGAATGAGTTCCAGCGCTTGCGCGGGCGGCTGAGATAGGAGGGCAGCCAGAGTTGCAGGGACTTGAACATGAAGATTTTTCTAGCGTTGCAAGCCTCGGGCACCGGTTGTAACGAAGCGGGAGTCAAAAGGCCAAAGCTTTTCGGACCGACTCCAAACCGGTCCAGGTCAGCTTTAGGCAACCCCGCTTTGCAGGAATGTTCCGGCTTTACTATCTCCTTCCACTGCTGATTCCGCTGGCGCTGGTGAAGGGAAACTTGCTGGGGCGGTTGTTTCATCCGCTGGAGAGATGGGGCGCGCGGCTGGCGGCGCGGCCCGCGCGGGTGCTGGCGGTGGTGGCGGCATTTTCATTCAGCTTGTGCGCGGCACTTTCGGTCATCGGCTGCCTGCCGCGTCCGCAGACACACGATGAATTTGGCTATCTTTTATTGGGCGATACTTTCGCGCACGGGCGCGTGACCAATCCAACGCCGCCGCTGTGGGAGCATTTCGAGACGATTCACCAGATCATGCGTCCGACATACACGGCGAAATATCCGCCTGCGCAGGGATTGGTCCTCGCACTGGGCGAGAAGCTGGGCCTGCCGATCATCGGCGTATGGCTGGCGACGGCACTGGCGTGCGCGACTGTAAGCTGGATGTTCATGGCGTGGATGCCGCCACGCTGGGCGCTGGCAGGCGGCCTGATGGTGGCGCTGCACCCGCTGATTCTAGAGTGGGGTCAAAATTACTGGGGCGGTTCCGTTGCGCTGGCGGGTGGAGCGCTGCTGCTGGGGGCATTCCGGAGAATCCTGCGCGAGCCGCGCGCGCGTGACGCGGTCTGGATGGGCGTGGGGCTCGCAATTCTGGCGAATAGCCGTCCATACGAGGGATTCGTGTTGGGATTGCTGATGATGCTGGCGCTGGTGATCTGGTACGTCGAGGCGGGGAAGGTGCCTGCGCACATCGTGATCAAACGCGTATTCGCGCCGCTGCTGGGGGTGATGGCGCTGCTGGCGGTGCAACTTGGCTTTTACAACTGGCGCGTCACGGGCGATCCGATGGTCATGCCGTACGTGGTGCATGAGGAGACCTACGGCATCGCGCCGCTGTTCCTCTTTGGCACGCCCCGGGTTGAGCCGCAGTACCGGCACTTGCAAATCCAGCGCTTGCAGGAGGATTACCTGAAATACTTCGAGAGCCAGCGGCGCTCATTCGGCGCGCTGATGGAGGCGACGGGCTCGAAGATATGGATGCTTTCGCAAGGCTACCTCTGGTCCTACCTGCTGGTCGTGGCGCTGCTCGGTCTGCCATGGGCGATCATGCGGGATCGATGGCTGTGGTTCGCTCTGTTCATCGGACTCTTTTTTTCAATCGCCATGCTGTTGGGGACCTGGGTTTTCCCGCACTACGCCGCGCCGGCGGCGGGGTTGTTTTTCGTGCTCGTGGTGGAATCGATGCGGAGCCTGGATGCGTGGCGGGTGGGCGTACGGCGTCCCGGCAGAAATATCGTGCGCGGGCTCGCGATCCTGTTTGTCATTTCGTTCTTCCAGGTGGCGGTGAAAATGGCCGCGCAGGACAGGACGCGCTGGTATTTTCAGCGGGCAAAAATTATCGCGGACCTGAGTGATCAACCCGGAAAGAGCCTGGTGATCGTGAAGTACGATCCCGATCACAACCCCAATCGCGAGTGGGTTTACAACGGCGCGGACCTTGCCGGCGAGAAGGTGATCTTTGCGCGCAACATGGACGCGCGGAACCGGGAGTTGGTCGATTATTACAAGGACCGCAAGGCGTGGGTGCTGGATGCGGACGCGCCCGTGCCGACGTTGCAGCCTTATCCCGGCTCCTGACGCGGAGCCTTTTCCCACGCGCCGCCGCGCGGCCCGAAGAAGAAACGGAAAAGGCCGCGGAGGGTCATTACGTTCAGAAAGAGGAAGCCGGCGGGAACCGAGAAGAGGAGCATGCGAAGGGACGGGAGCGCGAGTCCCGCGGCGGCGAGGCAGTAAAGAAGGAGCTGAAGGCCCAGCAATGCGCGATACATCGGGAGGCTGGCAAGGCATGCGCACGAGACGAGCGCACAAAGGAGAAGGACCGGACCGGCGAGGCGCAGATACTTGTGGGAGACAAGCTGGAAGGCGAGACGGTTTTTCCAGGGCAGAAGCCACGCGGGATGGCGGACGAGCATCTGAAAATTGCCGGCGAGCGTGCGCGCCTTGCGGCGGGTTTCAGCGCGCGGATCGAGCGGCTGGGGATCGAACGCCTGGGCCTCGCGGTCGTAAATGACCCGGTGTCCGGCGAGCGCGATGGACATCGGGATGACCACGTCATCCAGGATCGTATCGGCGGGGATGGGATTAAATAGAGAGCGGCGGATGGCGTACACTGCGCCAGTGCAGCCGACGCAGGAATCGAAGTCCGACTCGGATTGCCTGACGGCGGTTTCCATTTTCCAATAAAAGCTCACGCCCGAGCCGGCGCTCGTCCCGGCATCGCCGATGCGCAGGAGACCGCTGACTGCGCCGACGGCCGGATCTGAAAAATGGCGGATGAGTTTCGGAATCGTTTCCGGCGTGAATTGCTGGCGGCTGTCGGTGAGCACGACGATCGGGGATTCGAGCGTTGGGATTGCGTCCGAGAGGCAGGCGGCCTTGCCGCGGCGCTCGGGGAACTCGAAGACGCGCGCGCCGGCGAGGCGGGCCTGGGCGGCGGTGGCATCGGTCGAGCCATCGGAGCAAACCGCCACGTCGAGCGAAACGGGGGATGCGAGCAGGTTCTCGATGCGGGAGCGAATGCGCGCCTCCTCATTGTGGGCCACGATGAGGACCGCGGCCCGCTCAGGCGCCGGGGCGGCGGCCTTTTCCGTGCGATGCCGGAACGAGGCCAGCAGCCCAATCCAGAGCTGGTAGCCGAGAAACGTGTAGGCGAGCAGCGCTACGGAAACCCAAAAGAGGATCTGGCAGACCATGTCCGGCCCCTACATCTTCGTGATGAGATACTCCCAATACCGGATGGCGGCGTAAGTGAGGGCGACCATGATGAGCAAGTCCATGAATCCGAGACGATTCCAGAGGAACTTCTTTCGCAGCGTCTCGTCCAGGTCCCAGGGCATCCTGCGCGGCTTGGCGGGGCTCCAGTTTTCGGAGGCGCCAGAGTCCCCCATTACCGGCTGGAGGACCATAGCGGGCTCGGCAGGCGCCGTGGCCACGCAGGCGGCGGCCCCGCCTGCCAGCGGCGCGGCGAGACCGGGTATGCCGGGTATGGGGATCCCGGGCATCCTGATTGGAGGGATTCGGCGCAGCCATGGCCGGTCCGGCACAGCGGGCTGTGCCGGGACCGGTTCGGCGCCATCGGAGTACTTGCGCAGGAGATGGCGGTGGAAGGCGCTGATCGCGGCGACCATCATAAAGAAGGTGGGGCGATAGCAGAAATCGACCATCCATGAGGAGGCGGCATAAGCCACGACCATCGCGAAGAGAAGGCGGCGTATCCGTTCCTCGTCGTCATCGTGGGATCTGACCAGCACCAGAGTACGCAGGCAGCAATAGAGAATCCCAACGAAGAGGAAGAGCCCGATGTAACCGAGCTCCGCGCCGTTCTGATTGTATGAGCAATGGGTGGCCTTTGAGAAATGATCCCACTCGGTAATGCGGTGGCGCTCGGCATCCAGCTCGTGGACCGAGCCATCGCTGGAGGCGACGACCTTTGGCGGAATGACGCGCATCACCGTTTTCTTCTCGAGCGGCCCGTGAGCAAGGAACGTGGCCTGGAAATTCCCGAGGCCGATGCCGAAGAAATGAGTGCGCATCAATTCGAGCCCATAGGTGAATGCCGCGACGCGGCCCTGGATGGCGGGATCGGTCTTGCTGTGATCGAGTTCGGTCATTCGCGGCAGCGCGTAGAGGGCGCCGTAGCCGAAGCCGATCGCGATGGTCAGGATCAGGATTTGCCAGATCCGCGACCGTCCAAACATTAGAGTGGCCAGCAGCGTGACGAACCCGCAAAGGAATCCTCCTTTTGACTGGGTAAGAAAGAGGCAATAGAGCGGCACTGCCAAAAGGAGCATGCCCGCCTTCATCGTCACGCGCCGCCAATAGAAGAGATAATAGAAGAGCGGAAGTGCCGGGATGATGCTGTGAGCCAGCGCGTTCGGATTGTCGAAGACCGAGAGATTGAGCATGAGGCGCCCCTTCATGTCTCCCTGGACGATGTCGTAGCCGCCCAGCGGATCGAAGCCATACATGCTCGCGACGGCGAGCGCGGCGATGAGGAAGGTAAAAAGGCACCACCATCCCAGGAATTTTTTGAGCCGTGGAATGCTGTCGAGGCTGGTGACAGCGACGAAATAGAAGAGGATGACGGCCTGGATGCCGCTGAAGGTGTGACGCGGCTCAAAACCCGCGATGAGCGTCCAGACGAAGTAGGAGAGCATCAGCCAGTCGAGGGGTGTCTGGACCAGCTTCTTGAAGTTGATTTTATGTTTCTGGAACAGGGCCCAGATGGCCATGACAGAAAGGATCTGGACGAAGTGGATGCTGTTGAAAACCGAGAGCCACTCCTGGGGGCGCAGATAATAGAGCGCCAGGAAGATGATGAGGGCGGCAAAATCCATGGAGGAAAGGACTGGATAATGTAGGTGAGATCTTTATCAGGTCAATTCCCGGGGGGACGAATCCCGGCCAGCTCCCTGTAGAGCCGCTCATAGCCGGCCGCCGTGGCCAGGAGGGAGAAATTGGCTTCGACGGTGGTGCGGCCAGCCTGGCCGAGGGCCGGGAGGCGGTCCGGGGAGCGAAGGGCATGGGCCAGGGCGGTGTCGAGGGCTTGGGGCGAGCCGAGGTCGCGGAGGTAGCCGTTGGCGGAATCGCCGATGACATCGGCATTGCCGCAGGCGGCATGGGCGAGGGCGGGAATGCCGCAGGCCATTGCCTCGAGGAGGGCGTTGGAGAGACCCTCATTGACCGAGGGGAGGACGAGCAGATCGAGCGAGCGGTACCATGGCCTGGGATCCGGCTGAAACCCGGCGATGTGGATGCGCGAGGCGCAGGGGCTGGCCGCCGCCCTCTCGCGGACGGACGATTCGAGCGGGCCGCCGCCGCCAATGAAGACGAGTCGCAGGTCCCGCCCGGCCGGTGCCAGCCGCTCGAAAGCGCCGATCAACTCGGTATGGCGTTTAAATTCGCCAAACCGCCCAACCAGCCCGAGCACGATGGCCTCTCGCGGCAGGCCTGTGACCGCGCGCGCCTCGTCCTTTAGGCCGGGGGCGAATTGAGCGCAGTCCACGCCATTCGCGACGAGGCAGATTTTTTGGGCGGGGAATCCCTGGGCGATCAGCTTGTCCCGCAGGCTGGCGGAAACGGCATGGACGCGGGCGACGCGGCGATAGAGGAACCGGCGCAGCAGCTTGCGGCGGGGCGAAAGCTCCGCGGGGGTCAATTCCGCGTGCTCGCCGTGCAGGATACGATTCTTGCGGCCCGGGGCGGCGAGCGCGGTGTAGATGAGGGGACCGAAATTGTGGGTGTGAATCACATCCGGCGCCACGCTGCGAATGCAGGCGGCCAGCGAACGGATCGTACGCGGGGAAAATCCTTCGGCTTTGCCGAGCACCCGGACGCGCTCGGGATGAGGAAGGCGCTCGGCGAATTTGCCGCCGCGCGCGAGGCAGCAGGCGTGAAACTCGAAGCCGCGGGGATCGAGGGCGCGGCTCACATTGACGACGCCATTCTCCATGCCGCCGGCATCGAGCGAGAATACGACGTGGAGGACGCGCACGGGAGCGGAAGCCTCTGCTGGATTCGAGTGCGTATTCAAGGGGAGGAGCCGGGGGTCTCGCGATTGCGAAACGGAGCCTGGAGCAGGAAACGCACGGCCGCGCGGAGCCGAAAGAAGGGCGGTTCGTGCAGGTCGCGATGGGCGAGCGGGAGCGGCCAGAGGAGCAGTGAGGCGGCTGCATGGAGGATGGCGCGCGCGTCGCGGCCCTCGTCCCAATACATCCAGGCGGCTTGAAAGTGATCGACCGCCAGTACGCGCAGCCAAAAACCGGGCGTCGCGCACGACACGGTGTGGTCGCGGAGCGCCTTGCGACGGACGCGCCGCATGTTCTCCCGCATGCGGTCCGCGTGACGGCTCATGTTTGAGCCATGCTTGCGGATTCGCACGAGCGGACGATCTATGTAAAAGACCGGGCGGAGCGCGGCGATGCGCAGCCACATGTCGCGGTCCTCGGAACTGCGCAAGGCGGTATCGAAGAATCCGGCCGCATCGAAGCAGCTCCGCCGCGCCACGACGCAGGAGGGCATGAAACGGGTCTTCATGAGGATATCGGCGGCGGTGAAGAAACGGTCGCCGCGCGGGACGGTCCGTTTTTCGCCGATGGCGGCGCCGTCGGAATCGACGCGAAACGAATCACACGCGACCAGCGCGGTCAACGGGGGCAGCGTCTGGAAAGCCGCGATGGCGGTGGAAAGCATCGGCGGGAGCCACTCGTCGTCCGCATCGAGGAAGGCGAGAAAGGGCTGGCGGGCCTCGCGAATGCCGGTATTGCGCGCGGCGGAGAGCCCCGCATTCTCCTGGCGCACGTAACGGACGCATGGAAATTCCGCGGCGAGGCGGCGCGCGACATCCGGAGTGGCGTCGGTGGAACCGTCGTCGATGATGATGATCTCCAGAGGGCGATGCTCTTGGGCCGCGGCGGAGCGGACCGCGCGGTCGAGGTAATGCGCGTAATTGTAGGCGGGAATGACTGCCGAGACGCCGTTATCCGGCGGGCTCGGAGATGGGGCGGCGGGATCCACTGGGCCGGGACATCGGCGCGCGCCGCGCGGCTAAGCAGGCTCGAGCGAGTGGTAGCTGTGGTAATACTCGCTCGAGTAGTAGTAATACTGGTAGTAATTCGCCGTCGAGGAGAGGTCGAGGCGGTTCAGGATGAAGCCGTAGAAATTGGCTCCATTAGCCTGGAGGATGTCGAGGGCGGTCTTCATGGTGCGGATCGGGGTGCGCCCGCTCCAGATAACGAACAGGACGCCATCGACATGATTCTGCAGGATGGACGTCTCCGAGAGGCCGAGCACCGGCGGCGTGTCCATGATGATCCGCTCGTAGCGCCGCCGCAATTCAGCCATCAGTTCGGCGAACTTCGGCGAGCTGAGCAACTCCGTACCCGATTCCAGATGCTCGCCGGCGGAAAGGATCGTCAACTGGCCCTCTTTTCCGGCGGGGCGGAGCGCGTCCTCGAGCAGGGCCTTGCCGAGGAGCACGTCGCTGAGGCCGGGCGATTTCTTCAGGTTAAAAAGGCGGTGTAGGCGCCCGCGGCGGATATCGGTATCGATGAGGAGCGTCTTCTCGCCCATCTGTGTGAAGGAGAGGGCGAGGTTTGAGGAGACGACGGTCTTTCCCTCCTTGGGCATGGCGCTGGTGATCATCGTCACGTGGGGCGTCTTGCTCAGGGTGCCCATTGCGAGGAGGTTGGTGCGGACGACGCGGAAATTTTCAACCAGGTTGCGATTGTCGTGCTCCTCCCCCACGCCGACGAGCATCGGGGCGGTCGAGCCATGGACGAATTGCGGGATGATGCCGAGCCCGCGCATCTGGAAGGTGGCCTCGACCTCTTCCATGTTGGAAAGCGTGAAGTCGAGGTACTCGATGAGGAAGGGAACCAGGAAGGCGAGGCCGATGCCCGCCAGCAGTGAGACGAGGGCAAGTTTGGCCTTGTTTGGAGCCACGGGTTCGTTCTTCAAGTCAAGGATGCCGGAGTACTCGAGGTTCGTGCGCTCCTTGTCCTGCACGTAATTGATTTCGTTGATATACTTTTCGGCGCCTGTAGCGATGCTCTGCCACGCGAGCTGGCCCGCATCGTGGAGCTGGTTGTCCTCCTGGAGCCTTGCATACTTGCGGTTGATATCCTGGTACTCGGGCAGTTTGCTTTCGAGGTCGTTCTCCTGATCGATCAGGCTCTGGCGCTCAAGGTTGAGCCGGTTGCGCGCGGACAAGTACTCGAAGTTGAGGCTTCTGCGCACTTCGTCCAGTTGGTTGTTCAGCGCGATCATCTTCTTGTGTCCCGGCAAATAGATGCGCGAGGCGTCGGCAACCTCGCTTTCGAGGCGCCGCTGATCGCCGTCCAGCGCCTGCCACTCCGGCGTGCTGGCGGTTGCCGGCACGATGATGGCCGTGGGCGTGCTGGCCGCCATCGGCATGGTATTGGGGAATGGAAGCTGGCCGGCCATCGCGCCGGTCGAGCCGCTCTGGCCGACTACCTGGCCGACGCTCAATTGCGTCTCCGCATTGACGGAATCGATGAGGGAGAGCTTCGCAACGGTATCGAGGGAGGGGTCGTCGAGCCGCTGGATGACTTCGTCCAGCCTCCGGATGCGCTGCTTGACCTGGACCAGCTCAACCGGGACGTTGCTCAACTGGTTCATGTCAATGGTGGCGTCCACCAGCTTGCTCTGATCCAAGTAGTTGAAGTGGTTGTCCAGGCTCGCGTCCATCTTTTGCGCCGCTTCGCCAATCACCTCGCCCCAGGATTTGGTAATGTTCGCGCGATATTGCTCCCGCTCCTCCTCGCGGGCCTTCATGAATTCATCCACCATCAACTCCGTCCAGCGGGCCGGCCATGACGAATTGTAAGCGTACACATCGACATCCAGGCCGCTTCCCTCCGGGCTGACGCCAATCCGCAGATCCCTGAGGTATTTCTCATAGATTGTCCGGTAATCGGCGTCCACGCCCAACCGGCGGGCCGTGCGCTCGACGATGGCGGGGGATTTCAACTGGGCGATGACACTCGAGAGATTGCTGTCGTGATAAACCGAGTCGGAATCCACCGGCAGGGCCAGCGCATCCACATGCACCAGGGAGCGGGAATAGTAGACCGGCCGGGAGTATACGTACACCGCGAGGCCGCCCAGGAGGCACATGCACACGAGCAAGACCATCAGCCTGAGGTGCTTGCGCACCAAGGCGACGTAGAGCATCAGGTCGTAAAAATTGAGAACGCGCTTATTAAGACCCGGAATCATTGCGGAATGGGGATGGGCTCTACCTTAATAGCACGGGATGAATTTAAAATAAAATCATTTTCACCCGGCTGCCCCGTGCGTATTAGGCAAAAATGGGGTGGCCGGGCTCCCTAGAAGCTGAAGAACTTCTCGGGGACCACCACGATGTCGTTTTCAATCAGGGGGAGATCCGGCGCCCGACCGTGCTGGATAGCCACGATATTGACCGGGATGCGAATCTTCGTTCCATCGGGCGCCTCCCGTAGCACGTAAACCTTCTTCAAATCGGCAAATCTGGCGAAGCCGCCGGCGTTGAGAATGGCGGAAAAGACGGTCAACCGATCCCCATCATGGAGCGCCTGGGCGCCCTGCCGGCCGACGCGCCCGGTAACGTAGATGAGGTTCGTCGCTCCCGACGGGATCAAAAGGATGTCGCCGTCGTTCAGGGTCAGGTCGGAGGTGAGGCCCGTACCATTGAGGATGCTCTGGACGTTCTCTTCCTCGACGACGCTCTTGTTTTCGACGATGCGCATCACGCGGACCCGGGTCAGGTCGGCACGGTCCGTGACGCCGCCGCAGGAGAGGATCACGTTGACGACGGTAGCCTTGGTGCCGGGGGGAATGCGGAAAGGACGGGGATTCCTGAACTCACCGGAGAGGAATATGACCGGCCCCGTTTCGATATCCGAGCCTTCGACTTTTTCCACCATTACGGTGGCATGGGTGAGCTGCGAGGTCTCGAGCGCGCGGCGGACCTCGGTCTCGGCGCCGGACATGGTCTTGCCCGCGACGGGGATGCGGCCCACGGAGGGCATGATGATGTAACCGCCACGCCGGACCTGGTAGCGCCCATTGAAAGATGCGTCCTCGACGACGAATACTTCGAGGTTGTCCCCCGGGAGGATCAGGTCATTCTCCGGGCCGGTGGTGGGCTGCTGAAGGCTCTGGATCGCGCCCTGGACCTCGTTGTTCAACTGGTCGCGCTGATCCTCGAGCGATTTCACGCGGCTGTCCCAATCCCTGACCTCCTGCTCCCACTTGTCGGCTTCCTCCGAATTGCCGGCCATGGATTCGACGTCCAACTGCTTCTGCGCGGCTTCGAGCTTGGATTTGGCGTAGAGCAGCTCGCTGTCGAGCGTATCCTTTTGTTCGGAGAGGCTGTCGAGTTCCTGCTGCGATTCACCCACGGTGGCGCCGTCCAGCGGCACAGCCGGCGAGGCGGGGCCGATGCCATCATTGATATTGGGCGTGGTGCCGCGGAAGACAGGGACCGGGGTGGCATCCTGCCCATGGGCGGCGGCGCTTAAAAACAAAACGGAGCCGACCGCCACGAGGGCAGTCTGAAGCAAACGGAAAATGTGACGATGGGGACGTGGGGCCAAGGCTCAGGGTCGGGGGGGACGATTATTCATGGGAAAGTTTGGGGGACTGGTCAATCCTTGGATCAAAATATCCTCCACCAATCCTAAGGGAAATACTTGACGAGGGTCAGGAAAACAAGGTTTTCGTAGTACCCGCGGTTCTGGGCATTGGGGCTGTAGCGCTGATATTGGTAAAAAGCCCTGAAGAAAAAGTCGTCCGACAGGATGCGCCAGAGGGTGACCCGCCCGGTCCACGTATCTGTGTCGAATCCGTTGTCATAGTCCTGGTGGGAATAGACCCCCTGGAATTGCATGGTGGTGAGCGGTCCGAGCCACCAGGTGATGCCCGCGCCGACGTCCTCCTGTGTCCGGTTGGCATATTGGCTGTTTAGCTCCTGGTATTCGGAGTGGTCGGCCACGAGGGTGCCCTGCAGGGTGGGGCCGAGGGTCTGGAGGAGGCGATAGTACTCGGTGGTAACCTCCTCGTCGTCATAGTAGGAGATGCCCTTGGTGACCTCGAAGTGCTCGCTGGTATATGGGCCGGCGACGTGGTCAAGGGTCAGCATCCAGAGGAGGGACTGCTGATCTTCATCGCCGATGAAGTAACCGATATTCGTATTGAGATAGAGCTGGTCGGTAACCGGTCCGAAGAATCCGGCGCGAAGCACCTGGAAGACGCCGGGCGCGGTGCTGACATGACTCAAATAATAGGAGAAATAGGGCGTGAACCGCATGTTTGGGCGAGCCGCTTCCCATAGGAGATAGAGTTGATCCTGGCTGAACGGCAGATCGCTGGAGTAGGGATCGTACCAGTAGTCGCTATGGGAGGCCCAGCCGGTGAAGTCGATGTCGCCGGGAAGCTCATGATAAGTGAGGGCGCTGACCGTATTCGCGAATACTGCGAAATAGTTTTCATTTCCGCCGTAGAAGTTGGCGGAGTTGTTTCGGAGATTCAATTGTCCTGAATGAAAGGTATATCTCCCGGGCCCGTCGGGTGCGAGGACGCCTCCCTGAAATAGGCTGAATTCGTCGCGCGTGCCGTCGGAGTAAGCGCCGGTGGAGGTTGAAAAGTTATCCGCGAACCGCACATCCCAGCCGGCGATCAAAGTATCATAGCTGACTTGCGCAAGCATCTGCGGCACCGCTGCAAGGAGGTAGCCGTAGGCGCCGTTGAGCGAGCTGGTGGTGAGGCCGATGATATTCTGAAGAGGCAGATAGATCAGGGAGCCATTGATGCCCATCTGAATGTCATCGGTCAGTTGCGCGACGAGCGACATGTTGAGCGTCAGGATCGCGAATGTCTCTTCCTGCCGGTCCGTGTTCGACTGGCGGTAATTGTCAGTGTAGAGAAAGTCGGCCTCGAAACTGTTTACCTTGAAGTAAAGCGGCCCCAGCTTCACATCCGCATCGTCTGGCGGGAAGGCGCGGTAGACGAGCGGGATCTGCGGCACGCCGAAACCGCCGCTGCCAAAATCAATGCTGCCGTAAGCGCCTCCCAATTTTATGCCCTGGTCGAAATCCATGCCAAGGATATGATTGCTGAGCGGATCGATGCTCGAGCCGTCGTAACCGGTCAGCGGGTAAATACTCGAGTAAGAGACGCCGTATTGCTGCGTGGTATCAAGTTGACTGGAGGGAATCGACTGCAAATAACCGTATCTCGGGTCTCCGTAAGTGGTGGGCGCGGTACCTTGGGGCATGTAAGTGGGCGCGCCGAAGTAAGGGGTCTCGGGGGAGATGAGACTTGGATAAGACTGAACCGAGGAGGGAAAAAAATCCTGGGGTTGCTGGGAGGGATTTCCCTGCGCGTCGGGGGCGGAGTTGTCAGGCTCCGGCGATGGTTCGCCCTGCGCCGCGGGCGCGGAATTATCCGGCTGGGGCGAGGCGGCCGCTTGAGCTGAGGCGGTCGCTTGAGCCGAGGCGGCCAATTGAGCCGCGAGCAATGAGTCATCCGGTTCCTGGGAGGGATTCGCCTGCGCTGCCGGCGCCGGGTCATCGGGCTGCGGCGATGGGTTTGCCTGAGCCGCAAGCAAGGGGTTGTTCGGCTGGGGCGAGGCATCACCCTGGGCATCGAGCGTGGGGCCATCCGCGCGGAGCGAAACACCGGTCCCCGCATTCTGAGCCCGCAAATCGACCGCCAGGCAAAACTGAACAAGGACCAGGAGAATGGAAAGCCAAGTGCTCCAGCTCGAGTGATCGCCGCAATGTTTCATGCATCCGAGTCCACCGTGCTCTGCTTGCGCCGCTTCGAGTGCTTCACCTTGCGCTGGAAGATGTGGGGGAGTTCTTCCTTGCGAAAGGCGAAGGGGAGATAAGCGAGCACGCCAATCCCGGGCAGCAGAATGACGATTGCCACCCAGAAAATCCGCTGTTGCCGGTCAAATGGCTGAGTCAGAATGCTCGAGAGGATGCAGCCGAGGACCGCGATCCAAATGACCACCAGGGCGAACGCCACGCTGCCGTTCCATTTGGCGGCTTGAAGACTGAACCGGTTGAGCAGATGAGACATCATGGGGGATGGAACCGGTGGATTAGGCGGGACCCAATCAAATAGCGGATTGGCGCCGCCGATGCAAACTTTCCCGCAATAAAGGACTCCCGCCCCTACTGCCCCTATTGCGTTTGGAGGCGAAGCTCGTCCTGGGGCTCCATCGGCACGACCGCGGGGGCCGGTTGCCGCCGCTGGTCTTCCAGGGCCTTCTCTGTATTGCCTTCGACCCTCAGATGCACCTCGTAATACTGGTGGAGCAAGCCGAGGTTCGGGTCCCAGGCAAGCGCCCTTTGATATGCGGCCTCCGCCTCGTCGAATCGGCCCAGGTTGTCGAGCGACTGGGCCTCCCGCACCAGCATGCTCTCATCCTGCGGAAAGACCTTCAAACCATCCTGGAAGGCTGAGATGGCCTGCCGGTAATAGCCCTTCTTCAGGTATCGATTGGGCATTCGATCCCCGAGAGCCCGGTTCGCCTCGCCGATGTAAAAGTAGAGATCGGGGTTCTCCGGCTCCGGCCCGGTCCTGCTGAGGATCCGATCGATCCAGCTCGGCGGCGCCGCCGGATCGTCCGCGTCGGCAGGCTTTTGGACGACCGGATTGAGCGCCTTGTTCGCGTCCATGATCGACGCGAGGTAGTTCCGGTCCCGGAGCGCGCGGCGGGAGACCTCGGAGTAATACTCGGCGGGCAGCAGGGGCAGGCCGTACCAAATCATGAAGACGCCCAGGGCCGGGGGCAGGATTTTCGCCCAAGGCGTGAGGCGCCGATCCACGAAGCCTGCCGCGGGCCGCTGGATCCCCGGATTGGCCAGCACGCCGAAGATGAATGCGAAGATCAGGGCATTGCCCGGGATGTGCATGTCGAAATCGACCACGGAATGGATGCCGAGCCCGACGACCGCGCAGAGCGCCCCCAATTGCATGGCGAAGGCGTTGCTCTGATTGATGCCCGAGGGGATCAGGCGGTGCCGCAGGATTTCCGAATAAGAGCGCAACGCATTGCGGATGTGAGCGGTGAGGAAGAGCGCCATGCAGGCCGCCCCGACGATGCCGTACTCGGCCAGCAGTTCGAGGTAATCGCAATGCGCATGGACGGGATCGACCTGAATCGGAGGACGTCGGAAGAGGCGTCCGTAGATCAAATGAGTGCCCGAGCCGGTGCCGATCCACGGCGAGAGCCGGATGTGGTCGAGGGCGGCCTCCCAATTGTAAATGCGCACATCCTTTACCACCATGGTATGCATGCGCCGGGTCAGATAATCACTGTGAAACATCAGGAATGCGGCGCCGGCGATCACGACGGCGATGCTTCCCAGCGAGATCAGCGTCACCGGCAGAAACTTGCGGGGATCAATGGCCCGGATCGCGTAGATGCTTCCCACCGCGAAGCAGAGCAGGCTGCCGATGGAATCGAAATACCCGCCGCGGCTCCCGCTCATCGCGACGCCGACAAAGCAGCAGGCGGCGATGTAAAAGGCGAACACCTTTATCCAAATCTTCCAGCGCGACCAGACGCCGAGGCTGATCGATAGGATCGCCACGGCCACGAGCAGGCCGGCAAAGTTATTCGGGCTGATGTACATTCCGCTCGCCCGCGGGCTGTCCGGGCGCAGCAGGCCAAAGAGCATGAAATTGCGCGTCTTGAGGAACTGGATCATGCCGACCCAGACCTCCAGGCCGGCGATGAGCCAGAGCACAACGATGAGGACCGTCCGCTCGAGCTGACCGGTGAGATGGAACGCCGTGAGCAGATACATCATCAGGCAGGCGACCATCATGAAAAAATCCGGCCATGCCAGATAGGGGATTGGGGAGTGCCACGCGCGGGCGAGGATCCATGCGCCGAGAATCAGCGTGGACAAAAGGCAGAAGCCATTGGGCGGGACGCGCTTCGAGCGGAGGCTGAAGAGCGTCAGGACGGCGCCGATGGCAATGAGACCATAGGCGGGCAGGCTGTATACCAGCCGAGTGCCCCCGATGAAACATTCAATCTCCACCCAGGCGACGACGACGAAAGCGAGGTAAGCGAAATTCACCGGCGGTAAAAATGAAGCAGCCCTTGCACCGAAATGCAAGGGCTGCTGGGAAGTGACCTATGGTCCTGACGGTTGCGCTTACAGGTCGATGATCGGCGTTTCGTCGGGCGTCAGGTCCTTGTAGGGATTATCGACCTCGGTGCCGGTCGCGATAACATAGGCGGCGTTGACACTGCCGCTGACGGCGGCAAAGGCGGCGGTCTTGGTGGCGGTGTCGGTCAGCGCCTCGAGGTTGGTGATGCTGGTGGCCTCAGCGTAGGCGATCACATCAGCTTTAAGGGCCGAGGCGGTCACCGATGCATTGCCCGGCAGGGTTGCGTCTACGGCGCCCAGAATGTCGGGCGCATCTCCCGGGAAGTAATACGTGAGCAATTCCACCAGCGTCGTAATATAGCTGGAACTGCCCATCTGCGAGGTAAAGGCGCTGACGATGGCCGGAATCGCATCATTCTCTTCAGGCGCGTGAGTGGCACTGTATCCAGTCGCAGCGCTGGCCAGCGCCTTTGTCGTCAGGTAGATATAGACGTTACCGTTGGCGCCCAACTGGCTGCTGACTGCGCCGAATGCCTCCGCTGAGTCATACAGGGCGTCGTTGAAATCCTCCCCGTTCGGCAGAGTCGCGGCTTCCGCCACGGCTACGGCGATGTTCCCCTGCGTGGCATACTTCCAAACCGTGCCGGCGATGGCGGTCGCGGCGCCGATCGAGCCGGACAACTCCGGTGACTGGCCTATGGACGCGTTGCTCGCGGAGACGACTGCCTCCAGCGGGACATCCGCGGCGAAGGTGGCCGCAATGACCTGGCGGCTGGAGCCGCTGTTTGCGATGGCAGTATCCTCAACGGTCTCCACGTCGGTCGCCGAGGTGGCCGGGTAGGATTTCAGGGTGAGGTTGGCAACATCCTCGGTGATCAAGGCTTGATCCGAGAGGGTCTCGGCAGTGCTGCTTGTGGCCACATCATTTGCGATGGTGGGAAAGTATTCCGGAATCAGCGTCGCGGAGGAAGTAGACTTCTCAACCGGGATGGCGGCGTATTCGGCGATCAAGGCGGACACCGAGCCATAAGTGCTTTCGGTTGCGCTGACCTGAGCGGCGATGGCGGCAGCCGCAGGCGCGATGAGGCTGGGCTGGCTGAGCGTGTTGCTATCAAGGTTGTAAAGCCCGAGATCCTGATCGGAAATCAAGTACGCGAGGATTTCCTTGCTCGTGTCACTCAGATGAGGAGCGACTGCTCCGGCCACGGCAGCATCCTGGCTGGGATCGGCTGCGATGACGGTATTGGCGACGTATTCGCGAGCACCATCGCTCGTCACACCAGTCGCGCCGGCGATGGCGCCTGCGACAGTGGCCGAATTACTTGTACCGGTGGCCAGCGCGATCTGGTAGGCGATCGAACTGTAGAATTTCGGCGAGGCATCGACAGTCGAGCCCGAAACCGCCGCGATATTCGCGCTTGGCTGAATCGCAGCCAATGCGCCGAGGTACGGGGCCAGGGAAAGCATGTAGGCATTACCCGAGAAGATGCCTGCCACCGTTGCGTCCTGCGAAGTGCCCTGGGCCGTAAGAACGGTCTGTTCCACCGTGGTGGCCGTCGCAATGGCTGTGCTGGAGTATGCCTTCAGGGCAAGCACGGACACATCTCCGGCTATCGCGGCCTGCTCCGTAACAGTCAGGGCTGTGCTGCTGGTCGCGATGTCATTGGCAATGCTCGGGAAGAATTCGGGTACCAGCGTCGAGGCCGCCGAGTTCTTCACAATCGGATATGCGGCAAGCTCGGCAATCAACGGGGCGTCGGCAGCGAGATCGCTCGGCGAGAGCGTCGCGGCGACCGCAGCCGCCATTGACCCGATGCCGCTGTAGAAATTGCTATTCCCACCCGCCAGAAGATCGGTGGAAAGCTCATAGGCAAGAGTGGATTTGGAGGCGTCGGGGACGAAGGTGGAGAAAACCGTCGCCAGCGTGCCCGAGTCCGTAAGGGCGGCGGTGCCGTTCATGAGCGGGATCGCATCCTCGGCCAGCGAGATATAGTCCTTCGCACCGTCCCCGGTGGTGCTGTAGGAGCCCGCACTTGAATTCAGGTAGTACTCCAGATAATTGGCGTCCGAGGCGAAATCTGCCACGGCATCGGGATTGGTCCCAGTCTCCTGGGCTTCGGCGTCCAGCGCGTCCTCCGCCGTGGTAAGATGGTTAAAAAGCTTGGTACCCGTGCTCGACCCGAGTAAGGACGAGAGAACGGGTGATGCGGTCGGTTGAGCTTGGGATATGCTGACGATGCTCAAGCTCCCCAGTAGGAACGCCAGAGCTACGAATATCCGCGATTTCCCGCGGACGAGGGCTGTTTGGATAGGAGGGTTCATAAATCGCGATGGGTACGGAGTGTTTGGTGATTTTTGCAGGGGGCTTGGGGCTAAGTATGCCTCTTGCCTCTCCCATCATCCAATATTTCACCCCGGCGTCAATAAAAATTTGATCGGAGGCGCTAAACACTTTTTTGACCCCGTTCAATCCGGTTTCTGAACCCTTCAAGGAACAGGCGTTCCAGCTACCATTTATTCGGTCCCGCAGGAGTCCGGTGGGGGTTCTGATAGCCAATTTTCACGGCAATTCAAAGATTGTATACGTTTAATAATGAGCTACTTATGTGCTTGAATGCTCTTCCAGTCGACTCCTTTCGAATTCCTTTAGCCGATGGCAGCCCTTTGGTCCCGATGATGCCGCGCAGGCCGGCACGAACCATGCAAAAGGGCCGCGTAATACCGGCATCCGACACCGGGCTGTCGCATAAAATTAACATTGGACCCTCGCCCGGCGCGACGTCCGCGACGTCCGCGACCCCGCCGAGCCCCTGGCGCCAGCTAGATTACGGGTTCACCGCCGGCGTTTTGCCCGATGTTTGAGGGCGGCGACCATCCGCAGTTCAATAAGACTTTGACTGGGTTCACCAAACGATTTCTATTTCCCCGAGCAAAATTGGAATATCCTGGCACTCCGCATTTTCGATGAGCGATTCAGACCCCGGCGCGCCCGCTCCGATCGAAGTATTTGCCTCACGCATGGCCTCTGCCGCGGTGCTGGCATATTTCGTTGGGCTGGTGCTGGTTGTGGCGGGGATGGAGTTGGGCGGGGAGCGGCTCTGGCCGATGGCGGTGCTGCTTTATCTGCCGCAGCAAATCCTGCTGCTGCCCCTCATTGTGCTGGTGCCGACCGCCCTGCTGGCGGAGGTCCCGGGGAGGATTTGGGCGCTGATGGCGGGTTGTGTGATCGTTTACCTGTGGCACGTCCCTTTTTACACAGGCTGGCGCAGCCGCTCCGACCCGCAGGGGATGAAGGTGATGACCAATAATTACGCGCAGAATCACGGGCTGCCGCTCAAGCCATGGATCGATGAAGCGGACCCGGATATCGTCGCGATCGAGGATGCGCGGGGGCGGGGTGGGAGCTTCAAGCACGAATTCCCGCAGCGGTACGTGGACCAGGAGGACCAGTTCATTTTCATCAGCAAGACGCCCATTCACTCGGCCGCGTTGGTGCCCGCGCCGTTCTGGCGGGGAGCGGCGGTCGCCGCGGTGTGCGACGTGACATGGAATGGGAGGGACGTCGCGGTGTATGCGATCCATATGCCGACGCCGCGCGGAGATTTTGCGAGGCTGCGCGGGCTTGGGATTGTGCGGGAGATACTGGGGCGGAATAGCGCGCGCTCGGACGGCCTCTCCTTCCAGCAGGCGATGACGGCCCGCGTGCAACTGGCCGGGGACCTGGCGGATGTGATCGCCGCGGAGAAGCGGCCCTATGTGTTGATGGGCGACTTTAACATGCCATCGAACGGATATGTTCACGGCGTGTTCGCGAACCGGTTCGCGGATTGCTTTGCGGCGGCGGGACGTGGATTTGGGTTCACATTCCCGGGCGATGCGCGGAACCCGATCGCGCTATTCCAGCCGTGGCTGAGGCTGGATTGTGTGTTCGCCGGCCCGGGCTGGCGGGTGGACCAATGCGAGGTCGAGCCGAGCAGGCGCTCGAAGCATCGCGCGGTGATGGCGGTGCTGACGCCGGCTTGAGAAGACGGAGCCCACGACGGCGTTCTGCTTCAACGCCTTTGCTTCCTTTCCTCCCTTCTGTTCAAGTCTGCGAATGCAAAGCTCTGTGTCCCCCGGCCAGACGGCCGCGCGCCCGGCGTGGCTGCTTCCGATTGCGCTCCTGCTCGCTTTGATCGTGGGCGCATACCACGTGGCAAGCGGGTCGTCGCGCAGCGAACTGGGCTCGCACCCGGATGAGGCGGCGCATTTTGTGACAGGGCTGATGGTGCGCGATTACCTGGCGAGCGGTTTTCATCAATCGCCGCTGCGATACGCGGACGACTATTACCTGCATTACCCGAAGATCGGCCTCGGGGTGTGGCCGCCGTTTTTCTATCTGGTGCAGGCGGCGTGGATGTTCGCTTTCGACGTGGGAATCCAGCCGATCCTTTGGCTGATGTCCGCGTTGTGCGTCGGCCTGGGAATCCTGCTCGCCTGGGCGCTGCTCAAGGATTTCGGATGGCCCGCGGCGGTGGCGGGACCGGTGCTGCTCGTGTCGCTGCCGCTGGTGCAGCAATACTCGAACATGGTGATGGCGGAAATGCTGAGCGCGCTGCTGATGTTCGGCGCGGCGCTCAGCTTCGCGAGATTTATCGAGGGCGGGTCGATGCGCGCGGCGGTGGGCTTCGGAATCCTGGCCGGCCTTGCGATCATGACCAAGGGAACCGGGCTCGCGCTGGTACTGGTGCCGCCGGCGGCCATTCTTTTGACGGGAAGATTCGTGCTGTTGAGAGACGGGCGGCTCTGGATGGCCGCCCTGATCGTGCTGGCGATCGCCGGACCGTGGACGTGGCATTTTCGCAATATAGGACGCGGCGGCTGGGAGGAGCCGAGTCCGTCGCTGCATTTTACAGGAGAAGCGATCCTGTTTTATGGCAGGCAACTGGTGGTTGCGGCCGGCCTGATATTGGCGGCGCCGGCGTTGATTGGAGCGGGGACGCTCTTTGAGCGCGATGGGAGGAAATCGGGAATGACGGTGACGTGCGTTTCGATGGTGCTGGCGGTGTGGGCATTCCAGGCGGTGACGCCGGTGGGACTCGAGGCGCGTCATCTTACTCCCGCGATGCCGGCGCTGATTTATCTGGCGATGGCGGGCGCGCGGCGGCTGGCGGGGGCGTGGCCGCGCGTGGGTGCCGCTATTATATATGGAGTGCTGCTCCTCCTTTTCTTTGCGACGCCGCTGGCCGTCCCGCTGAGAACGGCGCCGGGGTACGGCTCGCTGGGGGATGTGATTGGGCTGTCACCGTTTCGCATCGCGAAGAAGGAGTGGCATGGATTTCAGGAGATCGCGGAGCAGGCGCTGGCGGCGCATTGCAACCACCTGCTGGTAGCGTCGGATGCGCGCGGGGAGGGGATGTTCATTGCGGATGTCGCAATACGGGACCCGCACAGACCCGGCTACACGGTGGACCGCGCGAGCAAGATGCTCGCTTCGAGCACATGGAGCGGCGGGACGTACCAATCGTTTTATTCGGCGCCGGCGCAATTGGCCGCGGTTCTGGCGAAATCGGGAGTGGAAGCGGTGGTGATTGATTTGACCCCGGCGAAGATTCAACCACATGAACAGTTGCTCGGGCAGGCGCTTGCCGATCCGAATTGCGGATATCAACTCGCTCACCTGGCAACGGTGACGAGGGATGGGAGGGAGTATCCGGGCGGTGCGGCGCTCTATATCAGGAAAGACGCGCGTGGAGGTCGTGCCAGCCAGGGACCGAGCTTTCAGTGAAGCGGGGCAAATGTTTCAGGATGAACTCGCTGAGGCGGTAGGAGCCGCGGAATTTCCATTTTTTTGCGGCGCCGTCGTCGCCGAAGAGATGGTAGCCGAGATGGATGGCGCGGCATTGGCTGAGGATATGGCGCCGCGATTTCCATGGGCCGGGCAGCTCGTCGCCGAAGAGGCCGGAGGATCCATGCTCGAAGGATTGCGGCGCGTAAGCGCCTTCGCGAGCCGGATTGGGAGGAGCCTGGAGTTTTGGCAGTGCGGATTGCTCGATGGCCTGGAAGGAATGGTAACCGAGGTGCGCGAGGATATCGACCTGGAGCTTCATATCGGCGAAGCGGAGCTTGTCGAGCTCGAGCGAGATGTAATCGGGCCGCTCGCGGAAGCCGGTGAGCGCATCGACGCAGAGGAGGTCGCAGCCTTCGATATCGATTTTCAAATAGTGCGGGACGCCGTGCTCGCGGATGATTGCGGCGAAATCGAGCGCCTGAACGTCAATGGCGCTGCTGGAATATCCCATGCGCGAATTGCGCTCCGCCCAATTGCCGCACACGGTGCCGTAGACGGAGTGCTCGTTTTTGTAAAAGCGGATCGTGCCGGAGCCGGCGGCATCGGGCGCGACAATGGCGCCTTCGACGACGGTCAATTGGGCGCGGTCGATGAATGGCTTGAAGCGCAGCCTGCATTGGGCGGCGAGGTCGGGATCGGCCTCGATGGCGACGACGCGGAAACCCTTGCGCAAGTAGAAATCGGTGTCCTCGCCCTTGTGCATGCCGACGTCGTAGATGAGGTCGGCGTGCTTGGGAGGGTCCTTTGCGGCGGATTGGGCGGGGCCGGATTGCGCAACGCCTGTCATGCCCCCGTATCCCACGCCGGGCGGATGATCGCAATCGGTTTCTGAGCGTGATCGGCTCTTGCGCCGAAGGGCGCGGGCAATGAGAATCAGGGACATTCCTCCCATGCCCAGATATCCGACAGACCGGCTGGCGCCAAAAACGGGATGTGCTAACTATTTCACCTCCAAATGGCCGTTGATTTGAGCACCGCCATCGCCCCGCCGGCCGACGACGCAACCGACGGCACGCGCTTGATTCGCCCGCGCAAGGGGCTGATCGGGGTCAACCTTGCCGAGTTGTGGCGCTATCGGGAGCTGTTTCTCTTCCTGGCGTGGCGCGACATCCTGGTGCGGTACAAGCAGACATTCCTCGGCGTCTCATGGGCGCTGCTGCAGCCGCTTTTGACGATGCTGATCTTCACGGTGATCTTTGGGCAATTGGCGAAGTTCTCGAGCAACGGGCAGCCCTTCGCGGTGATGACGCTGGCGGCGCTGCTGCCGTTGCAGTTCTTCAACAACGCGCTGACCGAGAGCAGCAACTCGCTGGTGGCCTCGTCCAATATGATCTCGAAGATTTATTTTCCGCGATTGATCGTGCCGGCGGGCGCGGTGCTGAGCGGGCTCATCGATTTTTTGATCAGCCTGGCGCTGCTCGTCGCGCTGATGATGTGGTTTCATGTGCAGTTTCGGTTGCGCCTGTTACTGCTGCCGGCGTTCCTGGCGGCGGCATTTCTGGCGGCGTTTGCGGGCGGCGTGTGGTTGAGCGCGCTGAATGTGAAATATCGCGACGTGAAATACGTCGTGCCGTTTTTCACGCGGATGGGAATGTATGCCAGCCCGGTCGGCTACATGTCCGTGGATG
This sequence comes from Chthoniobacteraceae bacterium, assembly GCA_049521415.1. GTDB lineage: Bacteria > Verrucomicrobiota > Verrucomicrobiia > Chthoniobacterales > Chthoniobacteraceae > DATAXI01. The sequence continues at coordinate 42,764 of JBEKOV010000007.1, forward strand.
TGTTGCACAAGTTTGGGCCGCGCGTTTACTTTTTCTACAGCCTCAACCCGATGGTGGGCGTGATCGACGGATTCCGCTGGTGCGTGCTGGGCGCCGGTTTCGAGCCGTATTGGGCGGGCTTCCTTGCCGGCATGGGAGCGGTGCTCCTGGTGCTGGGCTCCGGCGTGATTTATTTTCGCACGACGGAGAAACGTTTTGCCGACGTGATTTGATGTCCAGCCCGGTGATATCAGTGCGCGGGCTGGGGAAGCGGTACCAGATCAGCGGCCGCGGCTCGCACGATACCTTGCGCGATCACCTGGCGCATGGGGCGAAGGCGCTCTTTCATCGCATGGCAAAGGGGGGCAAAGCGGGCGATGGCGGGAACCGCGGAGAGTTCTGGGCGTTGCGGGATGTGTCGTTTGACGTTCAGCAGGGTGAGGTGATGGGAGTGATCGGACGCAACGGCGCGGGCAAATCGACGCTGCTGAAAATACTGAGCCAGATCACCGATCCAACAACGGGAGAAATCCGCATTCGAGGACGGGTGGCGAGCCTGTTGGAGGTGGGCACCGGTTTTCACCTGGAACTCTCCGGGCGGGAGAATATCTATCTGAATGGCGCGATCCTCGGGATGACGAAAGCGGAGATTACGAAAAAATTTGATGAGATTGTCGCATTCGCCGAGGTGGAGAAATTTCTGGATATGCCTGTGAAGCGTTACTCGAGCGGGATGTATATGCGGCTGGCCTTTGCCGTGGCGGCGCACCTGGACCCGGAGATATTGGTGGTGGATGAGGTGCTGGCGGTGGGGGACGCGGATTTCCAAAAGAAATGCCTGGGCAAGATGCAGGATGTCTCGGCGCGCGAGGGGCGGACGGTGCTCTTTGTGAGTCATAATATGGCGGCCATTCAGCAGCTATGCTCGAAGATCGTTTTGCTGGAGGGTGGAGAGGTGAAGTTTCAGGGAGGAGTCCAGGCAGCGATCGAGGCGTATCTCGGGGATAATCGGCCGGCGGCGGATGGGATGGTGGATTTGTCGGATTGGAAGGCGCGGCGCGGCATGGAGCATGTGCGGATCAAGGCGCTGAAGTTTCTCACGCTGGCCGGCGCGCAGAAGAGCGAGTTCCTCATGGGCGAGCCGGTGCAGCTGCGCATTGAGGTGGCGTTCGAGAGGGAAGTGGTCGAGCCGGACGTCGGGTTTGCGCTATTGACTAGCCACAAGCAGCCGCTGTTTGCATCGGCGCTTTCGGATTGCGGACCGGTGAAGAACGCGGGGCCGGGCGCGGTGGTATATAGTGCGAGCATTGACCCTTGCCAATTGATGCCGGGCGCCTATTGCTTCGCGCTGGTGGTGATGCGAAAGGGAGGCGATGTATATGACTTTGTGGATGAAGTGCCGGGCTTTACCGTTCTGCCGATCCCATCGGAGAACAGCATCCAGCCGGACCACCGGTGGGGAAGCTTGTTTTTCCGTTTCCCATGGAAAGTTGAGCCAGTTACGAGTAAGTGAAACGAATCTCAAATAAGTTGGCGGAATTGGCCGGAAAGGTACTCCCCGCGCGGACCGGCTCCGAGGCGGAGGAAGTGCGGGGCGCGTTCCAATATATATCGAGCCTCGGGAAGGATAGCCCGAACCGCTGGATCCGGAGGAGCGCGGAAATCCCCGGCTATCTCTTTAAAGGGGAACATGAGTTTATTCTCGCGCAGGCTGCGGGAGCGCCGCCGGGGGATTTTGTGGAGATCGGGGCGTGGTTTGGGAAATCGACCTCATTGCTGGCGGGAGCGGTGGAAGACCGGGGGCGGAATGAGAAGGTGTTCTCGGTCGATCCATTCACGAACGAAGGGGAGGAACGGGACCGGCATATCCATGCGATTCTGCACGGGCAGAAGAATGTATTTCCGGCATTTGTCGAGAACGCGAAGCGCCTTGGGTTTTACAATCAAGTGATTCCGGTGGCTACGCTTTCGACCATCGCGTTGCCTGCGATGAGCCTGCGGATTGCGTTTGCATTCATTGATGGCGCGCATGATGAAGCGTCCGTTTACAGGGACTTCGGATTGGTAAAGGAGAAGCTTTTGCCGGGGGCGAGGGCGCTCTTTCACGATGCGGTTACACCTGATTATCCGGGGGTGATGAAGGCGGTCGAGTCCATCCTGCGCGAGAATCCTGAAATGAAACGCGCGGAAGCGGCGGCGGGTACAATAGTGGCGCTGGAAAAGGCGAGGGGATAAGTCAACTTACATGGCAAGATGACCGCCGTCGATTCGCCACGCCCCGAAACTACTTCGGCCGGGATGGAAGGGGAGGAGTTGAAATGGTGGGAGCAATATGCCGAATTCGAGCAAAGATTTGCATGGGTGCAGACGCCGGCGATGCAACGCATTCTTCGCGGAAGTTATATCCGCGAAATTGTGCGCGCGACGCCGAAGGGCGGGAGAATCCTCGAGCTGGGATGCGGGACGGGCTGGCTGTGCCGCGAATTGGTGCGATGCGGGGCGGGCGAGGTATGGGGAGTGGATTTTTCATCGGCGCAGATTGGGCTTGCGACGGCGCAGGCGGAGGCGGCGGGTTTGGGGCAGCGCCTGCGTTTTGTTTGCGCCGATGGGACGCGCGGCAATCCGTCCGGGGAACCGTTCGATTGCGTGGTGGTGCATGCGTTTTTACATCATCTGGACAAGTCGGAGCTGCGCAGGACGATATCCAGCATCCCCGGGTTGTTGAAGCCGGAGGGAGTGCTGATCGTCTTCGAGCCGGTTCTGAGCGAGGGATCCCCGGAACCTTCCAAACGATGGGAAGAACGGCAGAAATGGCTCGCCGAGCTGGCAATCCGAGGCAGGAAGTACGGGTTGCGACATGAGCGCGAAGAGGAGGCGCGATGGCGGGCGATGATCGATGCGAGATGCGTGGGGAAATATCCGCACGGGCCGTCGCCAAAGGAAATGCCGTTCCGTCCCGGAGAGCTGGATGAGTATCTTCTGGAGCGATTCGAGATTATCGGCAAGCGCAGATGCATGTGCATCTCGCATGTGGTCGTGCAGGAATGGCTGCTGCGGGGGATTTCGCAACCTTTCTCAACAGGGCTGCTGCTGCCTTTCGTCGCAAGGATCGCGGCGTGGATGGATCGGCGGATATTAAATCAATCCGATCTGCCGGCGGGAATGTGGATATTTACGATGTTCATTTGCAGAGCCCTGCCTGCATGAACCTTCATGACCTCAGCTTTTCGAATTCCGCCAGCGCGGCGCCGACGACCTGGTCCATGTTGTAATAGCGATAAGTGGCGAGGCGTCCCACGAAGGTGACATTCTTTTCCGCTTGCACGCGATCTGCGTACTTTTGGTAAAGGGCGCGCGCGTCGGGGGCGGGGATGGGATAATAAGGTTCCTTGCCCGGGCCGTAATCGTCCGGGTACTCGCGCACGATGGTCGTCACGGGCGCCTTCTGGCCGGTGCAATGCTTGATTTCGACGATGCGGGTGAACGCCTCGTCGTTGGGATAATTAACCTGCATCGCGGGCTGAAAGTATTCTTTCTCGATGGTCTTCGGCTCGAAGCGGAGCGAGCGGTAGGGAAGCGGGCCGTAACAACAATCGAAGTATTGGTCGACGGGCCCCGTGTAAATCATATGCCCGTACTCGACGAAACGAGCGACCTCACGGTAATCGGTCTGGAGCATCACCTTGATATTGGGATGATTCAGCATTCGCTCGAACATTGGCGTATAACCCTTCGCGGGCAGCGCCTGGAATTTTTCGGAGAGATAACGGTCGTCTCTGTTGGTCCTGATGGGGATGCGCCCGCAGACACTTGCGTCCAGGTCGCGAGGATGCCGTCTCCATTGCTTGAGCGTATAATTCTTGAAGAATTGCTCGTATAGCTTGTGCCCGACCTGGGAGATGATGACTTCCTCGGAGTTTTGAGGATTAACGATGGGTACGCGCCACTTGGCCAGGGTATCTTCCATTTCCTCGGTGCTCGAGGGCCGTCCGATGAACTGCTCGAAGGTATTGAGATTGATTGGGAACTGCCAGAAACGTCCGTTAGTCCAGGACAGGATCTTGTACTCGACCGGGTGCCAGTCCGTAAACTGTGAAAGATAATCGACGATGCGGTCGGAATTGGTGCGGAAGTAATGCGGGCCGTAAGCATGGAGCAGGATGCCGGCGGCGTCATACGCATCGTAGGCGTTGCCGCCAATGTGATTGCGGCGCTCGACAACGAGGCAGGTCTTGCCGCATTGCGACGCGAGGCGCTCGGCGAGAACCGATCCGGCGAATCCGGCGCCGACGATGAGATAGTCGAATTTCCCGGCCATCAACCGATGTCCTCCATTTCCTGGGCGGGCCTGGGTGTTCGGTGAGGCATGCGTCGAGTGAGTGATTCTTTCGCGGAGTCGCAGGCTTGCACGGAAAGGCGCCGTGTTCAAGGAACAAGCGCCGCGCGAGAGAGCGCGGCCGAGAATCAAATTGCAAATCGGACGTGGCCCGGTAGATTCGTGCGGCTTGGCCGCCGGGCGTCCCGGATGCCGGAGCCGACATCCCCTGTCCGACATGCCCGCCGACCCGCCGAAGATAGAACCGATCCCATTCGGGACGCCGCGCCCGACATGGTCGGTCATGATCCCGACCTATAACTGCGCTGGTTATCTGAGGGAGACGCTGGCGAGCGTGCTGGGGCAGGATCCGGGACCGGATGCGATGCAAATCGAAGTGGTGGACGATTGCTCGACCAAGGACGATCCGGAGGCGGTGGTACGCGAGTTGGGCGGTGGCAGAGTCGGATTTTTTCGCCAGCCGCGAAATGTGGGAGTAACCGGGAATTTCAACACCTGCGTCGAACGATCAAAGGGACTGCTGGTTCATATATTGCACGGCGACGATTATGTGTTGCCGGGTTTTTACGAGCGCGCGGCGAAGGTATTCCGGGGGCATCCGGAGATAGGAGCGGTGCTCTGCCGGTACGTCGGAATTGATGGCGAATCCAACTGGCATACGATTGAAAAGATGAGGCAGCCGACGGCGGGACCGCTCGAGGGAATCGCGGATTCGCTGATCGTGGATAACGAGGTGCGATGTCCCGCGATCTCGGTGCGCAGAAGTGTCTATGAGGAAATCGGCGGGTTCGATCTTCGGCTCAGGCACGCGGCGGACTGGGATATGTGGAGACGAATCGCGCTGAGATATCCGATCTGGTATGAGCCAAATCCGCCGCTGGCATGTTATCGGGTGCATTTGGAATCGGATACCACCAAGCTGAGGGGCAATGGCGCGAACATCGCCGACCGCAGACTGGCCATCGAGTTATCATCGGGCTATGTTGATTCAGGCCGGCTGCCATTGATCAAGCGGGCGAAGGAGAAGCTCGCGCGGGCGGCTCTGTGGGAAGCGGAGTTATGCCTAAGCGAGAAGGATGCCGATGCGGCCGGACAATTGGTGAAGGAGGCATTCAAGACAAATGTGGAGTGGCGTACGCTGAAGCGCTTTCTGAGGCTGTCATTCTGGGCGGGGGGACTTCGCCTGTATCAATCGGGCCGCCGGCTCTGCCGCGCGCCGGTAAAGCATGGTTGATAAGTCACGCGGAGCCGGTTTGGCTCCGGACCGCCTATCATGAAGGTAACCTTTTGTACGTTTGACCGGGCCGGCGATGTGGGTGGGACGAGCACCTGGCTGCGTGGCCTCGCGCCTGCGCTTGTGGCGAGGGGGATGGAAGTGGAGGTGCAGATTTTCCAGGGGCGGCGTGTTGACTATCCCAATGCGCAATGGTTTCGGCGGGCGGGCATTCCGGTGGTCCACATAGTGGGTAAGGATACCGCGGAGGTGGCCGAGCAGGCATTGAGCCGCCTGAGGTCCTCGCCGCCGGATATCTATGTGCCAAATTTGATTGTCTCGGGTTACTTCGCGGCCGCGGAGGTGGCGCGTTATGGCATTCCGACTGTCGGAGTGATTCACTCGGATGACCCGGTGTGTGTCGGCTTTGTTGAGGAATTTGCCGGCGGTAATTCGCATTGGAATGTCTCCGCGATGGTTTGCGTCTCGCGCTACCTGGAAGAATTCGTGCGCCAGAAGGCGGCGGCTGATGCGGAAGTGAAATACATTCCGTATGGAGTGCCGATTCCGCGCGACTCCGCGCGATGGCCGGATGGCAAGTTTCGCATCGTTTATTCGGGCCGTCTCTCCGAGGAGCAGAAGCGGATTGGCGATACGATGCGCCAGATCATCGCCGCATTGCGAGAGGCGCCGGGGGAAATTGAGGCGGTGATTTACGGCGACGGGCCAGACTGGAAGATGGTTGAGGATTTAATCAAGACGGAAGGGGCGGGACTGGATATCACGCTCGCGGGGCGCATCGAGCCGGAGGCGGTGGCGGGTGAGATTGTGAGGGGCCATGCGTTTGTGCTGCTGTCCGAATACGAAGGGCTGCCCATCGCGCTGCTGGAGGCGATGGTTTGCGGCCTTGTGCCGATCTGCACGCGCATTCGTAGCGGCAACGCGGAGCTGATTACGCACGGCGAAAATGGTTTCCTGATCGAGCGGGGCGAATTAATAGCACCGCACATCCGAAGTCTGCGGACGGACCGCGCAAAATGGGAGCGGATGTCCGGACTCGCGCGCGGGCGCATCGCCGGTAATTACTCGGATACGTCGAGCTACGACCGGTGGCGCGAGTTCCTCACCGCGCTGGGCGGCGAATCGCGGTTTGCGCGCCGTATGGGCCATGTGCCGCGGCGGCTCTCCACGCCGCTGCCGCCGATCAATCCCCACCTGGCGGGTCTGGATAATCGTTATCCCCGGCTGGGCGAGCGCATTCGCAACCGGCTGGCGCGTGCCATTGGCGCCGGCATTGGCAATCGGAGCGATGCGTGTTAGACCGCGATGGCATGACCGGAGAAGTTTCAACCGCGGATGGCATCGATTACGATCATTCCAGGAATCGTCACTCGGTGAAGGACCCGCGCGCGGCGCTGGGAATCCTGTTTCCCGGGGGCCTTCCGGCGAGTTGCGTGGATGTCGGGTGCGGGACCGGGACGTGGCTGCGGGCGATTGCGGAGGGCGGGGTGGCGGACTATATCGGGGTGGATGGCGTGGAAATTCCGCCGGCGGATTTGCTCTTTAAGCGGGATCGGTTTGTCCGGCGTGATTTAAGGACCAAATGGGACCTTGGGCGGCGCTTCGAGGCGGCGTTTTGCCTCGAAGTGGCGGAACATATCGAGCCTGAGTACGCGGAGACGCTGGTGGACGCGCTGGCGCGGCATTCCGATACAGTCATTTTCTCCGCGGCCTGCCCGGGTCAGCCGGGCCAGCATCACATCAATTGCCAGTGGCCATCCTACTGGCAGGGGCTCTTCAATGCGCGCGGTTATGTCTGCGACGATGAAGCGCGCTGGCAGCTCTGGGACAAGGAAGGCGTCGATCCGTGGTACAAGCAAAATATGTTCATCGCGCGCCATGCGCCGGGGGAGGCGGGCCGCGAGCCGCGACTGCGCCCCGTTATTCATCCCGAGATGGTTCCATTTATCGAATGGTACGCAAAGAAGGAGGCGGCCGAGGAGTTGCAAAGTGAAATCTCGACGGGCCGCAAGGACCTGGCGTGGTACCTGGATAACGGAGCGCGCGCCATTGCAGCCAAGTTACACCGCAAACTGCCGGGAAGTGGAAATGAGAAACCGGAGTAAGTGCCGCAAGTTACCATCGAATGGATATCAGCGTTATCATTTGCACTTACAACCGCGCGGACAGCCTGCGGATGACGTTGCAATGCTGCGTCGTGCTGCGGATACCCGCCGGGGTTACGTGGGAGCTTCTGGTCGTGGATAATAACTCGACCGATCATACCGCGCGGGTCTGCGAGGAATATGCCGGGAAGCTTCCCCTTCGGCGCATCGAGGAAAAGCGGCAGGGACTTTCCATGGCGAGAAACCGGGGGATCAAGGAAGCGCGGGGGGAAATCGTCACATTTACCGATGATGATGTGGATGTGGATCCGGATTGGCTGGCCGGGTTATCGCGCGCCGCGACGGCGCATCCGGAGGCGGCCTTTTTCGGAGGGAAAGTCGCTCCGATTTGGAAAGAGAAGCCCGCCGCGTGGATGGCGGGCCATTCGCGCGATCTGCTGGCGGGGGTTACAATGGACCTGGACCTTGGCGCCGCCGAAATGCCTTTAGGCCGGAAGCAATTGCCCTTTGGCGCGAATATGGCTTTTCGCAGGGAGGCTTTTTTGAAGATGGGTTCGTTCCGGGAGGATCTTGGAATGACCGGGCGCTTGTTTGGGGTGCATGAGGAAATCGAGTTCATGACGCGGTTGATTGAGGCGGGCTGCATCGGATTCTATGTGCCGGGGATGGTGGTTGGTCATCGCAATCCACCGGAACGAATGACAGAGAGATATATGCTGGGTTGGTGCGTAGGCTGCGGACGTTGCGATGTAAGAACGGGGCATATCCATCCGACGGACGTAACGCTATTTAACGCGCCGCGTTACTTATGGCGGCAGTTATTGTCGAATGCCGCGAGCTACCTGGCGAAGAGATGGCGCCCATCGGCGGACGCCGCGTGGCTGCCGCCGGCGATCTCGATGGCAAAGACCTGGGGCGCGATCATGGAATTCCGCCGGATGCACGCGGAGGCAAGACGCAGCGGACCGGCCTCCAGGGGAGCAACTCGATGAAGGTGGTCAACGTAGTAACTGGGGACGAAGGAGGGGGCGGGAGGGCGGCTTACCGGCTTAACAAGGGCCTCAAGGCCGCCGGATGTGACGCGAGATTGTATGTGGCTTCGAAGTTTCACCATGATGACGAGACCGTCGTCTTTCAGCCGAAGGAGGATTTGGCGTCGAAATTCAAGCGGTTGCTTTTTCGCACGAGGTTGAGGATTCGCACCGCGGCTTACCCATATAAGCTGGGTTGGTCCTGGGAGCACGAGTGCCAGCGGGGCGGCGACCCGATCGGGCAATTGCCTCCGGCCGATATCTACAACCTGCATACTATCAGCAATTTTTTTGACACGGGCGCGTTTTTTCCTTCGGTAGCCACGCGGACGCCAACCGTCTGGACCATTCATTTAATGGCGCCGTTTACGGGGGGATGTTACCACGCGTCGGGCTGTGACAGGTTTGAATGCGAATGTGGTCTGTGCCCAATGCTTGGTGCAAAGCGCGAGAATGATCCCTCCCGCGCCGAATGGAAGGACAAGGATCGCATTTACTCGAGCACCCCGGCGGACCGGTTAAGCCTTGTAACTCCAAGCGAGTGGATGAGAAGTCGGATTGCGCGCAGTGCGCTGATGAAGCGCTTTGATGCCACCGTCATTCCGAACGGCATCGATACCGATGTTTACAAGCCGCGGGACCGCGCGTTTGCGCGGCAGGCGCTCGATTTGCCGCCGGACGCCAGGGTGCTGCTCTTTGTCTCGCAGCATGGCTTGTGGGCAAAGGGAAAGGGATTCGACTTATTGATGGAAATGATCGGCGCGATGCGGGGGACGAAGGGTTTGCACTTACTTACTCTTGGCCCGGATTTCAGGTCCGGTGTTGGTATTCCTCACAAGCATCTTGGTCATGTGTTTAATGATAATCTGCTCTCGCTTATATATAACGCAGCCGATGTGCTTGTTATTCCGAGTCTCGAGGATAATCTGCCGACCGTCGTTCTGGAGGCGATGGCATGCGGGATTCCGGTTGCCGGTTTCGCTACGGGCGGCATTCCGGAGGTGGTGCGGAAGGGGGAGACCGGGGAGATTGTGCCGAAGGGGGACGTGGGCGAATTGAGGCTGGCGGTCGAGGCATTGCTTCGCGACGACGAACTGCGTGCGCGGCTCTCCCGTCAATGCCGGGAGAAGGCGCTCAGGGAATATAGCCTGCCCGTGGTGGCGGCCCGTTATTTGAAGTTATACGAGACGATGTTGGAGCGCGGCCATGGACATTAGTGTGGTCATTTGCACTTACAATCGCGCGGAGGACCTGCGGAAGACATTGGAAGGTTTTACGAAGCTCGCGCCGATGGAGGGGCGCACTTGGGAATTGATCGTGGTGGATAACTGCTCGGCGGATGGTACGCCGGGTGTTTGTGCCGAGTTCGACGGAAAATTGCCGATCAAGACTGCTTGCGAGGGGCGGCCGGGAAAGAGTTTTGCATTGAATCGCGGGATCGGAATGGCGGCGGCTGAACTGATTGCGGTGACGGATGACGATGTTGATGTCGATGCGCAATGGCTGAACGCGCTGGTTCGCGGCGCGGAGCAGTATCCGGCGGCGGAGTTTTTTGGCGGCAAGGTCGTGTCGCACTGGCAGGGGGAGCCGCCGCGGTGGTTTGCGGAGAACAAGGATATGTTGCGCTCGAATCCGCGCGTGGACCTGGGCGATAAGGCGGTGCGCTTCACGCGGGGGGAGAGGCCGGTCTTTGTCGGCGCGAATATTGCGCTGAGGCGCCGCGCGTTTGCGGCTGGGTTTACATTTTCGGGCGACTTTGGACCGCGGGGTGACGCGAGACGCGGAGGGAGGGTCGGGCCGGAGGAATTTGAGTGGCAGCGGAAGATGTTGGAGGCGGGATGCGACGGAATGTATCTGCCGGAGTCGATCGTCCATCATCGCGACCCGCTCTGGCGCATGACGGAGTCGTACGTAAGGCATTGGTATATCGATTGCGGGCGGCTTCGCGTGACCGAGGGTGAAATCCCGAAGGGCCGCGAATGGTTCGGCGCGCCGCGTTACTTGTGGCGGGAGCTGATTACGAACGGGCTGAAGTTTCTGGCCACGCGCTTCGCCGCGCCCTCGCGTGTTTGGCTTTCGGCGGAATGCCGGGCGTGCATTGCCTGGGGGAGCATCGTCGGCTGCCGTGAATCATCGAATCGCAAGGGCATCCGCGGGCTGCACTGGCGGCTTGAGCGGCTTTGCGATCGGTACGAGGGGCTCCTCACGAGACTGGGGCCTCGCGCGGGCGTGACCGCGCGCTGGCCAATGCGAAAGCCTTACGAGCGGCGCGCGCTCGTCCTGCGGGCGCCGGGTGGCGGATTCGGCGATGAATTGATGTGTCTTCCGATCTTTGAGGAGATCAAGCGGCGCAATCCGGCATGCCGCATCTCCTTTGTCACGCGGCGTCCGGATTTTTTCCGCGCTCACCCCGCTATTGACGGAGTGATTGCGGATAGCGCGTCCGCACCCGGCATCAAGCTGTCCTATAATTACGTCATCCCCCCGCCGCGTCCGCTGATGACACTCATGGCCGAGTGCGTCGGCATCATCGCTCACTTCGACCGTATTACACTGCCGCCAATTGTGCCGTCGGAATCGACTGCGCGGCTGCTCGATTCGCTGCCGCGCCCGTTGATCGTCATCCAGCCGCTGTCCAGCGGATGGACTACGAACAAGAATTGGCCCATTGAATCATGGCGCGCGCTCGTGCCGGATCTCACCGCGGACGGCGCGGTGCTGGAGATCGGGACCGCGCCCGCGTTCGAAGGGGAGAACTTCGGTCCCGGGTTCCATTCCGTCGCGGGTCAGACTTCGCTCTCCGACATGGCGGAGGTCATCCGGCGGGCGGATTTGTTCATCGGCCCCAGCTCCGCCGGGATGCATCTGGCCAATGCGCACGGGGTGAAATCGGTCATCATTTTCGGCGGGTACGAATCGCCCGCGGGCTATGAATACGCGCGGACAAGCGCATTCTATTCCCCTGTCGAATGCGCCCCGTGCTGGCGGCAGGATTGCCCTTATCACTTGAAGTGCCTCCACGCCATCGCCCCGGAGCGCGTCATTGCCGAGGCACGCAAGCTCCTCGCCACGCCGCGCCCGGCGGGCCAGATGTCTTGATCGGACCCGGACCCGGTCTATCCTCCTGCCATGGTAAAAATTTCCGTAGAATACCAGGGCGATCTCCATTGCCGTGCCACGCACGGCCCATCCGGCGTCACGCTGGAGACCGACGCCCCGGTTGATAACCAGGGACGCGGCGAATCTTTTTCGCCCACCGATCTGGTCGCCACGGCGCTCGGCAGTTGCATGGCTACCACCATGGCCATTTACGCGCGGCGGAAAGGGATCGCGATCGAGGGGATGCGCATCGAAGTGGGCAAGGAGATGACCCAGACTCCTCCGCGCAAGATCGCGCGGCTTACCACGGACATCTGGATGCCGGCGGGTCTCGAGCACGATACCGCCCTCGAGCAGGCCGCGCTTGCCTGCCCGGTGCATCGCTCGCTCGACCCGTCGGTCGAGAAGCCGGTCAATTTTCATTGGCCGTAACTCCCGTGGAACGACGTTATTCAGATTTCGGCGAGAAGCTGTCTGCCCACTCCGGGATTTACGATCTGATGGAGGACCTGGGCCAGGCGTTGAGCGCGGGCGGGATGATCATGATGGGCGGGGGCAATCCCGCCCACATTCCCGCCGTCGAGCAGGTCTGGCGGCGCCGTCTGGAGGGAATCCTCGCCACGCCCGGCGCGATGGAGAGCATGCTGGGCGATTACGATACGCCGCGAGGCCGGCCCGATTTTCTTGAAACGCTCGCAGCCTTCTTCCGGGCGCAACTCGGCTGGCCGGTCGGGCCGGAGAATATCGCAATCACCACCGGCAGCCAGACGGCGAATTTCCTTCTCTTCAATCTGCTCGCCGGTTCCATCGGAAGCGAGCGGCGCCGCGTGCTCTTTCCGCTGGTGCCGGAGTACATTGGCTACGCCGATCAGGGAGTTGAGCCGGACATGTTCCGCGCATGGCGTCCGGAGATCGGGGAACATGGCCCGGATACGTTCAAGTACCGCCTCGTGCTGGGCGAGGTTACGCCGGACATTGCGGCGCTGTGCGTCTCGCGCCCGACCAATCCGAGCTCGAATGTCATTACGGATCCGGAATTGTCCACATTGAGCCGGCTCGCGGCCGGGAATGGCGCGCGGCTGATCATCGATCACGCGTATGGGCAGCCCTTCCCGGGAGTCATCTTCACGGATGTGAAGCCCCCGGCGTGGGAGGAGCATGTCATCCACACCTTTTCGCTCTCAAAGCTCGGGCTGCCGACTACGCGCACCGGCATCATCGTGGCGGAGGCGGGGATCATCGAGCGGATCGCGCGCATGAACGCGCAGGTGGTGCTCGCTACAAGCACCATCGGGCAGACCATCACTGGCCCGCTCTTCTCGAGCGGAGAGCTGACGCGGATGTGCGCGGAGGTGGTGCGGCCATTCTACCGGCAGCGCAGCGAGGCCGCGCTGGAGGTCCTGCGCGAGAGCTTTGCGGGCTACGATCACTACCGCGTCCATCAATGCGAGGGGGCATTCTTCCTCTGGATCTGGCTGCCGCGGCTGCCCGTCAGCGACCGCGAGCTCTACTCGCGGCTGAAACGGCGCGGCCTGCTGGTGGTGCCGGGCAGCTACTTCTTCCCTGGGTTACAGGAGCCGTGGGACCACGCCTCGCAATGCATCCGTGTGACCTACAGCGCCGACCCCGCCGCGGTGCGACGCGGGATGACCATCCTTGCGGATGAAGTGCGGAGCCTGGGCCTGCGCGAATAGGGAGCCTGACTCACCGTTTCAGCTTCTTTATGAGCTGCTAAAAGGGGCACAATTGCTGCTATTCTCAATAATTCCTGTGTCTCTTTTCCACGAGGGATCGCCTCCTCATTCACCTTTGCCGCACGCCGGCGGTCAAGGCGCTGTCACGGCCCGCCCGTCAGGGACTTGCAGCCGTGTGAAGCTGCTTGCCTTCATGCTGGCGGCGGCGGCCGCTCTTTGCGCCCCTGTTTTGCGCGGCGCCGCGGTGACGGACGGCGGCGACCAGGACCTGCCGCATGTGCGCCCGGACGGACGCCGCCTCATGTTCGGCTGGCATGGCGGTTCGCCTCATCGCGTGGATGTCTCGACCCTCATCCGGGCCGTGACGCTCGACACGGCCACCGTCCTCGCAGCGAAGCGCTCCGGCGAGGTGGATTATTTCGTGGTCAGCGTCAGCGGGCCTTCCCAATCCGCTACTCCCACCGGTTCCAGTTTCAGCGGCGGCACGGAGTCAAACCTGCTCTGGCTCAAGCTGAAGGCATGGAAGCTCCTTGATTCGCAATCGATGCTCTACCAGTCGTTTTGGGAATCGCTCGAGCCTGTCGGCGATTATCATCTCAAGGGCGGCATCCTCACTTTGCGCTTCGCGAACAAGCGGCAAAACACGGACTTTGTTCTCCGCTACGATTCGTCGAGGCCGGACGACAAGATCTCCCTCCAGCACGCCGGCGACGTCGAGTAAGCATTGCCGCCGGCCGCGTGCGCGGGTATTGCAGGCGCGTGCGAGTGCTCGTTGCGCCCGATAAATTCAAGGGCTCGCTTTCCGCCCGCCAGGCGGCCGATGCCGTGGTGGCTGGGTTGCAAAAAATTCAGGGAATCACAGTTGATAGTTGCCCGGTCGCGGATGGCGGCGAAGGATTTGCGGAAGCGCTCGCCACACGCTGGGACCAGGTCGCGGGAGTGAAGGATCCACTCGGCAGGCCAGTCGTCGCGCTTTGCGGATGGATCGACGCGACGACCGCCGTGATTGAAATGAGCGAGGCTTCGGGCATGCGCCGGCTCGCGCCGGCGGAGCGCAATCCGTGGGAGGCTTCGACATTCGGCACGGGCCAGCTCATCGCCCATGCGGCGGCGCGCGGCGCGGCGCGGATATTGGTCGGGCTGGGCGGCAGCGCGACGAACGACGCGGGAGCGGGCGTCGCGGCGGCGCTCGGCTGGCAATTCCTCACGAGCGACGGCGAACCGCTCGATCCGCGCCCCGCGAATTTCCTGGCCATCGAGCGCATCGAGCCTCCTGAGGGGGAAACGCTGCCCCTCATCGTCGCCGCATGCGACGTGCGCAATCCGCTGCTCGGTCCCGAGGGCGCATCGCGCGTGTACGGCCCGCAAAAGGGAGCCGATGAGCGAACGGTGAGCCATCTCGAAATGGCGCTCGAACATCTCGCCGATCTCGTCGCCGAACAGATCGGCGTCGATCTTCGCGGCCTGCCCGGCGCGGGCGCGGCGGGCGGACTCGGCTACGGCATGGCCACGTTCTGCCATGCGGAATTGCAATCCGGTTTCGGTCTCCTCGCGGAGGTGTTGGGCATCGAGGAGCGGATCGCGCGCTGCGACCTCGTCATTACCGGCGAGGGGCGCATCGACGCGCAGACGCCGCACGGCAAAGCGCCGGCGGAAATCGCGCGACTCGCAAGGAAATACGACAAGCCCGTCGCCGCCGTCTGCGGGCAGTTGGATCCGCGCGCGAACATCGCGGAATGGTTCGATTTCGTCGTGCCGATCGAGTCCACCGAATCATCTCCGGATCAATGTTTTCGCGACGCCGCGCCGCTGGTGGAGAGGGCCGCCGGGCGCATTGCGGCGTGGGCGTTGAGACGGTAAAAATCGGGGAAGGGGAGGCGCGGTTGAGAAAAGCGGGGATCGCATTGAGACAAAGAGAGTGAATTTGGAGCTGATGTTACGCCCAGTTCGTAAGAACCAAAGGATTTGGCGGGAAAGGTTTTTGGCGCCCATTTTTGTAGCTGATAAAGATTATTATCAGATCGTTTGGCGGCGTGGCTTTGGAGATTAGCGCCGTGCAATAACTCAAGTATCTTTAATCCAACATGTTATATCTAAAACTGTGATAAATATACCGCTATACGATACAATCCACCATTAGCAACATTAAGCGGCTGATAAGGGAAACGGGCATTAAATAATAAAAAGTATCGTCCGATTAAGAATTTTTCTGCTTGTTGGCAAGAAAATAGCTTGAAGGAAAATGGGTCGCGATAGATAGTCGCCCCGTCGCGTGTATGCAGTATGCACGGGCGCCAACACCAAGAAACCGAACACTTGTAGTCAGTAAAAAAACCCTATTCCTCCTATCCGTTTTATGAGTACCCAACCTCTCGTCGGCAAACAACTCCTCAGGAAAGTCGGTCCCTCCCTGGTCACCGCCTTTATCGCACTGGCAGCACTCGCCATCTCCGGCCAATCGCTTCGGGCGCAGACTGCTCAGGGCGAAGTCGTGGCGGCGCTTGCGACGTTCGACGCCTCGAAAACCATCCTGACCGCAAAGGCGGCTGACCTCGCCCATGCCGTGGCCCTGGCGGTCACGAGCAACACTGACGTGAGCATCACGCCGGCGGATATAGCCGCGGCGGCGTTCCAGCCCTTCCCCCCTACCGACAAGGTTCGCAGTGACCGCGAGAGTTCGGCTGCGGTCGTTACGAGCACGCTGGCCACTTTATATCTCAGCAATACCAACAACACCCTGAACACGGACGAGACGAATATCGCCGCCATCACCGTCGCCGTCGCGGACGTGAATCAGCCGACCAAGACCGAGGACCTGACCACCGCCGGCCAGACCGCCGTAGTCGGGGCCGCGATCAGCGCGGTCTCGGTCGCCGGCTTGACTAACCGAAGCTTGCTGGCTGTGGATACGTCCATCGGCGCGGCCCTGACTGCCGACCCAACGCTCGAGGGACTGATCAAGGATGGGCTTGCCACCATTACCGAAGGCGCCATGGCCGATGTTGTTGGCCCGAAGAAAGTCGCCACGTCCGCCGCTCCCGAAGCCGCAGAGGCATTCGCGGAAGGTCTTCTCTCGGTTTCTGGCTCAGTACCGGACGGCGAGACCTATGGAACCTATGCCGTAAGCCTCCTCGGGAAGGTCTCGGCAAACACGAGCGTGGATGAACTGGTCTCCTATCAGTTTGGCCTGGCTATCGGCGGCACGAATACCGGCACTCTCGTC
>JBEKOV010000008.1:0-57713 GCA_049521415.1 Chthoniobacteraceae bacterium
GCGGATGCGCGCGCCGCAGTCGCGATTGCCGGCGTCATGGGCGGCGAGCAAAGCGGTGTGACCGATGGCACGTGCGATATCCTGATCGAGAGCGCGCTCTTTAGCGCATCATCGGTGCGCCGCACCTCGCGCCGGCTCGGGCTGGCCAGCGATTCGAGTTACCGTTTCGAGCGAGGCGTCGATCCAGCCGCGATTCTCGCCGCATCGGACCGCGCCACGCAATTGATCATGGAGACCGCCGGCGGCATCGCCGAGCCCGAGATCGAAACCGCGGGCCGCATTCCCGACACCACGCGCACCGTCACGTTGCGCCCGGGCCGTTGCCCGGCGCTGCTCGGCGTCGATGTTCCCGAGTCGCGCATCGACACGATTCTGACCCGATTCGGCCTGCGCAAGCAATCCGGCGGCGTGTGGCTCATCCCCTCATTCCGGCCAGACCTTACCCGCGAGGCGGATTTGATCGAGGAAGTGACACGCGCATTCGGGATCGAGAATATCCCCGGTTCCGTCAATGGACATCCCGCGGCCTCGAGCGTTGCCGATTCCGTGCACGATTTTCATTTGGAATTGCGCCGCCGCCTCGTAGGCGAAGGGTTCTTCGAGGCGCGTACCTTCTCGCTCGTTTCCAGGGGCGACGCGCCCGATGGCGTGGCGATTCGGAACCCGCTCATCGAGGACCAGGCGGTGCTGCGCTCGTCGCTCATCCCCGGGCTGCTCGCCGCGCTTGAGCGCAATCTACGCGGCGGCGCGAAATCGATTCGTCTCTTCGAACTGGGCCGCGTTTTTCTTGCCACGGGAGAGCGCGTCCCGCTTGCGGCAATCCTGACCGGCGATGCGCTGCCCGCCTCGTGGCGCGAAACAGCGCCGCGCAAGACCGACCTCTTCGATCTCAAGGGCTGCCTCGAATCAATTGGGATGGAGGATATCGCATTCGAGCCCGCGGCCATCGACGGCTTGCTGCCGGCCGTGCGCATCACCGTCGCCGGCAAGCCAGCGGGTTACCTCGGCCAGCTCGCACCCGCGCGGCTGCGCGCGATTGATTGCCCCAGCCCCGCCGCCGTCTTCGAACTCGATCTCACCAATTGCCGCCTCCGCCCGATTCCCTCGCGCATCACACCGATCCCGCGTTTCCCCGCCGTGACGCGCGACATTGCGATCATCGCGGATGCGTCCGTGACGCACGCTCAAATCAAGGAAATTTTGCGCAGCGCGAATGAGCCGCTGCTGGTCGATATCCGCCTGTTCGATCTCTTCTCGGATCCGGACGGGATTCGAGTGCCCGCGGGGCAAAAATCGCTGGCTTATTCATTGACATACCGGTCCGCCGAGAAGACACTCGTAGCAGACGAAGTGAACGCGGCGCACGCCCGCTTGAAAGAGCGATTGAAGGTGGCGCTGAACGTGAGCTTCCGCGAGTAGCTCTTTGAAATTTTTTGGGAAGCTGGCGAGGCCTGGCCAAGACCTCTTTTGAGCGCGCATCGCAGCGCGCCCGCCTTGGCGGCGGCACGTCAGCCTTCTGTGTTTACCCTGCGTTGTTCGAGTACCAAGCGAAAATCCCGGACCGATAAAACATCGTCAATTCAGGAGGCTTGGCCGGGGTGCTTTATGACATGCCTTGATTGGAAGTCAGCGGCACTTCGGCGGTCATCCGCCCGTTTCCAGAAGGGAACGGGAGCTTCGCTTCAACGGCAAAGGTGGGGTAAAAAAGGCGCTTTGGAATAATGATCGCTGTGATCTGACCAGAGCGCCTTTTTTATTTCCTTTGCCGGCTGGCGGCGCGTGGCACATTGTCGTCCCATGCGAACCATCAAGTACTGCGTTTACAAAGAACCACCGTACTACGTGGCGCAGTGCCTCAATGTCGATGTCTCCAGCTTTGGCGAGACGACGGAGGAGGCCATCGCCAACCTGAAGGAGGCGGTGGAACTCCATTTTGAGGATGAGCCCACGGATGACTATCGCATAGTGGAGGAAGTCCTGATAGGCGAGAGCCTGGTCAATGCCTAGGCGTCTCAGTTCCGAAGAAGTGGCGCGCATTTTAAAGAGCCAAGGCTTTTCGTTGGTATCCCAAAAGGGCAGTCACCAGAAATTTCGCGACGCCTCCGGTCACAGTGCCATCGTGCCCGCGGGGCGCCGTGAGATACCGGCAGGAACCCTCGCTTCGATCATTCGCCAGTCTGGCCTTGGCAGAGATTTATTCGTTTAGGTTGGAGGTTCATCCGCAGATTTTCGCAAATTCTTTTTGCGCGCGAAAAGTGGCCCTTTAATCTGCGGAAATCCGCGCTAATCTGCGGACCCCAAATCCAATGCCCGCCACCCTTGCACTCGAAGACGGACGCTGCTTCCCCGGCGAGCCTTTCGGCGCCTCCGCCGATGCGCTGGGCGAAATGGTGTTCAATACCTCGATGACCGGCTACCAGGAGGTTCTCACCGATCCCTCCTACCGCGGCCAGATCGTCGCGATGACTTATCCCCAGATCGGCAATTATGGCGTCAACGCTCTGGATGCCGAAAGCGCCGCGCCGCATGTGCGCGGTTTCGTCATCGGCGAGCTGAGCGAGGTGGCCAGCAACTGGCGCTCGGAGGCGTCGCTGGACGACTACTTTGTCCGCTGGAAGATTTCCGGCATCCAGGGCATCGATACGCGCGCCCTCACCAAGCACCTGCGCGAGCGCGGCGCCATGCGCGCCTGCATCAGCTCGAGCGCCTCCGCGGAGGAGGCCGTGCGCCTCGCCCGGTCCGGCGAGGGAATGGTTGGCATGGATTTTGTCCGCGAAGTCACCGCCGCCGAGCCCTACCAATGGGACCCGGATGGCAAAAAATCCCGCATCTGGACCATCGTAAAGGGCAAGAACGGCTCGGAGGTGGAGATCGATCCGAACGGCGAAGTCTTCCGCAAGCTGCCGGCGGTGGCGCACCGCATCGTCGCATACGATTTCGGCATCAAGTACAATATCCTCCGCAGGCTGCGCCAGGAGGGTTTCGGCGTCACCGTCGTGCCCGCGGCCACGCCCGCCGCGGACGTACTGGCCATGAAACCGGACGCTGTCTTTCTCGCCAATGGCCCCGGCGATCCCGCCGCGCTCGGCTACGCCCACGAGAATGTGCGTGCGTTGATCGGGCGGCTCCCGGTATTCGGGATTTGCCTGGGGCACCAGATCCTCGGGTATGCCTTTGGCGGGAGGACGTACAAACTCAAATTCGGCCATCACGGCGGCAATCAGCCGGTCAAGGACCTGCGCACCGGCAAGGTCGCGATCACGGCGCAAAATCACGGTTTTGCCGTCGACCCGGATTCGCTTCCCGCGAATGTCGAGGTCACCCATATCAACCTCAACGACAATACGGTCGAAGGGATGCGCCACCTGGAGGCGCCTGTCTTCAGCGTCCAATATCATCCGGAAGCGGCGCCCGGACCGCACGACGCCACCTACTTTTTCGGCCAGTTTCGCAAACTGATTGAAGAGGGCAGGGGAGCCTGATAAGTTGCCCTGCTTACCCCGAAATTTTCCTCCATGCCCAAAATCATCGTTTCACTGCCAGACGGGACCACGGCCTCGCACGATTTGACCGAGGAAACGGTCACCGTCGGACGCGTGTCGGACAACTTGATCCATATCGAGGATGCTTCCGTCTCGAGCCATCATGCGGAGATCAGCTTCTCCGGCGGCCATTACACGCTCAAGGATCTCGGCTCGACCAACGGCACCCGCGTCAATGACAAGGTCTTCACCGAGGGCACGATCCACGACGGAGACCGTATCCGTTTCGGCAAGATTGAGACGCGTTATGCGTCCGAGGACAGCGAGGACGCCCGCCCGCTGCCCGAGCAGCACGCCGTCGCGGCTACAGTCGCGGAGAGCAGCGTGCGTCCCGAGGATTTTGCCAACGCATCTCCGTTCAAGACCAAGAGCCGTAAGAAGGACCCGATTGCCACCGGCATCCTCGTCCTTGCCGGCGTGGCCGTTCTCGCGCTCATTGGCGCGGTCGTCTTCATCTTTCAATTACAGCCGCCGCAGTAGGCGGGGGCTCCGCGGATTGACGCGGTTTCATGATGGAATCGCGGCCCCCGCCGCCTCGCGCAAATATCTCCGCGGCAGGCGCCGCGCTGCATCTGCACGAGAATATGACCGCGGCCCGGCCCCGGCAGGCCACGCGTGTCACGGTGGCCCGTACCGACGCAAACCTTCGCATCCACTTCCAATGCGAAGATGCGCATCCCTGGGCCACGATTACCCGCCGCGACGGCCCGCTCTTCGAGGAGGAAACGGTCGAGGTTTTCCTCGATCCGTTCGGCGACCTGGAGTGTTATTTCGAGATCGAAGTGAATCCGCTCAATACCGTCCTCGATCTCATGCTGCGCCGCGTCGGCAAAGGCTGGCGCAAGGAATTCGCGTGGAAATGCGAAGGCTTGAAAACTTCGGCCACAACCTCAGCCACCGGCTGGGAGGCGGCGCTCGACATCCCCTTCGCCGCCGTCGCCCCGCATCCTCCCGCGCCCGGCGAAATCTGGCGCGCGAATTTTCTCCGCATTGACCGCCCCGCCAGTTCCCCGCGCGAACTGTCTTCGTGGTCGCCCACCGGCATTGGGACGTTCCATGTTCCCGCCCGATTCGGTTTTTTGGAATTTTGAGCCCGCGAATGATAATAGAGCATCCCTCCGATGGAACTTGACCTCTTCGCCCAGCCGCCGCCTCCACCGCCCGAGGAGCCGCGCATCTGGTCGATCAGCGACCTGACCCGCTCCGTGCGCTCGCTGCTCGAGTCGTCGCTCGGCGAGGTCTGGGTGCAGGGGGAGATTTGCAACTTCCGCAAGCAGGCTTCGGGCCATTGCTATTTTGGCCTCAAGGACGAGCGCGCGTTGCTCTCGTGCGTCCTGTTTCGCTCGTCCGTTCCCGCGCGGTTCGCGCTTGCCGATGGGATGCTCATCCAGGCGCGAGGACGTGTCACCGTGTACGAGGCGCGCGGCCAGTACCAACTGAATGTCAATCTCATCCAGCCCGCCGGGGCGGGCCTGCTGCAGGCGCGCTTCGAGGCGCTCAAGCGCAAGCTGGAGGCCGAAGGTCTTTTCGATTCCGCTCGCAAGCGTCCGATTCCCAGTGATCCTGCAACCATTGGCATCGTCACTTCGCCCACGGGCGCGGCGCTTCAGGATTTTCTCAACATCGCGCGCCGCCGGGCCCCGTGGGTGCGCGTCGTGATCAATCCGGTGCGCGTCCAGGGCGACGGCGCGGCCGCGGAAATTGCGGCAGCGATCCGCGAATTCAACGGCCCGTTCTTCGAGGGGAAGATCGATCTGCTGGTGGTCTGCCGCGGCGGCGGAAGCATCGAGGACCTTTGGGCTTTCAATGAGGAGATCGTCGCCCGCGCGATTGCCGATTCGCGTCTTCCGGTCATCTCCGCCGTAGGTCACGAAGTGGATTTTACCATTGCGGATTTCGTCGCCGATCTCCGCGCGCCGACTCCCAGCGCCGCGGCGGAATTGGCGTTGCCGGATCGCGCCGCGCTGCTGCGTCATCTGGCGCAGGCCCGCACACGGCTCGCGCGGGCGATGGAGAATATGCTGCTGCTCCGCCGCCGCCAGTTCGAAGGGCTGGCGCATTCCGCGGTGTTTCGATTTCCGATGCGCCTGCTTCAGGACCGCGTCCAGCGCCTCGATGCCGCCGCCGCGCTCATCGAGACGCGGCGCGAGCGCGGGATGCTCGCGCGGCGCGAGAGGCTTGCCGCATTGCTCGCGTTGCTGCGGCAGCATCGGCCCGATCAGGTTATCGCATTGCGCAGGCTCGCGCTGGCCGCGGCGCGCGGCAGGATCGATGCCGCCGCACGCACTTCACTTACGCGCAAGGGCAACCGCGTGGCGCAAATGGCCGGCGTCCTCCGCGTCCTCTCTCCCGATGCCACGCTCGCCCGCGGCTACTCGATCACGTTCGATTCGGACGGCTCAATCCTGCGGAGCAAGAATACCGCGCGGCGCGGGGAGCGCATCCGCACGCAGCTCCGGGATGGGTCGGTTGATTCCGAGGTGTTATGAGGAAATAAAAAAGCCCGGGTCTTTCGGCCCGGGCTTTTTGAAAAGGAATGAACGGCGTGGCCGCTTAGAGAGGATTGACGGTCACATTGTTTGCGCCGAGCCAGCCGGGCTGACCGCCATCATCGAACAGGTCGTTGCCGTTGGGGCTGCCAGGGACCATATACTCCGGGTTGCACTTCATCACCTTCGCGCTGTCATCGCAGAAGACCACGATGGCCTGCAGGCCCTTCCAAACGCCGCCCTTGTCAACTTCATTCGGGGAATAGGTATGTGAGCCGACCACGTTGAAGCCGTCAGCAATCAACGGAAAGGTTGAATTTGAGGTGTCATACAGGCCAGTTACGTAGGCCCACTCATTCGTGCCAGCCGGCAACGACCCGCCCTCCTGCATTGTTGCCTGGAGGGGATCCGCCTGCTGGTTGCCTGGGGTGAAAGCTGACTTCGCCAGGTAGAACGGCCCAATGGTCGTCAGGTAGGCGGGGAACAGATTGTCAAAGGCCTCATTGGAGGTTGCCGCCACAGTGTTGCCCGCCGTGCCACCGGTGCCCATCTGGTTAGTCGGGTAGGAGCCGTTATTGTCGATAGCGTACTGTTTGCAGGCGAGGCCGATCTGCTTTGCGTTGCTAAGCCCCTTGGTTTGGGCCGCTCGAATTTGTACGCCGGTGAATGCCGGGACCGCGATGCTCGCCAACAGGGCGATGATGCCGATCACCACGAGGAGTTCAATGAGGGTGAAGCCTTTTTGTGTTCTGGTAATTTTCATGGGAAGGATTGGGATGTTGCGGAGTGCCGGATCTGTGGGGATCGGGACTGGGGAATTTATGGCAATCGCCAGTGCAAATCAAACTATTTTGCTGGAATTTCGAAACGATCCAATAGCCCCCGGTGTCATCTTATGCCCTCTTGAATCCTGTCACTGACAGTGGAGGCAGACGGAGCACAATCGAGTGCGATTGGTTCTGCCATGGGATTGGGTCCGCGTACATGCCGCCGTAATTCCCGACGTTGCTGCCGCCGTACATGCCGCCATCCGTGTTGAGGATCTCCTGGTAAAAGCCCGCTCCGGGCGCTCCGAGCCGGTAATTCTCGCGGACCACGGGAGTGGCGTTGACCACAAAAACCAGCGGCGGCCCCGAGCGCGACTTGCGCATGAAGGCGACGACTGAATTGTCCGCGTCGTGGAAATCGATCCACTCGAAGCCGTCGTAGGTATCGTCGAACTGCCACAGGGCCGGCTCGTTTTTGTAGAGCCAATTCAGGTGCTGGACCAGCCGCCGCAGGCCGGCGTGTTCGGGATAATCCAGCAGCCACCAGTCCAGGCTCCGGTCGTGGTTCCACTCCGAGGTCTGGCCGAACTCGTTGCCCATGAAGAGCAGCTTCTTGCCCGGGTGCGCGTACATCCAGGCGTAGAACAGGCGCAGATTCGCGAATTTCTGCCACCAGTCCCCGGGCATCTTCATCGCCATCGAAGCCTTCCCATGCACCACCTCGTCGTGCGAGAGGACCAGGATAAAGTGCTCATGGAAGGCATAGAGCAGCGAGAAGGTAATGTCTCCCTGGTGGAACCGGCGGTGAACCGGCTCCTTGCTCATGTAGCGGATAAAGTCGTTCATCCATCCCATGTTCCACTTGAAGCCGAAACCGAGCCCCCCGAGGTAGGTCGGACGCGAGACGCCGGGCCACGCCGTCGATTCCTCGGCAATGGTCATGATGCCCGGGAATCGCTCGTAGCAAACCTCGTTGCAGCGTTTTATGAAATAGATCGCTTCGAGGTTCTCGCGCCCGCCGTATTGGTTGGGGATCCATTGGCCCGGCTGCCGCGAATAGTCGAGGTAGAGCATCGAGGCGACCGCATCCACGCGCAGCCCGTCGATGTGGTATTGGTCCAGCCAGAAGAGGGCATTGCCGATGAGGAAATTGCGCACCTCGTTGCGTCCGTAGTTGAAGATCAGCGTCCCCCAGTCCATGTGCTCACCCTTGCGCGGGTCCTCGTGCTCGTAGAGGTCGGTGCCGTCAAATTCCGCCAGCCCGTGCGCATCCTTAGGGAAATGGCCCGGCACCCAGTCCATAATGACCCCGATTCCCCGCTGATGGCACCGGTCCACAAAATGCCTGAACTCGTCCGGGTTCCCGTACCGGCTCGTTGGCGCGTAATAGCCGGTCACCTGATATCCCCATGAGCCATCGAACGGATGCTCGGAGATGCCCATCAGCTCAATGTGCGTGTAGCCCATATCGACCACGTAATCGATCAGCGCGTCCGCCAATTCGATATAACTCAGGTAGCGGTTCTCCTGGTCGAAGCGGCGCGCCCACGATCCCAAGTGCACCTCGTAAATTGAGACCGCGCTCCGCTGCCACTCGGTCTTGTCCCGCTTCTCGAGCCAGGCAGTGTCCGACCAGTTGTACCGATTCAGGTCAAAGACCATTGACGCCGTCTCCCGCCCGTGCTGCCCATAGAATGCGTATGGATCGCTCTTGAGCAGCAGCCCGCCGTGGGATGCCTTGATCTCGAATTTGTAGTGCGCCCCCTCGACCGCGTCCGGGATGAAGATCTCCCAAACCCCGCATCCCAGCAGCTTCCGCATTGGGTGAAACCGGCCATCCCATCCGTTGAAGTCCGCGATCACGCTCACCCGTTGCGCGTTCGGCGCCCATACCGCAAAACTGCACCCGCGCACTCCGTTTATCTCCGTCAGATGCGCCCCGAGTTTCTTGTAGATCTCGTAATGGTTGCCCTCGGAGAAAAGGTAAAGGTCCATCGGCCCCAGAATTTGCCCGAATGAATATGGGTCGCGGAACCGCCACTGGTGTCCGTCGTGCGCCGTGGCTTCGATCTCATAGTCAAACCGCTCCATCTCGCCGGGCGGCAGGATTGCCTCGAAGAAGCCATGCTCGTGCAGCCGCCTGGCGGGGAATTTCTTTCCGTCCGTCAGCCGCACGATGGCCACCTCGCGCACATCCGGGCGGATCACCCGCACCACCAGCCGGTCGCCTGCCACATGCATCCCCAGCACTGCGAAGGGATCCCCGTGGTAGGCGCCCAATAGCGCATTCATCGCTCCGGTATCCACAGTCTGAGGCAGGTCGAGTACTTCCATGGCAAAAAAGGGAGTGTTTGTCTTCGGGGGGCCGGGCTGAGCCTGCCGCGCACCAAAGAATCGGTTACCGAAGACCGTATGTCCCTCCCGTGCGCCTTGCACAGTCCAAATAATGGACGGTCCAGGGAGAAGTCTTCCGGCGGTCCGCATTTTGAGACCTCCCCGTGGTAGGCCGTATGCTGCTTTGGCATCCATGAGATATATTGCAGTTCTCCTGATCGCCGGGGCGACCTACCTCTACCTTGCCCATCAAGCCCCGGTGAAGCAGGCCGTCGATGCTGTCACCCAGTCGCCGACTCCCGGGACCGATTTCCTCAAGGCGCCTCTGGACCGGACCCACGAAGTGCTCGATCAGGCCCGCAATCGTGCCGCCGATCCGGCGTTGCAATAGAGGCCCAATCGGTGCCGGGGGGGCATTCCCAATGCGGACTTTTTCAGGCTACAGATTGCCGCGCGAATGGCGAAACGTGCGGCGTAGCACGTAATTGTCACCGGACTTAAATGGGTAAAATACCCTAATTTTGTAGTAAGTATAACTTCTGGCATCCCGGTAAGATGGAGTAATCACACGACTGAACTCATTTTCATCGTATACAGATAGGTCAATATGGCATATTATTATCTTTAGTATCTCGCCATCAATTACTTAACTCGTTAACTGTCAAATCAAGTGGATCGGGCCTCATTTCTCCCACGGGTTTTGCCTACGTAAAAATCGTCATAATTTCCACTGTTGCGGATTGACATAGGGATGCCGGTCTCCGTAAGACTACGACCGTGCAACCCCTGACTTCACGGCGCAGTAATGTTCGGATGGCAGGCAGGCGGCATAATGGTGAGCGCGACCCACGATCTGGCGCGCAGTCAGGCAAGCCCAACCCCTAGTAGGAAAATCGGAGGATCTACGTATGACCCGGATGTTCAAGCAGCTCGTCGAATCGTCCCGAAAAAAATTATCCAGGACACGAGTCCCGGCCCAGGAGGAGGAAAAGAAGTCCCAGGTGCTGGCCCAGCCGCGAAGGAAGCCTGATTTCGAGCCCCTCGAGAGTCGCGTCCTCTTCAGCGGCGTTGGCAACGGGTTTAACAAGAAGGTCGTCCACTTCATGGACGCGTGGGGCGATTCGGTGACCGTGAAGCTCACTGGCCCGGGCAAGTTTGACATCACCCTCGATGCCGGCGCCAAGAATCGCGCGGACATCCAGAACATCACGATCAACAGCCATGCCACATCCGCCTCGGTGCTGGACATCTTCACCAAGCCTCATCCGTTCGATCTGAGCGCCAGCTATACCGGCGGCATGAAGACGTATGGCGACGCGGTCTACCACGCAATGTACGCGGTGACCAAGGCTGACCAGGCCTTCACTCCCGGCTTCGTGCAAATCGGCAGCATCTATGCGAGCACCAATCTGCGCGGCATCTCGATGAACGGCGCCGACTTCCAGGACATCGACGTGACGGGCAGCATCGGCTTGGGCACGAAGGGTCCGCATGCCCTCCATGGCGGCATCGCCGTGGATATTGGCAACTCGCAATTCCGCAGCGGCCTGCTGGACGATCCGTTCCAGGCGGTCGGCTTCGGCAACATTGATGTCAGCGGCGGGGTTGATTCCCTCATTCTCCGCGGGCGCACCGACAACCCCTCGACCAACAACCTGGTCGGCTCGATTACCATCGGCGGCAAAGTCAACTCTTTCGATACCCGCTTTAGCGACGTGCTGGCGCCGATCACCGCCCAGTCGATCGGCAGCGCATTCTTCGACGACGTTCTTTCCAACATCACCACCTCCGGCGCGATTACGACTTTTGACGCGAACAACATCCTGGCGGACGTCAATGTCGGCACCACAGTCGGCGGTCTATCGCTGAGCGGCTCGCTGCTCGGAACAGTCACTGCGGAAAGCTTCGGCTCGATCAGCGTGGACGGGAATTTCACCGGATTGCTGCTTGCGACCACAGGGGGCATCGGCAACGTCTACATCAACGCCGGCACCGCGTTTACCGGCACCATCCAGGCGAACGCGGGGAATATAGCGGGCATCGATGTTACGCAAGCTTCGACGCCGTTCAGCGCCCACATCGTCGCGCTTGATGGCAATATCGGCAACCTCACCGCCGGCTTCTTCAGCGGCGCGGCCGTCACGGCTTCGGGCAGCATTGGCAACATCGTCAGCAACGCCACCTCGGCCTCGGTCACCAGCGGCATCGTCAATAGCGTGTTCTCCGCGGGCGCGGGGGGAATCGGGAGCATCTCGTCAGTTGCATCGATCACCGATACGCACTTCGAGTCGGTCGGCGGGGCCATCGGCAGCGTTACCGTGCTCCAGGGCGGGATCGAGGGTGTGGTTCTTGGCGGCAGCACCACCACACTTGCGACCAGTATCGGCAATATCCAGGCCGATATGAGCATCGAGGACACTTCGGCCATCGCCTCGGGCGCCATCGGCACCATTACTTCCGTTGCCGGTCACATTGGCGGCAGCGCCACCTCCGCCTCATGGAACGCGGCAAACAATCCCAAGTCTGACGTATTCATCGGCGGCAGCATCGGCGGTCTGTACGCGCTGGGCGATATCAGCGGCAACGTGGTAACCGCGACCGCCGGGAATATCGGCAACATCACGTCGCACGAGGGCCGCATCGCGTTCGATTCCTTCCGCGCCACCGGCAGCATTGGGAACGTCTATGCCAATTCGCAGGATGCGACGTTCGCCTTCGACAGCTCTGGCAACGTGCTCGGCCAGACGGACGGCTCCGCCACCTATGGCACGCCAATTCCCTCGGCCTCTGCCATCGATCACAGCTACTTCTACGCCGGCACGGGCACCATCGGCACCGTTACCGCGCACGCAACGGCGGCGGGCGGCTACTTTTCGACGGGTCACATCGTCGTGCCCGGGAGCGCTGGCGGCACGGGCGTGGGCGGCAGTGGAGGCACAGCCAGCAAGGGCGGCACTGCCAATGGCGGCAACGGGTATGGCGGAGCGGGGACGGGCGGTTTGTACAAGGCGGAGTACTTCATCCACAACTCCGCGATCGATTACAGCACGTTCACGGCGGGGAGCGGCATTGGGGCGATCACGGCCACGGACTCCTCGACCTTCAATTGCGACTATTATGGGCAGTTCCTGCACGGCGGGAGCATCCATGCAGATTACAATGCGGCGATCCGCGCGAGCACGTTCACCGTCACCGATACCGGCCTGACGGGCCTGGTGCTCGGCCCCATCACCGCGAGCGCGGTCGGCGGCAATGCCATTACCGACAGCACCTTTCACGCGGTCTCCGGCAATATCGGAGGCGTCTCAGGTGTGACGACGTCGGTCGATGCCATCTATAAGAGCGTCATCGAGGTCGATAACGGCCAGGTTGGCGTGGTCAAGGGCGTTGTCCGCGGCGGCGCGGGCGTGGGCCACGGTGGCGATGGCCTCGAGGGAGTGATCGTCAATGCCGGAAATGGGCCCAATGGTGTCGGACCTGGCACGGGCTATGTCGCCGGCATTTACGGCAAGTCGCCTTACAACGGCATCGACAATACCCAGGTAACCGCGGGCCCCGGCGGCATCGGTTACATCACCGGCATCAGCACCGGCTACAATCACGCCAATCCGTACGCGCACGATGGCATCGTCCGCAGCCAGTTCACGACCACCGGCAACATCACCTCTGTTACCGGTGAGTCCGTCGGCGGCAGCGGTATCAGCTTGTCGAAATTTACCGCCAATTACTTCGAAACTATCACCGGCATCACCTCGGGATACGGCTCGGGCATCTCGAAGTCGGGCTTCTACGCGATGCACGGCATCAGGAATATCACCGGGTCCTCCACATCGCATTTTGGGGGCAACGGCATCTCGGATTCCCTCTTCAATGCGAACACGGTGATGGATGGCGACGGCGCCATCGGCATCATTACCGGCTCGACCGCCGGTTCGCACGGAGCGGACGGCTCGGCGAGAGCGGATGGCATCTACAATTCGTCCTTCTTTGCGGGCGACGGCATTTCCTCCATCACAGGCACGGCTACCAACGTTTATGGCGGCAGCGGCATTGCCAACTCGACCTTCGCGGTCGACGTCACCCACAGCGGCGACGGCGGCATCGGATCCATCACGGGCAAGACGGTCGGCAATCGCGCCGCCGCCGGCTCCGGCAGTGGATACGGCATCTATGAGAGCCACTTTTACTCCGGGTCGGGCATGGGGGCCATTTACGGCGGTGCGCTGGGCGCTTACAGCGCCAGCGGCATCGCATTCAGCACCTTCAATGCGGACGACGCGCACAAGTTCGACTCGACCATCAGCTCGATCACCGGCATCAGCGACGCCACAAGCGGCTCGAACGCGGTGGCGGGCGTCGCCAGCGGCATTCTCGACAGCACGTTTACCGCCGGTTTTGAGATCGGGAGTATCTTCGGTAGTACCACGGCGCCGGGCGGTGGTTCGGCGGGTATCTATGGCAGCGGTTTCTTTGCCGGCGCGGGCGCGTCGAGCAGTTCTGACGGGGAGGGCCGGATCGGCACAATCACCGGCGAAATTGTATCCAACGGCGTCTATGGCGTCGGGCACAACTTCAACTTCTCCGGCATCGCGCATTCTACCTTCGTCGCCGGCGGCGGCCCTGGTTCCTACGGTTACATTGGCGATATCACTGGCTCGGCCAAGATCAACGGCGCGTTCCAAATGCGCGCCTACGGCATCGAGTCGAGCGTTTTCGTCGCCGGCTCGGAGGCGGGTCGCATTGAGGGTGTGAGCGGGTACGCCCATGCCGAGGGTTCTCAAGTTGAGCACGAGAACGTCTCAGCAATCGGCATCAACAGAAGCGGGTTCTACGCCGGCACCGGCGTGGGTGGTGGCTTCAGCTATATTGGCGAAATCGAGGTCACCGGGCTGGCGTATGCGGCCTTTGGCTCGGCATACGCGGCGGGCATCGCTCACTCGACTTTTGACGTGGGTGGTTCCGGTACCGGAGTTTTCGAATTCGTCGGCGTCTCCGCCACGGCTACCGCGCACGGCAACGCCACCGCCCTGGGCATCACCGAATCCCACTTCCAGGCTTCGGTTCTCTCCGGTGGACGGGGCTATGTCGAAGGTATTTCCGTCAACGTCAACGCCACTTCCCAACAGTACGCAGTGGCCGAAGGCATTACCAACTCCGGCTTCTGGGCGGGCTACGCCTACGGCGGTTTCAATGAGATTTCAGTCGGCGCCACCGCCCACGGCGAGACCGGCTCGCGCGCCATCGGAATCAATGGCATATCGCACAAGGGCTTTTCCAGCTACGCCTCGACCATTCCTGGCGGCTACACCTTCCAGGCCGGTACCGCGCACGACTACGGAAGCGGGCGCTTCTCCGAAATCTTCGCCAGTGGCGAAGCCTATGCCAATACTGGAAACGCCACCGGGATCGGCATTAACGGCGCGGTCATTCACTCCGGATACAAGACCGGTGGGATTACCGAGATTCAAAGCACCGGCGATGCAACCTCCAATGCCGGGAATGTTTACGCCGCGGGCATCGCCCATACCAAAGTGACCGCGGGTCTTGGCTACGGCGGCAGCGGTAACATTGGTTATTTGAGGGCCGCGGGTTATGCCGAGACCGAGAGCGGCTCCGCGACGGCCTACGGCTTCACCAGTTCGACGGTCAGTTCCGGCCTGGCTAGCGGCACCATTGGCAATATCCGCGGCATCGCCGAGGCTTATGTTCTTGGCTCGAACGTGGCCAAGGCGAGCGCGCTTGCCATAGGCATCTACAAAACCAACTTCTACGCCGGCTACAGCGGCACGTTCGGAAGCATCGGCAATGTTTATGGCGAGGCTATCGCCAAGGTCCACGACAGCTTCCAGAACTCGAAGGACACATCGAGTGCCACGGCCATCGGCTTCAAGAAGGATATCATCGACGCGCAGGCCAATAATATCAATTACGCCGCCGGCGGTGGTACGGGCACGATTGGCGAGATAAAAGGGTACGGGTTCGCGTATGCCTACGGCTACCAGGTGAAGGCCGCCGGCTACGGCATCATATCAACCAAGGCCGTCGCCTCGAATGGCGGCAGTAGCAACGGCAGCATTAATGGAATCTACGGCCACGGCACGGCGCTGGCGCATGCCTACACCGCCGATGCCACCGCGCTCGCCTACGGTCTTGGCGCGAGTGCAAAGGGCGCGGGCGACTATTTCGCGGCCGGGACCGGTCTCGACTCGACGGGCCACATCAATAACCAGGTTTACGGCAAGGCGGCCGCCACCGCCACCGGCAGCGGCAACGGGTCGGCTGTCTCGAGCTCGATCGCGCAGGGTATCGATGCGTCCAATATCTTTGCCGGCACCGGCGCATACGGCGACGGTTATCTCCCCATTATCTTTGGCAATGCGACCGGCACGACTCGTTCGGGGATTTCCACCACCACCACTTACGGCATCAATAACACGAATATCGAGGCGGGCCGGAGCATCGGCGTGATCGGCGATATCAATGGTACTGCCGCCGGCACCGCCGAAGGCTATTACGGCAATGCGACCGCCACCTCCAAGGGCATCCACGGGACTTATATCGCCGCCGGCCTTGGCCAGAATAGCAGCGGCGCTATCGGCAGTGTCACCGGCAGCGCCTTTGCCGGCGCCTATTCCTTTGGCATCAACGGGAAAGCCACCTCGCTGGCATACGGCATCGATCCGAGCACGATCAGCGCCGGTTCCGCCGTTTACAAGGCCACGCAGATTGTATTCGTCGGCAGCAAGAACGCTGTCGGTGGCACCGGCACTGTGGCATCCATTACCGGCACGGCCACCGCGAAGAGCGTTGCCGATGGGATCAACGGGACCGCCACGGCCAGCGCCTACGGCATCGATGGCCTTAAGGTGCAGCTCGGCTACGCTTACACCAACGCCGGCGCGGCTTACGGCGGCACCGGCACGATCACCAACGGCATCACCGGCAACGCCTACGCTTACGCGAAGGAGCCGGCGAGCGGCGGCGTCGCCATCGCCCACGGCACCGGCATCGATGCCCTTACGGTCCACCTTGCGGACGCCGTCGGCGTCGGCAAGGCGAAAGGCGGCACCGGTACGATGGGCGCGGTCAATTCCAAGGTTGAAGTCACCGCGCTCGGCACGAACGAATCCTATGCCTATGGCATCGGCCTCGAGGGTGTACTGCTCAGCGCCTCCAATGCAACGGCGGGCACCGCCGCCAATGATTTCGCCTTCGGCGGCACGGGCACCATCGGCTCGCTTTATCAATACATGAAGGTTACGGCGACCTCGACCGGGCAGTACGCGCACTCGAAGGCCTATTCCGTGCCGGACCTCGGCCTCTCGCTCCAGGCGGCCAATGCCACGGGCTGGGCCGCCTATGGCGGACACGGATACATCGCCAAGAACGGGACGATCAAGGGCGTCGGCAAGGCCTATGCCACCGGCTATTACACCGCGGCGGAGGCTGGCGGGCTTGACGGCATTATCGCCGGCGCCGGTAATGCCACGGGTGGTTACTACGCCACCGGCGGCTACGGCAATATCGGGCGGTTTATCGGTTATGCGACGGCGAAGGCCACTTCCACCAAGACCGCTGGCAGCGTGACCGCCAAGGCTGACGCTTACGGCATCCTGCTCACGGCTGCGGGCGCGGGCAATGCGACCACCGCCAACACCAATGCCACCGCGCGCACCTACGGCGGCACCGGCATTCTCGGCGGCTTCTACGGTACGGCGGCGGCCACCGCCAAGGCGACCAGCCCATTCAACGGCGGAGGCCTCGCGATCGCTACCGGCATCGCGGGTGTGCTCGGCGACGCGGGCAACGCCTACAACTTCGGCACCGGCCCTGCCAAGTCGGTCGAGGGCAAGATCGGCACCCAGGGCCTCATCAAGGGCGTGGCCACGGCCTATTCCAAGGTACTGGGCGGCGGCGCGGCCACCAGCTACGCGATTGCGGGCGGCATCCTGGGCATCGACCTCAATGCGGCCAATGCCAAGACCTACGGCGGCGGCAATGCCGTCGCGAAGAACGCCTATGCGTACGTCAATGGCGTCAATGGCTACGGCACGGCGACCGCCTATGCCTATGGCAAGACCGATCCGAAGGCGACCGCCTACGGTGGCGGTGTCACCGCTTTCCTGGTCAATGCCGGCAGCGCATTTGCCGATACGACGGGTACTGGCATCGCATACGCGGCAGGCTGGCACGGCACCGCTCCGGACGCCGGCGCGAATGTGCGCGGCTTCAAGGGTGTCGGCAAAGCCTATGGCACCGCCAAGGGCACCGCACCGGTCAATAGTCTCACCCTCGCGGGCGGCCTGGCCTACGGCCTGGTCAATTCCGCAATTGCCTACTCGCTGGGCGGAGTCGCTTACGGCGGGGAGGGCCTCCTTGGAACGTCCCTCGGGATTTATGGCAAGGCCACTACTACCAGCACCGCGACCGCCACAGTCACGAGCCCCAATAATCCTCCGGCTGGCTCCGCCACCGCCAAAGGGCGCGCCTACGGCGTCACCGATACCGAGCTTTATGCCGGCACCGGTTATTCGCACGACCGGGTTGCAAATGCGTTTGGCAATCGCGGCGAGGTGGGTACCACCACCGGTCTGGCCTATGCGACTGTTTCCGCGACCGGCTCCCCGGCCACGACCACGGGCGATGCGTTTGGCATCCTCAATTTAGGGATTACCGCCGGCTCGGCTTATGGACTGAATGCCTACGCGGGTTATGGCAACGTCGGGGCCGTTCTCGCGAAGGGCTACGTCACCGGCACATCGACCCCCACCTCCGGCGGCACAACCACCGCCACTCATAACGGCTACGGCATCAAGCATCTCACCATCTATTCCGCCACCGCCTACGCGGTTAATCTCGCTGAGGGCGGCTTCGGAATTGTCGGGAACATCACCGGCGACGGCAGTTCCATTGCCACTGGCACGGGTGGTTCCGGCGCTGTCACCGCGACATCTGCCGGCATCAAAGACACCTACGTCTATGCCGGAGACGCCGTGGCGACTGCCATGGCCGGCGTTGCCGATGCCGGTAGCGGCAACATCGGCGCCATCAGCGGCACAGGCTACGCAAAGGCCACGGGCACCACAGCCACGGCCACCTCCTGGGGCATCGATCCCTCCAAGTTCTACGCCGGCGCCGCCATCACATACGGCACCGAAGGCACGTCCAGGGGCGGGAATGGCAGCCATGTGGGCTCCGTTACTGGCGCCGCTGTCTCGAAAGCTTACGCCAGCGGCACCGCGATCAGCAGCGCGAAGGGTATTTATCAGACGACGGTCCGGGCCGGTGATGCCTTCGGTGGCAACAATGGGGGTACCATCGAAAATGCCTACCGCGCGTATGGCGGCACTGGCTATATCGCCCAGGGCGGAACCATAAAGGGAACGGCGCAGGCCGTCGCCACGGGATATACCGCCACCACCACCGCCGCGGGCATCATGAATTCCTACTTCTCGGCCGGTACGGCCCTTGGCAGTCTGGTCAGCGGCGAGACGGAATCCGCGCGGGGCATCCTCGGGAACATTTATGCGAAGGCTTACGGCACGGCCACCGGCAATGAGGGCGCTTCCGGCGGATACGCCACCGCAAGGTATGGCGACGGACTCCTGAGCGACACGTTCAAGGCCGGATACGCCAACGGCTTTGATGCGTTTGCCGGAGACGCCGGCACAAGCACGATTGGAACCACCATCGCGAAGGGCTATTCGAAAGCCTCCGCTTATTCGGTCAGTGTCGGAGGCCGGTCCGATGGTATCCAGTTCGTGATCATGGACGCGGGCTATGCCACTGGTCCTGGCGATATCATAGCGGGCGCCGGCACCGTTGCCGCCGGGGGGACCATCTATGGCAAGGGAATCTCCCTCGGATACTCTCCCGATGGCTTCGATGGGAAGATAACCAATGACGCGGGAGTCGGCATCAACGGCCTCGTGATCAGGGCCGGTGTCGCCTATTCCACCGCGGCGAGCCTTAATGATGCCTTCGGAGCCTATGGCAAGGTGGGTAATATCACAGGCATCGGCCTCACGAAATCGAGCGCCACTGATGCGGGC
Organism: Chthoniobacteraceae bacterium; assembly: GCA_049521415.1. GTDB lineage: Bacteria > Verrucomicrobiota > Verrucomicrobiia > Chthoniobacterales > Chthoniobacteraceae > DATAXI01. The sequence continues at coordinate 19,185 of JBEKOV010000008.1, forward strand.
ACGGTGAAATCCATGGAGGGCGCGGGCATTGCGTTCAGCACCAACGTCCAGGCGGGAAATGCGACCGCTTATAATGAGGCGGAAGCCGGCCAGGGCATCATCGGAAACATTTACGGCAAGGCAAATTCGACGGCCGAAGGCACCGTGTTCAACTACGTTCTCTCCGCCGGGGTGATAGCCGGCGGCCATGAGACGGTCGGCATCGGTTCGAGCGTCTTCGAGGCCGGCTACGCGAAGACCACTAACACGAATTTCGATGCCTATGCGCGCGGCGGCAATGGCAGTTCCATCGGTACGTTCACGGGTCGGGCGTACTCGTACGCCACCAGCGCGAGTGCCACCACGGCAAAGGCTTACGCCTACGGCTTTTATAGCGTTACCGGCATCGCCGGCAGCGCCACGGCTCCCAATGCCCGTGCCGGGTCAGGTTCGATCGGCGCTATCTCGGCGACCGCCATTGCCGAGGCCACCGGTTACAACGCGACCGCAGTTGCGGAGGGCATCGATCCGTCGACATTCAGCGCGGGAGTGGCCAATGGCTCGAACTTCACCGGAAACGGCACCCAGGCCGTCTCCGGGCTTGGCTCGGTCGGCAACATTTCTGCATCGGCCACGGCCACCGCGACCGGGAATAATAACCCGTACACCCCCAATGCAACGGCCTCGGCAACTGCTTACGGAATCAACGGAATGAAGGTGTTGGTTGGCAACGCCTACGGCTACGAGGCCGATGCGCGCCACGGCAGCACCGGCAACGATACCGTCGGCACTATCTCCGGTTATGGCAATGCCTACGCGACCGCGTTTGCCGCCAAGAGCGCCGCCAAGGGCATTTTTAACGTAAACGTCGACGCGGGCAACGCCGTGGGCCCCAGCGGGCTCAAAGTCTATGGCGGGACTGCGCAAGTAGCCAACGCCGGCGGCAGCATGGTTGGCATTTATGGCAAGGGAATCGCCAAAGCCGTGGCGACGGGCGTCGCCGTGAACACAACCGCCAACGAGAAAACCGAGACCCACTCGTATGGCATCGAATCGCTGTTCCTATTCGCCGGCAACGGCGGCAGCGGGTCGAACAAGGGCGATGCCGGTTACAGCGCCACGGCTGTGATAGGCAATGTCTATGGTCTCGGCAGATCAACCTCCACGACAGCGAAGGGAATTGACGAGGTGGCCTATGCCAGCGGCGTCAGCGGCATCACCCTTAACGCAGCCCAGGCTGGCGGCTATGTGGCGCATGCCGGCGGCACCGATTCCATCGGGTTCGTCTATGGCAAAGGCTTCGCCTTCGCCGACCTTGGCGCCACCGCTCCCACCCAGGTGGCCAAGGCGGACGCATACGGCGTCAAGGGGATGACTCTCTCCGCAGGCGACGCATCCGCTCCGAATAGCACGGTTAACAACATCGCCACCGCCGGCGCCGCGACCATCGGCAACCTGAGCGGCCATGCATATGCCTACTCGATCGCGGGCGCCGTCGCGGGAGTGGCTTCGAGCACGGCCATTGGCTTGAGCAACGCCAATGTCACCGCCGGCATCGCGATTGGGGATGTGCCCACGGGCGCGGCGGCGACTATCGGAACCATCGTCGGCATCGGCAAGGGCGAGGCCACGGGCTTTAGCGCCACGACCACCGTCAAGGGGATTGATCCCTCGAAGTTCTACGCCGGCACCACCTCGTATGGTGTGAGCAACACTGTCGCCGGCAGTTACGCCGGGTCTCCGAACATTGTTCCCACTGCGCAAGCGGGTATCGGCTCGATTGGCGCCATTACCGGGACGGCCTATGGATTTGCAAATGGCGAAGGGGACGGCGGGACCTCCCACGTCTATGGCATCTTGTCTCTGAGCGCCTATGCCGGCGTCCCCTTTGGCGGCGGCACTGTGGCCAAGGGCACCATTGGCGCCGTCACCGGCACGGCCAAGTCCTATGCATTCGGCACCGGCGGGTCGTACAACGCCACCGGCTACGGCATGGACACCGTCACCCTGAACGCGGGCTTCGGCACGGGCCAGGTGGGCACCAGCTCGATCGGCCAGATCGATGGTTACGGCACTTCTTCCAATGCCACTCCGCTATCGACACCGAGTGGCAGCTCGAATTCCTCACGCGGCATCGAGCATCTACTTGCTTACACCGGCGGCTCCATCGCGGGCATCACGGGCAAGGCCATGCAGGGCAGCAAGGCCCAGGCCTTCCCGCCGGTTAGCGCGGCCACCATCTATGGCGCCCATTTGAAGGCGGGTACCTCGATCGGCATCATTAAGGCCACCAATACGGGGACCGGCGTCGTTAACCAGGGGATTGCGAATTCGACCTTTGACGCTGGCACCTCCATTGCCGGCGTCTATGCCAAGGTCGCGGCTGGCACTGCCAACGCAATTTGGGCGTCTGGTTTCCGGGCAGGGATCGCGCCTGGCGCCACTGCGGGCATCGGTTATGTGAAGGCCTACGTGCCGGTGGCCGATGACGCGGGGGCCGGTATCGGGAACAGCGCCTTTACGACCAATGGCAATATCGGCAACATCACCCTCACGGGCACTGTTTTCACCGATACTATCGCCCAGGGTTTCCATACGGGCTTCTTCGCGGGCGATATGCTCGGCGCCGGTTACACAGTCACCGGCTACAGCTATACGGCCAACGCGCAGATCGGGACCGTCAACATCACCGGTTACTTTGCCGGGGCGGACTTGGTCGCCAGCGTCAAGACCACCCACACCTACTTTGGCAATACCAGCGACTCCGGTACCAGTGGTACTATCGGCAATGTCACCGTCACCCTCCCGAATCCCCTCACCACGGGCGGCTCGGCAACATCGGCTGTCGAGGCGGGGAACCTCGGCACTGTGGCTTGGGGCAACAATGCCAATGTCACCACCTCGGGTAACGGCACCGTTATCTCCAGTATCGGCGGCGGCGCCTATGACGTTCGCGTACGAAAGATTTGACGCAACGGCGGACTCGCAACGCATGAGGGCGGCATAGGGCGAACTCCCACGTCCAGGGAGAATCGGCCCCCTTTAGGCCCGTGGGAGCCGAAATTTCTTGGCCTCTCCACGCCCGTGGCTTATCAACCGGCCTCCCGGCATGGCGCGAGATTTCGAAAAAAGTGCTCCCCCGGCGCACTGAAACTTGCTACAAATGGCATCGCCTGTCGGCGAATCGGATCAAGCAAAAGCAAGGCTAATAAAACTGAATCAGACTATCTCCGCCACCGGGCGATGGTGATTCGGACCGGAATCGAACCCCCCCACAAGAGCTACAGACGATCATGAAAAAGACGGTTCACTTCGTTTCCGGTCTGCCGCGCTCCGGCGCGAATCTGCTTTGCAACATCCTCGCCCAAAACCCGCGTTTTGACGTCACCCCCACCAGCGGCATCATCGATATCGTGCTCATGGTCCGCAACCGCTGGAACCGGGTCATTGAGTTCCAGGCCGCGCCGGACGAGCCGGCCAAGCTGCGCGTGATGCGCTCCGTGCTCGAGGGATATTTCGACAACGGCAAGGACCGGCCCATCGTTTTCGACCGTTCCCCGGCGTGGCTCTCCGTGCTTGAGATGGCGGAGGCAATCCTTGAGCGCAGGGCAAAGGTGCTCGTCTCCGTGCGCGACCTGCGCGACGTCCTCGCCTCCTATGAGCGCCTCTGGCGCCGCAACGCCGGCACGTGGGAGATGGCCCAGGAGCAGCAGCATTATTATAAATGGCAGACCGTCGAGGGCCGGTGCGAGGTGCTCGTCAGCCCCAATCAGCCCGTCGGTATTTGCTACAACCGCATCCAGGACGCCCTGAGCCGCGGCTTCAAGGACCGGATGTGTTTCATTGATTTCGACGACCTGACCCGCAAGCCGCGCGAAACGCTTGAGGGCATCTACGATTTCCTCGAGGAACCCCTCTACAAGCACGACCTGGAGAACATCCAGCAGGTTACCAAGGAGGACGATCTGGTCCTCGGCATGCCCGGCCTTCACCAGGTGCGCCCCGTCATTGAACCCTCCGAGCCCCTCTGGCCCCGCTATCTCGGCTCCGTCGCGGACAATTACGCCTCGATGAATACCATGTGGCGCGCTGCGAAGGGCGCCGCGGACTCCACCCCCCGCCGCGCTTCCGCGGAGCCGGCGCTCGCCGCGGCCGGCGGGTAATCCTCCGTCAAACCAGCCTGGTAATCGGCAATTTGAAGAAGACCATCCATTTCATCGCCGGCCTGCCGCGCAGCGGTTCCACGCTCCTGTGCAACCTGCTCGCGCAGAATCCGCGCATCCACACTACCTCGACGAGCGGCATCATCAATATCGTCAATCTGGTGCATGACGAATGGAAGAACGTCTTCCCCGGCAATCATCCCGCCGCCGCCGCGGACCGCAAGCGCGTGATCGAGGGGATCATGCAGGATTATTTCGACGACTTGACCGACGAGCGCCCCATCGTCTTCGACAAGTCGCGCGGCTGGCTGGGCCAGCTTTGGCTCGCGGAGCTGTCCCTGGGCCGCAAGGTGAAGGTGCTGGTCTGCGTGCGCGATATCCGCGACGTGCTCGCCTCCTTCGAGCAGCTCTGGCGCAAGAACGCCGGCACCTGGGGGCAGCCGCAGGAACAGGGCTATTACCTCGACTGGCAGACCGTCGAAGGGCGTTGCGATGTGCTCATGCGGAAGGATCAGGTCGTCGGCGGCGCATACCACCGCATCAAGACCGCCCTCAGCCGCGGCGCGCGCGATCGGATGCACTTCATCGAGTTCGAAAAGATGACCACCAACCCGCGCGAGACCGTGAGGGGAATCTACGAATTTCTCGCCGAGCCGCTCTTCAATCACGACTTCGACCACGTCGAGCAGGTGACCTGGGAGGACGATTACATGCACGGCATCCCCGGCCTTCACAAAATCCGGCAGAAAATCGAGCCCGTGAAACCGAACTGGCCGCGCCTGCTCGGGAATTTCGCCAATAAATACGCCCCGCTCAATAACCTGTGGCGCCACGCCATCGACGGTTACTACGTCTCGGCCCCGCTCACCCCGCAGGAGCAGCAGGCGGCGCTGCAAGGGATTACCGGCCCGGGACTGTCGGCGCCGGCTTGATTAAGCGCATGAAGGACAAGAAACTCCACTTCATCTCCGGTCTTCCGCGCGCGGGCAGCACGCTGATTTGCAATATCCTTGCGCAGAACCCGCGGTTTCACGTCACCTCGCCGCCGGGCATTCTCGATATCATGTTCATGGTGCGGCGGCAGTGGAACCAGGTGGTGGAATTCAAGGCCACGCCCAATGAGCACGGGAAGCTCCGCGTGTTGCGCGGCATCCTGGCCAATTTTTACGCGGCAGGCGGCGTTACCCAGCCGGTCATCTTTGACAAATCGCGCGCATGGCTCGGCATGATCGAGATGGCCGAGGCGCTCTTCGAGACCGAGGCGCGTATCATCGTCCCGGTGCGCGATGTTCGCGACGTGCTCGCCTCATTCGAGAAAATCTGGCGCTCGAACCAGCACATGCGCCAGGTCACCGAGACCGCGGCGCGCGGCCCGGCGTGGGAGACGCTCAATGGCCGCTGCACACTCTGGCTCCAGGGCGACCAGCCCATCGGCCTCTGCTACAACCGCATCAAGGACGCCATCACCCGCGGCCACAGCGACCGGCTGCACTTCGTCGATTACGACCAGCTTACCCGGCGCCCCGCGGAAATCCTCGAGGGCATTTACGAATTCCTCGGCGAGGAGCCCTTCCAGCACGATTTCGATAACATCACCCAGGTCACCACGGACTTTGACGAAATGTACCCGGTGCCCGGCCTGCCCGGCATCCGTCCCAAGGTCGAGCCCGCCCCGCAGCCGCAATGGCCGATGATCCTCGGCGCGACCGGGGACCTGCACGCTTCCAATAATGTCCTCTGGAAGCGATTCCTGCGGCCCGATATGGAACTCACATCCCAGATCAGCGTCGCGGCTCCCGTTCTCGCCTAGCGGCAATCCCTTTCGCCCAACCCACCAATACCCACCCATGAGCGACACAAAGACCACTTACGACGAAGTCCCATACATCAGCGACCCATTCCCGCAATCTCATCCCGCGGCGCTTGCCAGCATCGCCACGCTGTTGGGGATGGACCCACCGCCGGTGGATCAATGCCGCGTGCTGGAGATCGGCTGCGCGGGCGGCGGCAACATCATCCCCATGGCGCAGGAGCTGCCCGGGAGCAACTTCACGGGGATCGATCTATCCGCGCGCCAGGTAAAGGAGGGGTCGGACGCAATCGCGATCCTGGGCCTCAAGAACATCCAGCTTCACCAGATGGACCTGACGGAGATCACGCCGGAATTTGGGCAATTCGATTACATTATCGCCCACGGCATTTTCTCGTGGGTGCCCAAGGAGGTAGCGGAAAAGATTCTCGAAATCTGCTCGAAGAACCTGACCCCCAAGGGCATCGCCTACGTCAGCTACAATACGCTGCCCGGCTGGCACATCCGCGGGATGATCCGGGACATGATGACTTATCACACGAGGCAATTCAAACGGCCCGATGTGAAGGTGCGCCAGGCGCGCGCGCTGCTCAATTTCCTGGCCGAATCCGTCCCCGGCGAGAGCAATCCCTACGGGATGCAATTGCAAAACGAACTGGAGACGCTCCGGAAGGCGCGGGACTCGTACATCCTGCACGAGCACCTCGAGAGCGAAAACAACCCAATCTATTTCCACGAATTCATCGAGCGCGCCGAGGCGCACGATCTTCAATATCTCGGCGAGGCGCAATTCGGGATCATGGCGCTGGAAGCCGCGCGGGGCGTGAAACCGGAAATCTGGGGCACGCTGCTCCAGGTCTGCCAGACCACGATCGAGCGCGAGCAATACCTCGATTTTCTGCGCAACCGCCAGTTCCGCCAGACGTTGCTGGTGCACAAGGATGCGGTGATCGACCGTTCGCTCAGTCCGGAGTACATGACGCGGCTTTACGTCTCCTCGATCGCGCGGCCCAAGGCGCCGATGAATATCGAATCGTCCGAGCCCGAGTCGATCGAGCTGCCGAGCGGCGCGAGCATCCCCGTGCGACAGCCGCTAATGAAGGCCGCCGTCACGCACCTGAACGAAATCCGTCCGGCGGCCATTTCCTTTACCGAATTGCGCAAGGCTGCGCGGGCGCGGCTCGCCCCGCGGGAGGGCCAGGACGACGAGGCGCTGATCAAGCAGGACACGGCGACGCTGGGCAACGGGCTGCGCAGCCTGTACTCGCTCAATTTCATCGAGCTGAGCAGCATCCCGCCGGCCACTTCTCCCGAGGTGAGCGGCCAGCCGGCGGCCAGCCCGCTGGCGCGTTACCAGGCGCAGCGCGGCGGCACGGTGACCAACCGCAGGCATCGGCTCATCCCGATGACCGAATTCGACCGGCGCATCCTGCAGCAGCTCGATGGCAGCCACACCACCCAGGACTTGCACAAGCTGGTATCCGATCTCATCAAGAACGGCACCCTGACGCTGGCCAGGCCGGCCAACGGACATGTCGATGAGTTGATCGACAAGACCATTGAGGACAGCCTCAAGCGGTTCAGGCAGACGAATCTGCTCGTAGCCTGACGTCCCCGCCCGATAAATCCCTACCTTTATGCCCGACACCACCGATAAACCGCTCGAACCCATGCCGGACGCCCCCGTCGAGGCGTCAAAACTGGCCGAAGCCTCGACTCTGACCCTCGCTTACGACGAATCCTCCCACGCCACTTACTCGAACCTCTGCCGCGTCACCGGCACCCCCGAGGAGGTGATGATGGACTTCGCGCTCAACCCGAACGCCTTTGGGCGGGTCGTGGACGAAACGGTGAAGATCGATCACCGCATCGTCATGAGCTATGAGGCCGCGAAACGGACCGCGTTCGTCCTGCTGGAGACCATCCGCCGGCACGAGGAGCGTTTCGGGCCGGTCGAGCTTGACCCGCGCAAGCGCCTCCGCGGCCACAAAGAAGGGGGTTAATCCCCTTTTGGCGCCAAGATGCTGATGCAGGAACTCGAACCCACTGTCGATGGCGGACCGCTCCGCAAGTGCGTCGAGGAGTTCGCGCATCTCAGCCGCAGCGACATTACCGCGGAGCAGTTCTTCCGGAAATTCATCTCGAGCCTTGTGCCCGCGATCCGGGCGCGCGGCATGGCTGTGTGGCTGCCGCAGGGTCAGGAATTCCAGGTCGCCGGCGCGACCGCGTTTGAGGAGACCGATTACGCAAACGATCCGCGGCAGCGCGCCGCAATCATCAGCGCGGTGCGCGAGGCCGCGACGCAGCGCCAGCCGATCGTAGTGCCTCCGGGCGGCCCGGATGACGGGCGGCAACCAGCCGGGCTGCCGAATTACAAGCCGTTCGCGTTTCTCTATGTGCCGATTGTCTCGGGGGAGGGGAGCGGCGAGACCGCGATGCTGGGTGTGCTGCAACTCTGGCTGCCCACGGGCTTCGATCCGCGTGCCTACAAGGGCGCGATCGCGTTCATACAATCGATGGCGCGCGAGGCCGCCGTATTTCTCCGCGCAAAGCGCGTCGAGACGATGGCCGCGGGCAACGCACGGCTTCAAAAGATGCTGCTCTTCGCCTCCGAGATGTCCGGGACGTACGACGTCAAGCGTCTCGGCGCCGTGCTGGTCAATTGGGCGCGCGACATCACCGGGTGCGACCGGTGCGCATTCTTCACGGCGGATCTCGATGGGAAACTCAGTCCCGTGGCGGTCTCCAATGTCGAGGTAGTCAACCCGAAGAGCGCGCTCGTGCGGCTGCAATTGAAGCTGGCCCAGGAGGCCATGGACGCCGGCGGGCCGACCCTGTTCCAGAAGAGTTCGCCCACGCGATCCATGCAGGGCGATATCTCCGATTATTTCGTCCTCAGCCACGCAAGCGAAGCGCTGGCCGTTCCGATGATCGACACGGACAAGCGGAAACGCGGGGTCCTGCTTGCGGAGAGCCACAAGGAGCGCGGCCTGGAATCCGAAACGCAGAATTTGGTCATCGGCGTCGCCAATCGCGCCACGAAGGCGGTCGCGGGTGCGCTGGAAATTCAGCAATTGCCGATGCTGAAATTCATGCTGAGGGCCGCCGAGGTGCGGCACAAGCTGACCGATACGGGGCCACGAAAGCTGGCTTACAAATATGGCGTTCCCGGGCTCGTGATCGCGGCGATAGCCCTCTTTCCCATGCGGCTCATGGTCCGCAGCGATTGCATGCTGATCCCGAAGGTGCGCGGCGTGGCCGTGGCGGAAGTGGGAGGCCGGGTGACGCAGGTGCTCGTTCACGAGGGCGATATCGTCGCGGCGGGCGAGCCGATCGCGAAAATCGACGACGAGGATTTGCAGGAAAACCTGCGGCTTTCGCAGGAGCAGCAGCAACAATATCAGATCGAGGCAAATCGCGACGAGGCCGGCGGCGATGAGGCGGCGCAGCAGATCGCGCTCGTCGAAGTGGCGCGCGCGGGGCGGCAGGTGGACCTGCTCAAGCTCGAGATTTCGCGCACGTGGATCAAATGCCCCATCGGCGGCGTGGTGCTGACCAAGGACATCGAGATGCTGGCCGGCTCGGTCATCCCGGCTGGAACCCGCTTTTGCGACATTGGCGATTTTCAGCGGTGGCAGCTCGTGAGCAAGGTGGCCGAGAGTGAAATCGGGCTGGTCGAGACGAAGCTGAGGCAGGGACCGCTCAAGATGTCGTTTGTGTTGAACTCGGCGCCTGGGCGCGAGATCCAGGCCGTGATACCCAACGAGCAGGCGATCAGCCCTGTTTCAACCGCCGTGCCGGGGGCCAACGTCTTTTTCGTCAAGGCCGATTTTGACGAAACGCCCGATCTGCTTTCCGCCCTCAAGTCCGGTTACAGCGGGCGGAGCAAAATCCCGCTGGATCGCGAGCCTGCCATCTACCTTGCGCTGAGAAAATTCATCAATTACCTGCGCGTGCGCTGGTTCTTCTGAGTCATGGAGGCGACTACTGCGGCAGCAGCGGCAAAAGGGTTCGACTTCAATGCGGCGCTGCCGCGCCTGCGGAGCGACCTGCGGATCAGCCGGCAGATTTACCGGAACAAGGTTTCCTATGTGGTGAAGGATCCCGTGGCGCTGAAGTATTACCGGCTGGGTGAGATGGAGATGTACTTTGGCGGCTTGATGGACGGCAAGCGGACGGTAAGGGAAATCATCGAGCAGCTCCGGCGTGAATTCCCGTGGGAGCCGATCGACATCGAGCGACTCGAGGAGACGTTCAAGCTCTTTTTCCACCTGAGTCTTTTGCAATCGGACCCGGTCATGGCCACGCGAGTCTCTGAGCTCGCGCGGGAGCATAAGAAGAAGGCGGGCAAGTCGCTCGGATCGCTGGGAATGCTGATCTTTTACTTCCGCGTGCCACTGTGCGATCCGGACATCCTGCTGTTCCATCTCGACAAGCGGCTCGGCTTCCTGTGGACGCGGACGGCGCTGGCCGTGCAGGCGGTGCTGCTCTCCGTGGCCCTCTGGACGGTGTTCAACAACATCCCGAAACTGGAGGCGAGCTTCGGTAATCTGCTGACGCTGCATAACATCTTCCTCATTTGGGCGACGATGATGGCGGCCAAGATTTTTCACGAATTCGGCCACGGACTTGCATGCAAGCATTTTGGCGGCGAGGTGCACGAGATGGGCGCGGCCTTCATCCTGATGTCGCCATTCCTCTTCTGCGACGCGACCGACTCGTGGATGTTCGCGGACAAGCGCAGGAAGCTGATCGTGACGATGGGCGGCATTTACATCGAGTTATTCATCGCCTCCGTCGCGGCGCTGATCTGGGCGAATACGGACCGCGGCGCGGTCAATCAGCTCGCCTATAACCTCATGGTCGTGTGCAGCATCACCACCGTCCTTTTCAACGCGAACCCGTTGATGCGCTTCGACGGGTATTATGCGCTCGCGGACCTTCTGGATGTGCCGAACCTGCGCGAGAAAGCGCGCCGGTACGTGCTCGCCTGCGCGACGACGGCGGCCGTTGGCGGCGCGCCCACTCACGAGATGAAAGAGATTCACGAGGAGGGCCTGCCGCGCCGGGTCATCTTCACGCTCTTCGCCATCGCCAGTTATCTTTACACCTACTTCATCGTTTTCCGCGTGATCAAGGTCGTGGGAAGAAAGCTCGAGCCGATCGGCCTGGCCAAGTGGGGACAGGGGCTCGAGATCGCATTTTGCGCGACGGGCATCATCATTCCGCTCTATGCTTTTGGCCGTGAGATTCGCGCACGAGCCAAAAAGAATCCCGGCATTCTCATGAACGCGCGAGTCCTGAGATTCCTGGGCATCACGGCGCTTGTGGTTGCGGCAATTGCGCTCTGCCCGTGGACAGTCAACGTCACGACCGAGTTTGTCCTCTACGATGGCAACCGCGCCGAGATCCACGCGGAGTCGGCAGGATTCATTCGCAAGATCGCGGTCAAGACGGGCGATTCGGTCAAAGCCGGCGAGGTGCTCGCCCTGTTGGAAAATAACGACCTCGAAAACAGGCGGCGGGATATCGAAGACGACCTCAAGTCGAATTACATCGAGCGCCGAGTGGCCGTCGCCGACGGAGACGCCTCGGCCATGAATCAGGCCCGAATGGCCTTGGGCAACCTCCTGACCGCGAAGCAGAGACTCGATCACGATTGCGACATGCTCGTCCTGCGCTCGCCGATTGACGGAAAGATCGAAACCGAGGACCTCGATACGCAGACCGGGGAATACATGGAGCCGGGCCAGGTCTTCTGCGATGTCATCCCGTCAAATCGCCTCCAGGTGCGGATCGCCCTGACCGAGCGCGAGGCCGGACTCGTAAAGACGCAGCAGAAACTCGAATTCCGCACCTACGCATTCCCCGGACGCGTATTTACCGGCGTCGTCTCAAAAGTCTATTCCTCCGTCTCCGACACGCTGCCGAGCGAGGTGATGGCGGCACGCGCTGGTGGCGATGTGCCGACCGGGCTGGATGCGCAAGGCCGCGAGAGGCCGCTCCTGCCCACATTCCAGGCGGAACTTGAGATTGACAATCCGGACGGCCTGCTGCGCCCGGGCATGAGCGGGCGCGGCAAGATCAAGTGCGAGCAATCGCGGCTGGGCGCCGTATTCTGCGAGCACGTCGAGGAGTTGATCAAGGCGGTGCTATGAGCGAGCCCGATCCCGAACCGGTCGGCCCTGCCGGCACATTGCAAAAACTCGCCGTTCTGCGCGTGCAGCACGCGAAGCTTTACGTCGAGCGCGAGCACATGATCGTGAACGTGAAACGCAATATCCTGGCCGGCTTCAAGCGAAAGCTCGGGACTTGTGAACACGCATTCAAGAAAGCCGAGTGGGAAGTCGGGCGACTGAAGCGGGAAGTGCAATTGGTGCGCGATTCAGCCGAGGACGGGGAGGTCGATTACGACCACATCGCCGGGGCGCTGGAGGAGGAATTCGACCCGCGCGGACAGGAAATCGAGCAGGGGCCCCGGCAGATCGAGCTGGCCAACCAGCGATTCAATACATTGATGACGCGCGAACAGACCGCCGCCTTTCAGGCGCGCTACCGGCGGATCGCGGAGCGGCTGCACCCCGACCTTCGTTTCGACAAAAGCCTGACGGCTGAGAACCTGTGGGAGCGGGCCAGGGAGACTTACATTGCCGGCGACGCCGCGGAGATGGAAGCCCTGGAGTTACTCGTCGAAGACCTTCCGTCCGAGGACATCGAGAAGCGTCCGGCCACGGAGATCGAGGAGCGCGTGGCCCGGTTGAAGACGGCCAACGAAAATTCGATTAACGAGATCGTCGCCTTGCGGCTCGAGTGGCCATTTCCGATGGCCGCGAAGCTGCCCGACGAAGCCTGGGTGAAGTCACAGCGTGAGGACTTCGAGCAAAAGACGGCGCAATTGCTCAAGGAGCGGGAGGTACTGGTCGAGGAACTCAATCGCATCCTGGATACCAGGCCATCGAGCAGGGAATGAGCGCCGCGGATGCAAAGCGGGCGAAGACGCGGAAGGCGGCTCCGGCGACGCGCCGGAAGCTGCCCGAAACATTGCTGGTCCTGCTCGGCGCCGGGACGCCGATTCCTGATCCGCACGCCTCCGGTCCGGCGCTGGCGATTGTGCGCGGAGGGGTTTCTTATTTGGTGGACGCCGGCCCGGGAGTCGTGCGGCGCGCGATGGCGGCGGCGCAGGCGGGTGTGCCAGGGCTGACGCCGCCACAGTTGACGCGCCTCTTCCTCACCCACCTGCACAGCGATCACACGGCGGGCCTGGCGGATCTGATGTTGACGCCATGGGTCGTGGGCCGAATGACCCCCATCGAGATTTACGGGCCGCCGGGCACGCGCGCGATGGTCGAGCATATTCTCGCGGCCTATACCGAGGATATCTCCATCCGCGTCAACGGCCTCGAGCACGCGGACTTGCGCGCCGTGACGCCGGTGGTACACGAATTCAAGGCCGGGACCATTTACAAGGACGCGCAGATGAAAGTACGCGCGTTTCGCGTCAGGCATGGCACATGGCCGCACGCCTATGGCTTCCGGTTCGAGACGCCGGATCGGACCATCGTGGTCTCCGGCGATACGCGCCCGTTTCCCGGCCTCGAGAGGAATTACATCGGCGCCGACGTCCTTGTCCACGAGGCCTATTGCCACTCCGCATTCATGAGTCGCACGAAAGGCTGGCAGAAATACCACGGCGCATTTCACACCTCGACGCTGCAACTGGCCAAAATTGCCAACGCCGTGCAGCCCAAGTTGTTAGTACTGATCCATCAACTTCTCTTCGGCGCGACGCCGGAAGCGATGATGGAAGAGATCAAGAGCGCTTACAAAGGCGCGGCCATCTACGGCAGGGACTTGATGGTCGTCTAACGTGAAGAGCTTGCATCGTTTCGGACGGTGAATTAGCGTCTCTCCCCCAAATTCGCCAGGGTAGCTCAGAGGTAGAGCAGGGGACTCATAAGCCCTTGGTCGGGAGTTCAATTCTCCCCCCTGGCATGCTATAAGCACTGCATATACGATACATTTACGTGAACAAGATTGGCTCGAATCCTGTCAATAAGCGGATGAAGCGTAGGATATTGAGCATATTCGCGCCCATATTTTCGGGCGCCGCGCGCCACGGCATGCCGTGCGTGGGGCTCATCGTCCTCCTGGGGTGCTTCTCTTTTCTCATCGTTCCAGAGGATAATTTCCTGCCTGGTCCGATAGGGACCGGCTGGGCCGCGAACCGGGTTCTGCCCGCGAACGGGACGCCGACCGTGGTCATCGATCCGGGCCACGGCGGCATCGACGATGGGACAAAATTTTTCGGGCTGGCGGAGAAGGACATGACGCTCGACGTGGCGCAGCGGCTCGAGCGGCTGCTGAAGAAGTTCCCGATTAATGTAGTGCTCACGCGGCACAGCGACGTCTACGTGTCGCTGCCGCAGCGGGCGCAAATCGCGAACAGGATCGCCGACACAAACAAGAACGTCATCTACGTCTCCATCCACTTCAACCAATCGTCGGCCGAGTACGTCAACGGCATCGAGACCTATTATGCCGACCAGAAAATCCCCGATCCGACCGATTGGACCTGGGTCGGATTCTTCAGCCGGTCGGAGGACGACGGCCCGCTGGACCTGGGCGAAAACCTGGCCGCGTGCATGCAGAACGCAATGGTATCGCAAATGCAGGAGACCAATCGCGGGATCAAGAGCCGCTCGCTCTATGTTTGCCGCCACACGCGGATGCCGGCCGTGCTGGTCGAGGGGGGATTCCTCAGCAACAAGATCGAAAACCAACTGCTGCGCAACGACGGCTACAGGGACCGCATCGCGCAAGGGCTGGCAGCGGGCATCCTCGGCTACCTCCAGACCATGCACGGCGTCCCGGCGCTGCATATTACCCCGCCGCCGCCGCACCTTGCCGCCGGGGCGACGCCGAGGACGGCCGATATTTCGCACGATTGAATGGCGCGGCGCGCTTCCGCGTCTTAAAATGCGGTTACCATGAAACGTCTCTTTTTCTTGCTGGCGATATTGTCGCTTACGGGGCTGGCCCGGGCGGATCAGCAGTTGCAGGCGGCGCAGCAGGCGCTAAAGGACCAGGGATTTTATTACGGAGACGTGGATGGGAAGGATGGGGCGGAGACGGACGCGGCCATCAGGCGGTACCAAATCCGGGAAGGTCTGGACGTTACGGGCAAGCTGGACGCGCAGACGCTCGCCTCGCTCAACCTGGGAGGCAAGAGCGACGACAATGGCAATGCCCTCCAGGCCGTGCTGCCGCCTGCTGATAATTCGACCGATGCGCAAACTCCGGCGCCCGCCGCGCAGGATGATCAACCTTCCAAAGACGTGGTCCAGAGCGATCACGATTTTTTGCGCCAGCAGCCCGGGAACACGCCTGCGCCGACGCCGGACGAAGATACCGCGCCTCCAGCCCAGCCTGCGCAACCCGCGGAACCTGCCGAGCCAGCCGAACCGTCTCAGCCCGCCGAGGCCGGCCCGCCGGCGCAACCCGCACAACCGTCGTATGCGGTTCCCGCGCCGTTGACGGATTACACGAAGTTTTTCCGAAAGACCCCGTACGAGACCGCGCCGCCGGTCGTCCAGCGCGGCACCGTGCAGCGCGCGCAGATGCGCCTCGCTCGCGAAGGATTCTATCGCGGGATCGTGGATGGAGAGTTGAGCAAATCGCTCAGCAGGGCGCTTGGCGATTACCAGCATTACGCGCAGCTCCGGGTAACCGGACGGTTGGATATGGACACGCTGCTGGATATGAACCTGCTGCCAAGGGCGCGCATGGCCGACGGACCGCCTGATGGGTACGGCCCGCCGCCGGTGGTCGTCGGCAGGCCCGTGTACCAGGGCATCTGGGTACACTGAGAAAAATTCGATTTCCGAATTTTCGGAGCGTCCCCGCTCCTCTTCACCTCTCGTAGAAACCGGCGATCGAGCTTGCCACCGCGCGCTGTTGTTCCGGCTCCAGCTCGGGGAAAATCGGCAACGCCACAGTCTCGCGCGCCGCGCGCTCAGCCTCAAGGAAGTCGCCCTCCTTGTAGCCGAGGCCGGCGAAACATTCCTGCACGTGCAGCGGGATGGGGTAGTACACGGCATGTCCAATACCCGTCGCGGCGAGGTGCGCGAGAAGCTCGTCCCGCCGCGGCGCGCGAATGACGAATTGGTTGTAGATATGGTGATTCGTCAGTTCGGTATGCCTGGCAAAGGACTCGACGGGAAGCGACAGGTCCAGCCCGGCGCGTTCGAATTCGGCGCGGTAAAGCGCGGCGTTGGTGCGGCGCATGGCGGACCAGCGGTCCAGGTACGGTAATTTCACGCGCAGGATCGCGGCCTGCAGGGCATCCAGCCGAAAATTTCCGCCGACCGAGTGATGCTGATAGCGCTGCTCCATGCCGTGATTGCGTAGCGCGCGGATTTTTTTTGCCATGCCCCCGTCGCGGCAGACGATCATCCCGCCGTCGCCGAACGCCCCAAGATTCTTCGAGGGAAAGAACGAGTAGAAACCGAACTCGCCCATCGCCCCGCACTTCTGCGTGCCGTCCGCGCCAGGATATTCGGCGCCGAGCGCCTGCGCGGCGTCTTCGATGACGGGGACGCCATGCTCCGCGGCCATGGTGCGAACCTCGTCCATCTTGCAACTCAGGCCAAAAAGGTGAACGGGGATGATCGCCTTTATCTTTTCGCGCCGGTTCTTTTCGAGGCATTGGCGCAGCAGTTGCGGCGAGATATTGAACGTATCCGGCTCGATATCGACGAAGAGAATGCGCGCGCCGACCCGCGCGATACACCCCGCAGTCGCAAAGAAAGTATAAGGCGTCGTGACAACGGCATCGCCCGGCCCGATGCCGAGCGCCATCAGGATCGCGAGTTCCGCATCCGTGCCCGAGGAGACGCCGACGGCATGCGCCGCGCCGGTGTAATTGCAAACCTCGCGCTCGAAACTTTCGACCTCCGGCCCCAGGATGAATTGCTGCGAATCGGCGACCTCGTCGATTTTCGCGCGAATCTCCTCGCGCAGCGACTCGTATTGTTTCTTGAGGTCCAGAAGGGGCACTTGCATGGGAGCAGTAATGGTGGGCCGTGCGCCGGTGCCGATCAATCCCGGAATGCCGGCCAGACCGGCGTGGATCGACTTTGTGCTAGTAATAGGTCGGCCCCTGCCAGCATCTTGGGATCCTTTCGATATATGTTCTCCCTCACGCTGATAACTGGAGCATCCCGCGGCATCGGGCGCGGCATTGCGCTGGAGTTCGCGCGCCGGGAATTCGGGCGGCTCGACCTGCCCGTGAACAACGCCCGCTTCCACATCCACACGATTTAGGCGGCATGATGAAGATCGACATCGGATTAAAACCAGCGGACCTGAAGGGGAAGGTGGACCGCCTCTGGCAGGCCTCGGGGCCGAAGATTTGGTCCATCGCCCGCGACGACACGCCGGGCAACGCGACGCCGGTTTACACCGTCAATGGGAAATACACGGCGCGCGGCTGGACGGAATGGACCCAGGGTTTCGTCTATGGCTCCGCCGTGCTCCATTACGACGCGACGTACGACGAGGCATTCCTCAATTACGGGCGCGAGCAAACGGTCAAGCGCATGGCGCACCATCTCACGCACACAGGCGTACACGATCACGGTTTCAATAATGTCAGCACCTACGGCAGTCTCTGGCGGCTGATGCAGGAGGGGCGCATCCCGGAGAACGCATGGGAACGCAATTTCTACGAATTGGCGCTCAAGAACTCCGGCGCCGTCCAGGCCGGCCGGTGGACTTACATCGCCAATGGCGAGGGCTTTATCTATTCTTTCAACGGACCGCATTCCCTTTTCGCGGATACCATCCGCTCGCTGCGCGCGCTGGCTCTTTCGCACAGGCTCGGCCACTTGCTCATGGGCGAGAAGGACCGAAAAATCTCCCTGCTCGGCCGCTTGATCGAGCACGCGCGCACCACGGCGCAGTACGCGATCTATTACGGCGAGGGGCGGGACGCATACGACGTCCGCGGGCGCACCGCGCACGAAAGCATATTCAATGTGAACGATGGAAATTACCGCTGCCCGAATTCGCAGCAGGGTTACTCCCCATTCACGACCTGGACGCGCGGGCTGGCGTGGATAATGTGCGGATACGCCGAGCTGCTTGAATTCATTGATGCCTGCGGGGAGATCGAACTGGAGGCATTTGGCGGGCGGCAGGCCGTGACCGCGCTGCTGCGCCGCCCGGCGGAGGCCACCTGCGATTTCTACATCGAGCACACACCCGCCGATGGCATCCCCTATTGGGACACCGGCGCGCCGAATCTCCACCGGCTCGGCAATTACCTCGAGCGTGCCGCCGATCCCTTCAACGACTTCGAGCCCGTGGACAGCTCCGCGGCCGCCATCGCGGCACAGGGGCTGCTGCGCCTCGGCGCATGGCTGACCGGGCGCCAGGAGGCGGAGGCTGGCCGGCGGTATTGGCAGGCGGGGCTGACCGTGTTAAATACTCTCTTCGACGATCCTTACCTGAGCGCGGACCCGAACCACCAGGGCCTCCTGCTGCACTCGGTCTATCACCGGCCCAATGGCTGGGACCATGTGCCGCCGGGCCGCAAGACGCCTTCCGGGGAATCGAGCATGTGGGGCGATTACCACGGGCGCGAAGCGGCGCTTTACGTAAGGCGATTGATCGAAGAAAAACCGTACCTGACCTTTTTCGGACCTGTAAAATCGTAGCCATGATTATCTCCAATGAACGTGCCCGGGTTGAAGGCGTGAGAAGTGCTGGACTGGAGGGGCGCCCCGCGAATCCCTGCTTCGCAGTTGACGGGACGAGGCCGGGGTTTAATCTATAAGGCACTCATGATGACCCTTCTCCGCAAGCTGTTCTGGCTGGCACTGTTCCTGGTGTTCACCCTGGGGTTTGTGACATTGTTCGACCACGGTTTTGTTACGACGCAGCAGTTCACCACCGATGCAAAATCGGAGGTCAACGAGCTGATGAAGCTCTGGCACCCGGCCAAGAAGGCGCCGGACAATAGCGACGATACCGGGAAATGAGGGTCTTTTTTCGGAGAACGGTTTTCACAGTTGAGAGCCGCGCACAGACTGTGCAATGTAGCAATTCCGGCTATTTCCCCGTTTCCCTATGGCAGTAAAGACTGAACGCGACCTCCCCGAAGAAGCACGCAAGATGTGGCTTAAAGCGCTCCACGCGTTGGAGTTGAGGAACTTTGGCTACGTGGTGTCTCTCGCGCAGGATGTGCTTAAGGAGACCCCGGATTTCATCCAGGGCCGCCGCGTGCTGCGCCGCGCGGAGATCGAGATGACCAAGGGCAAGAAGAACTTCATGTCCGGGCTCTCGCCGGCGGCGATGAAGGGATCGAGCCTGATCAAGAAGGACCCGAAGGCGGCCATGGATCTCGCTGAAAAGCTTCTGGAAACCGACCCGTACAGCGTCCCGGCTAACATGTTGCTGAAGGACGCGGCCCTGGCGGCGGGGTTTCCCGAAGTCGCATCTTTCGCGCTCGAGACGGTGGTGGAGGGCAATCCGAAGGACACCAAGGCGCTGCACGAACTGGCCAAGCATTATTACGAACACGGCCAGGCCGAGAGAGCGGTCGATATTTACACCAAGATCTCCGAATTGAACCCGGCGGACCTGACCGCCCTCAAGATGGGCAAGGACGCCGCGGCGCGCGCCTCGATGACCTCGGGCAAATGGGAGGAGGTCGCGGCCTCGGGTGGAACGAAGGATTATCGCGACCTGATCAAGAACAAGGAAGAGGCGATTTCGCTCGAGCAAAAGTCCCGCGTGGTGAAGAGCGATGAAATGATCGAGCAGCAATTGGCGGAGCTGCTCGCGAAATATGGCGAGAGCGAGGAGAACCAGAAGAACGTCGATCTGGTGCGGCGTATCGCCGGCCTTTACGAGCAGCAGGACGACCTCGATAATGCCGTGGTTTGGTACAGCTACACTGACGAGCTGACCCAGCACACTGACCCGGCGGTCGCGCGGAAGGCATCGGAAATTCGGATGAAGATCCTCGAACGGTCCATTGCCGAGCACGAGACATGGCTCGACCAATACGGCAATGCGGACAACGCAGCCGAAGTAAGAGAAGGATTGGAGACTCTCAGAAAGGAGAAGGCCAAAAACCTGCTGGGGGAAGCGAAGAAGCGCGTCGAACGCAACCCGACCGACAGCCTGCTCCGGTTCGAGTTGGGCGAGCAATTGCTCGCGGCCGGAGACCCCACCGAGGCGATCCCGCAATTGCAACAGGCGCGCAAAAACCCGAGCGTGCGCCTGCGGGCGATGAATCTCCTGGGGGATTGCTACGCGACGAAAAACATGAACGACTTCGCCGTCCGCACATGGGCCGAGGCGTGCAAGGAAATGGTGGTCATGGACGACTTGAAAAAAGAAATCACCTACAAGCTGGCGCTCCTTTATGAGAAGATGGGCGACCATAAGGCCTACCTCGAGCGGATGAAGGAGATTTACGACACCGATTACGGGTTCAAGGACGTGGCGAAGCGGGTCGAAAGCAGTTACGATCAGTAGGGCTCGGCCCACGGCCATGCCAATGGCGATCCTGAACGGGGAGGCCGCTCCAAAGAAGCTCGCGACCGGGCAGAAATAGCCGCTACGCCAGCTTGCGTCCGAGGCGCCGCTCGAGAATCCGCAGGGGCGAGAGGCCTTCCTCGTGCATGGCCGGCAGCGGGAGGTAAAAAGTCTGCTCGAGTTGATGCTGGCCCGACAAGGCCGCATGGGAGACCGAATCGACAAACACCGCCCACGCGCTGCCGCCGGGGAATCGGCACTCCGTCTGGCTGACCTCCGTCTGGTAATGGGAGTCGCGCTTCATCTCGTCGTGAAGCTGGAGCATCAGGTGGTCGTATTCCGTGCGCCGGCTCTTGGTGACGCCGAAGAGTTGCAGCAGGGCGCTGCTCCCCCAGGCGGGCCGCTTCAGGTTCGGAGCAAATTTCTCCGCCACTTGCTCGAACGGTTCGCCCACGCGCCAGACGCGCGGCCTGCCATCCGGATTCACGTTGCAAAAGAGCCGCAGGATCCGGTTGCCGTGCGTGGGCGTGCTTGGGAAGGCGTCGATGTGCAGCAGCGTATCGTTCTTCCGCCACGAGCTAGCCCGCCCCGCGATCTCCGCCGGTCTAAAGCTGGTGCGCCCCAACCCTATCCGTCCCCGATATACCGGCACCAGGCTCTCGATCAATTCCCTGGCCGACTCAGAGAAGCGGCCCATCATCCGCGTCAGTCCCTCCTGCCCTTCCCCGGTCAGGCTGGTGCCGCTGACTTTCCCCGTGGCGGGGTTAAAGCTGACATTCTTCGACTTGGCCAGCACGCTCGGCGTCAGATATGCCCGCTCGGCCTCGCTCAATTGGAAAGCGAGCCGGGGAAAAAAGAGCACGGAGCCGGCCTCCAGCGCCTGGACAGCCTCGGTGGAATCCGGCGCGGCGGCCTGGCGCCAATCCTGGAGATCAATTTCTTCGAGAGCCTGGAACATACGTATGGACAATCGGCCTCAGGTTATGAGCATCCCCGTAGCCCTGCAACGGAAAATCCCAGGAGTCCCGGGGGTTTGGCGCCCCCCCAATTTTTCCCTTGCGTTTTGGGTTTTCCTGCCTATTTTCCTCCCTCCCGAAGAAAAATATATGGCCAAAGCGAGTTGGATAGAACGTGAGAAGCGCAAGCGGGCGACTGTGAACAAGTACGCTGCGCTCCGTGCTGAATTGAAGGCAAAGAAGGACTACGTCGGCCTCACTCAGTTGCCCCGGAACGCCAGCCCCACACGCCTTACCAATCGGTGCCAGACCAGCGGTCGCCGCCGCTCTTTCATTCGTCGCTTCAAGCTTTCCCGTATCGCATTTCGCGAGCTTGCCACACAGGGATTGATCCCGGGGGTGACCAAGTCCAGCTGGTAGAAGGCGCGACTCCTCTCCAAAGGCTCGCGGTCGTGCGGTCGCGAGCCCTTCTTTTTTCCGATGCATGCGATTGCCGCCGATGCCGTATTGCTAGCTGCCGACGTCGCCACCCGGTGGGAGGCGCCGGACGTCATCTTCTTCAAGTTGTTGGGTGTGGTTTTGATTGTGGCCATCAACGGATTCTTTGTAATCGCGGAATTCTCGATTGTAAAAATCCGCTCCAGCCAATTGGAAACGCTCATCGAGAAGGGCGACAAACGCGCGGCCCTCGCGCGCCACATCACGGAGCACCTTGACGCCTACCTCTCGGCCACGCAGCTCGGCGTCACGATGGCCAGCCTCGCGCTCGGATGGGTCGGCGAGCCTTACGTCGCGCGCTTGATCGAGCCATTCTTTGCGCTCTTCGGCGTCACCTCGGCGACGTTGATCAATACCGTGTCGGTGATCCTCGGCTTTGCCCTCATTACATTTCTCCACATCTGCCTCGGTGAGCTGGGTCCAAAATATATCGCGATCAACGATCCGCTCGGCGTCTCTCTGCGCGTCGTCCGTCCGTTGCGGTTCTTCTACGCCGTGTTTCGTCCCGCCATCTGGGTGTTGAACCGCTCGTCGAACATCATCCTGCGCGATCTGCTGCGGCTGAAACCCGCGGGCGGCGCCGAGCTTGCCCACAGTGAGGAGGAGCTGCGCGTCATCCTCAATGAAAGCCAGCAGGCGAAGGAGGTGACCCCGCTCGGCAGGGAGATCCTCATGAACGCGCTCGACCTGCGCCACCGCGTCGTGCGCGATATCATGACGCCGCGCGGCGACGTGGTGTTTCTCAACACCGAGGAGAGCTTCGAGGAAAACCTCAACACCGCCCAGACCTCCCGCCACACGCGCTTTCCTCTTTGCGAGGGGCACCTCGACCACGCCGTCGGCCTCGTCCACATCAAGGACCTGCTGCGCCTCGCCCGCTCGGCCCAGGGCGACCTCATGTCCATCAAGCGCGATCTCCTGCCCGTCCCGGAGATGATGCCGCTCGAAAAACTGCTCGATTTCTTCCTCAAGAAACACGCCCATCTCGCCCTTGTCATCGATGAATACGGCGGCACCGTCGGCATCGTCTCCCTGGACAATGTGCTCGAGGAACTCGTCGGTGACATCCAGGACGAATTCGACGCCGACCAGCAGGAATACAAGCGCATCGGCGAGGATGAATTCATCCTCGAAGGCGCCCTCGGCTTGTACGAGGTGAACGATTTGATCGGCCTCGACCTCGAAAGCTCCGACGTCAGCACCATCGGCGGCTACGTGACCCATCTGCTCGGTCACCTTCCCCGGCCCGGCGAGCAGGTGCCCATCGACGGCTACATGGTCGTCGTCACAAAAGCCGATGGCCGCCGCATCGACCAGCTCCACTTCAAGAAAATTCCGGCGAAATCCACCGCCTCCCCGGAAACGCCGGCAGCCGATTCCAAATAGTCCGGGCCGCCGCTACTCGCGCTTGAATTTCTTCGTGAGCACCAGCTCCATGCCGTTCGGCTTGCGCCGGTAATCGACATGGTCAAATGCGCTGCGGATCAGGTGCAGGCCCAACCCGCCGGGCTGCACCGATTCCAGCGGCCGGCTCGGCCATTGCGAAGGCTCGCAACCATGCTCTCCGTAATCCCGCAGGCGGAATCGAATCCCGGTCTCCAGCCGCTCGCACGAGAGCCCGATCAGCCGCGTCTCCTCGCCGTAAACATGCCGGATGATGTTCGCGCACGCCTCATCCACGCCCATTACGATCAACTCGATCTCCTCGTCCGGCAGCCGCGCATCCGCAACGAATTGCCTCACGAGGCTCCTGACGGAGCTTAGGTTCGCGGGATGGCTGGCGAATTCGATCTTCCGCTTCATCTAAATATGGTGGGAGGCGCGGACAGGCCCCTCTTCACTGACAGCATCCCGCCGGAAGGGGCGCAGGGCAAGTCCCGGGAACATTGAACAAAACCCCGTCCCCCTCCGTCCCATGGAACGATCAACCAACGCATTGCGAATGCGCTGGAAAAAACCGGCGCGCATCCGCATGCTGGGATGTGCGCGAATTGACTATAACCCATGAAAATCGCCCTTAGTGCCGCCCTTGCCCTCTGTGCTCCGCTGACCCTTCTGGCCGTCGGTCCGGACTCCGCCTACCAGGCCCTTCGCACCGTTGGCGCCCAGCGCGGCGACGATGCGCTCAAGCATGTCATCGAAGTCGAGGGCCGCGACGGCATCCCGGAGCCGGCGGTCTGGCGCGTCGTGCTCGACGATCCCTCCGCCCGCGGCGGCATACGCGAAATCGAGGTGTCTCACGGACAAATCATCTCGGAGCATACGCCCGTCCAGGCCTATGGCGGTTCGCCGCAGGGCGCGGTTATCGATTTTCACAAGCTCAACCTCGATTCCTCCGGAGCGTTCTCCGTCATCGAGAAGCAGGCGGAGAAGGCGCACATTGGCTTTGACAGTGTCGATTATATCCTGCGCACCAGCGACACGCCCGACGCCAGCCCCATCTGGGTCATCGACATACTGGATCAATCGCACCACGACGTCGGCACCGTCTCGCTCGGCGCCGATACCGGCGTAGTCATCAGCAGCACCCTGCCCGGCCAGGCCGCGCCCGGCATGGCCTCCACGCCGCCTCCGATGCCGCCGGATTACACGGCCAGTGACTCCGACAATGTCTATGCGACCGGGACGCCCCCTCCGGGGCCGCCGCCGGATGACTCGGATACCGAGGATTCACAGGGCCTGCACATTGGCCATCGGATCAAGCAGGTGTTTCTTTCCGCGGGGCAATCCCTGAAGAATTTCGTGACCGGGAAGGATTTCTCCTCCGGCCAGTAAACGGATTTATTGCGGCGGCTGGGGTGGGATCGTAGTGCGCAGCACGGCCGATTCGGGCGCGGCGGGATGCAGCGTGCGGTCGTCCAGCGTCGCCGGGATGAGGAAGAAATCTCCGGGGTTGAATTGCGAGCCGGCGCATTCAATCGCACCCGAGAGGACCGTAAAGATCGCAATCTCGCCCGGCGGGCACGATTCGCGCGCTTCGGGCAGCCTCCACTTTTCCACGTGAAACCATGGGCAATCGACCAGCGTCTCCCCGTCGGGAGACTGGATCGCCGGCTCAAAATCGGTGAAGTCGATCGACTGGAGCGATTCATCGATGTGAAGCTCCCGCTTCTTGCCATCGAGACCGACGCGGTTCCAGTCAAAGACCCTGTAGGTTGTGTCGCTGTTCTGCTGCACCTCGACAATGAGATGCCCCGCGCCGATGGCGTGGATGCGCCCGCTCGGCAGGAAAACACTATCGCCCGCCGCTGCCGATACCCGGTGCACCACATCTTGGGCTGAGCCTGCCCGTAGCGCTTGCTCGAAGTCGTCGCGCGTCACGCCCGCCCGCATCCCGGCGAAAATCGTGTCCTTACCGGATCGATCGAGAATGTACCACATCTCCGTCTTCGGCTCGCCGCCAAGGCCGGGTGCGACTTCCGCGGGCGGATGCACCTGGAGCGAAAGGCGCTCCTGAGCATCGAGCAGCTTGAAGAGCAGGGGAAAACGCGACGCGACCGGGACATGCTCGCCGAACACCGCCGCGCGATAATCGGTCCAGAGTTCGTGCAGCGTTTTCCCGCGGAGCGGGCCGTCATGGACCACGCTCTGCGCCTCGGCGCGGTCCACGATTTCCCACGATTCCCCGATCCTCCCATGACTGGGAAGCCGTTTGCCGAGACGGCTCTGGAGCCACCGTCCGCCCCAGACGCGCTCCAGGAAGATGGGCTCGAAGACGATCGGCGTGGGAATCCGCATGACGGTACTTTACGGAAAATCCAAATTTCGGAAAGGTGGGACTTGCGAGATTCCGCGGGCGGAAAAGAGGGAGGGACGATCCGGGAGAGCCCTTTGGAAGCTTCGACATTTGCCGGGCTGGCGTCGTGAGCAGGTCCTTGCCCTACCCCCGGATCGTTGTTCCAGATCATAGCCTCACCGCGGCCATTCGCCCATCGGGCGTCTGGCTGGAAGAGATATGCTCCAATTCCCCCATCCGCCCATCAGGGTCAGCCCTTTAGCGCAAATACGACCGCCCCCGCCACGATCAACGCCCCGCCCACCCATTGCTGCCAGCCCAGGTGCTCCCGCAGGAACACCGCGGCCAGAGCGATCGCGAATACCACGCTCAATTTATCCACCGGCGCCACCTGCGACGCCTCGCCCAATTGCAGCGCGCGAAAATAACAGAGCCACGAAAATCCGGTCGCCAGCCCCGATAGCACAAGGAACATCCAGTTCCTGCCCGTCAATTGGTACAGGTGCCGCACGGGAATCGTCGCGAAAAAGATGCCCCATACGAACACCAGGATCACCGTAGTGCGCACCGCCGTGGCCAGGTTCGAGTCCACGCCCGTCACGCCCACCTTCGCCAGCACTGCCGTAATCCCCGCGAAGAACGCGGAAAGGAGAGCCCACCAGAACCAGTTCACATCACGTCTGCTAATCCACCTTCACGTTCGCGGCAAGCCCCGGTTCGTCCGTCCATCCATGGACAGCCAGCGCTGCCGCAAGGATCAGCGTCGCCACCGGCTGCACCAGGTGCGTATAGGCGTTCTGGTGGAGATGCGCCCACGAGGTCAGCATCTGCGAGGCGATCAACAGTGCGTAACACGCGGCAGCCGCGGCCAGGTAACCGCGCCGCGCACCCTGCCAGCGCAGCCACGCCAGCACCAGCGGCGGCGCCAGGATGACGTACGTAGCCGATTCCGTCGCCGGTCCAAAGAGCAGCATCCAACAGGTTCCGAGCGCCAGTACGAGGAAGTCCAGCCTCTCCCCGCTCGACCCGCGGCGCTGTATGACGAGCAGATAAATCGCGAGCACCGCACCGGATGCCGCTTGCAACACAGCCCAGCCCCGGACGGAGATCGGCGCCCGCAGCACGCGCAGCATGAGCCAAAAATCGCGGTAAGTGCCGAAGTAATTCAGCGTCCGCCGCGGATCCTGCCCCAGCGTGTGAATCCAATTGTCGTATTGCGCCAGCACATACGCCGGACGATTCAAAATCAGCGACAACCCGAAGATCGCCGCCAGCGCCAGCACAAGCCGCCATGGGAACTTGCGCGGGTGCAAAACCGCGAGCAGCAATCCCAGCGCGAGCGGATATACCTTGAAGTATGCCGCCACTCCCACGCAAAACGCCGCGATCATCCAGCGCTCCCGCCGGCACGCGAGGATCGCCAGCATCAGCAGTCCGATGATGAGCGGATTCGCCTGCCCGTTGAACATATCGCCTACGGAGAGCGGCAGCAGGAGAATCCACGCCCACGCCGCCCGCTCCCCCGCGCGCGCCTGCTTCAGCCACGCCGCGAATGCGCCCGCATAGACCGCCAGCGATACGATGCGCCACACGATATTGCCCAGTCTTGTCGAGAGCAGCGCCAGCGGCGCAAACAGCGCCGCGGCAAATGGGCTGTAGATATATTCATCCACCTTCGGGTAGAGATTCGCCGAGGCCAGCCACCGCTCCCCGCCGGCCTGGAAATTCTTGTAGACCGTGTTCGCATTCGGCTTCAGCCACGAGTGCGCGAGGATCGCCGCCACTGCCAGGATCCAGAGCCCCATCGCCACCTTGGACGCGATGGAGCGCGGTCGATGAGCCCTGGAAGAAGTCATGCGGATGCGACCGATGCGGCCTAAATCGGCGCCTCGATCATCGCCTTGATGACGCCAGTCTCCAGCCGCCCTGCTTCGTTGTCATCACGCCGAGACAAGGATCGTATTGGCGTATTGCACCGTGTCCCCGGTCCTGATGAGCCCGATCGCCAGTGGCACCCGTTTCTTCAATTCCACGTGCGGCTCGAAATCGAGCGGGATGCCCCCCAGCGCCTCCTGGAACTTGAGCACCGTCCCGCGCTTGTTCGCGCTCTTAAATTCCTCCGCCATGTACGCCCGCCCAATGACAAAATTCGGCCTCAGCGCCTCGATCACCTGCAGCACCGTCGGCACGCCGTCCACCAGCGAGATATCCACCGTCTCAATCTGCGGCCAATAGGGAAAGCCGCGGTCCGCAATCACCAGCGTGTTCGTATGGCGGACCCGGCTCAGGAGGGAATTGATCTGGGGATTGAGGATGCCCGACTTAAGCATGTGCGAACGCGATTTCTCGCATTCTGCAGGCCCTGCGGGCAACTCTTATTGCAACGGCGCATCCTCCCGTTTGCCCAGCACCTCAAACCCGAGTGGAATGCTGGCCAGCGCGCCGATGAGAAAAAGCGTCCACCCCACCGCCTTCCGCTGCTCCGCAAGCAGAAACGCAATCCCAGCCCCCGCCATCGCCCTCGTCCCAGCAATCAATCCAAGCTCAGGAAAAGTCAGTCGAATCGTCTTCATACCAAAACCCTACGCCCATCCCGTCGAAGCGCAACGGTCACCCAATGGCGGGCAAAGACTGGAAAATTCGAAACGGAAGACAAACCGAGGCGCATTACACCCTCAAATTCTTTTTGTGTACCCGCCCCTGCCCGCAACGCTTCCCGCGTCTGCGGGCGGCCTTTTCGTCCCTTATGTCCTTTCTCCACAATATACGGCCACAGTTTTCTTGAATCAGCCCTGCTATACGCTGCGGAAGCACCCGGAGAGGTCTACTCCGGCCCCATCTGCCCTCCGCTTGCCGAAGCCGGGCCGGAAGCCCCGCCCCGAGCTCGTATTTTCGCGGCCCGGTCCAATAAGTCAGTGTCGCCGATCGGAACGACAAATCGATCGCCCAAATAGCTCACGAACGCAGTGTTCCCCACTACTTTCAATAGTTGCACCTCCTTATTCGCCGGAATGACGCTCAACTCCCTGCAATATCCGAAGGACTCGAGAGCGTTCAGGGCAATCGCTTCCCCCGCTGAATTAGTCGAACTAAGATAAACCCGTTCCCTTTCCGGATCGTAGTCAAGAATCTCAAACTCGTCACCCGGCTTTGCGTCGGACCAATACTGGCTGTAAAAGAAGAGCGGTGTAATATCCTTGGTTACAAAATGACTCCCCTTTTTGAAGGGGATTTGCGTCGATATTAGTAACGTCACCGAGGCAGGCCAGTCAGCCCTGGTCAATTCTTCGACGGTTAACGCCGCCGTGGGCGCCGGGGCAACGCTTCGTGCCGGACTCGGCGCAGCCGCCGCGACAGGGGTCCGATTTTCCTCGCTGGCGTGCCGCACCGACCAAAGCTTGACCACGACGATGACGACAATCACCGCAATGCAGACGCCCGCCACTTGTATCAAGAGCCGGGAGTTACTGGCCCCCGATTCCTTACGAGAACCACCTATGCGCACGGATTTCCTTCCCATGGATCGTCATGGTGACATCGTAGATGCCACGCAGCCGTTTGCCAACGCACAATTTCGCCTCCCTTCAATAACCCTTCCCCCTCGAATCCACACCAATCCCTCTTTTCCCGCCATTTGGCAGCGTCCCCGTCACATAGATCAGATTCGTCGCCCGCTCAATCTCCACCCCCGGCGCCTGCTTAACCTCCTTCAAATAAGCTTCCGCCAATTCCGGGATCGCCCGCTCCCCCCCAGCGTATTCGATCCCACAAACAGCAACGGTCGCGTCCCAGCCGGCTGCGTCACCGAATCCTGCGCGGATATGCAACCAATTCCCGTCAGCACTATCGCGGTGCAAAGCACCGTTAACCTGCATAATGAGGAAGTATCCCTTAAACATCAACAGGCTTGAAGGTTCGGGACTTTCTCCTCAGACTCTGGCCGTTTTATGAAACCACTTTTAAAATGGATGGCACGTGCGCTGGCCGCCTTAATTGCCATTTGGATAATTTTGGCCCTGTTTATTGTTCTCGGCTACAACAGAATGTTGAACGGCCTTTCTTTGGAGCGATTGGCAAACGACGGACAGTGGGTCCGCTTTTACCGGCAAATACTGGAGGACAAATCTCTCAGTCCGGAGGCGAAGCTGAAAAAGGTGGATACTCTCACAAAGGCGCAGGCTACAGCCGTCGCAATCGACATGGAGATTATATACGATATATACAAGAAGCCACTTCCATCAATCTATTATGAGTTGAAGGAACCAGCAGGCACTGGCACATCATCGTAGGATTTAATCCGTAGGAAACCAGGGGCGGCCTGCGATTCTTGACAGGATAACCAATCCTTTCAGCAATCCAGGCATCCGCCCGCCCTATGGCGAGGCTGCAATCTAATTTCGTTTTCAATGATTTAGTGCAGATTCCACAAAGCACTGACAGGTACCGCGTGAAGATTCGAGCCGAAAGAAACACTCTCCGCCCCCGTGTACAACAAAATGCCCCGAACGAATTTCTTTCCCGTTTCTTGGGATAGAAAGCGAAGCCCCTTAAAGTCATGATCGGATGGGCTGGCTGACTTCTTTACTTCGATTCCCACCAGGCGGCCCCGCGAATCCTCCAGGACCAGGTCAACCTCCTGCTGCTTTTGCGTCCGATAATGGAATATCCCCGGGCGCGTCCGGCTCCAGCCGGCTTGCTTGATCAATTCCATCGCCACGAAATTCTCCAGGACTGCGCCGGTCATGAGACTGTCCTCCTTCAAGCGCTGGGCATCGAGCCCCACCAAATGGCAGAGCAGCCCGGTATCATTGATCAAAATCTTTGGCGCCTTGCTCAGCTGTTTGGATAGATTGCCGCTCCATGCCGGCAAGGTTTGCACTAGGAACACGGCTTCCAGCAGCGCCCAGTACCGCTGCATCGTCGTATGCGGCGTATTGCCGGCATCCCGGGCCAGGTCTGTAATGTTGAGCACATTGGCCGCTCGGGCCGCAATGAGCCGTAGCAGCACCGGCAGCTCCCTCAGCCCGTGGATATTTGTGATATCCCGCACGTCCCGTTCCAAAATCGCGGTGACGTAAGAACCAAACCACGCTTGGCGGCGCCGAGCCTCCTTGCGAGCCAGTGCTTCTGGGTACCCGCCAACTACGATCCGCTCGGCCAGCGAGGGCCAGTCGCTTCCGGTAAAGGCTCGCGGCTTGAAATCCCTCGCAAAACAGGCATCGATAAATCCCTCGTGGCGCCCCTCGACTTCACCTTGCGAAAAAGGCCAGAGCGTCAGAATCTCCATCCGCCCCGCCAGCGACTCCGCCACTTTTGGCAAAACCATGGCGTTCGCCGAGCCGGTCAACAAAAATCGGCCCGGCTTTCGGTTCCTGTCCACGCTCCGTTTGATTGCCGGAAATAGTGATGGCGCTCGTTGAACCTCATCCAGGATTACCCGGCCCGGCAATCCCGCGATAAATCCGTCTGGATCGGATTCAGCCGCGGCCAGCACGACCGCGTCATCCATCGTCAAATAGTCGGCGGAATAATCCTCTTCCGGCAACCCCTGCACCAGCGTGGTTTTCCCGGCCTGGCGCGGCCCCCCGACAAACACCACCGGCGTGTCCGCCAGCGCCTCTGTAAGCAAGGGAGCAAGATGCCGCGATTTCATTGGGGGAATATTACCCATTAAATGGGGAATTTTCCACCACAAAATGGGGAATTTCTCCCATCCGCCCCTCCCTCCATTGGGCGGCCGCCCCGCCCACCAACCTCTCAATGGGCAATTCTCTTGGCTCTGATCGCCGCCAGCGGCTCCCGCGTCATCATCGCTTCCAATAAATCCCTCGTCTCCGCCTCCTCCCAAAGCGCCTCCGGCCTCGTCTCCATCCATCGCCGGTAATCATCGTTCTGCGGTGTGAATCGCGTCCGCATCACCGCGCACCGCTGCGTCAGGAAATACACCAGCAGCGCCTCGTTCTTAGCCTCCTCGCTCACCGGCAGCTCGCCCCCCAGCGCTCTATCCAGCAACGCAAAAAATTCCTCCCGCGTCCCAGGATTCCACACAAACGAAAAGCAATCGTAATACACCCGCGTCGACAACACGACCGGCCTGCCCAGCAGCGCCGCCTCCACTCCCACCGTCGACGTATGCGGCAGCACCACCTTTGCCGAGCGGATCAAATCATACGTATTCACCGGGTCCGCCGCGCCGATCCATCGCACCCGTTCCCCGAGGCGCCCAAAGCGCGCCGTCAGCCCCTCCCAATTATCGCTCCCGCGCAAATGCTCCCGCCTCTCATTCGGATGCTGCCGGATGCAAACTGTCACCCCATCCTTCCCGCCCGCCCATTCCAGCACCGCTGAAATGTTCTCCTCCACCGACGCGAACAACCGCTGCCGCGACAACGCCGCCGAGTCCCACCGGATATTGAGCGGAATCAGCACGTCGCATCGTTCCGGCTCCCCCGTCGCCGCCGCAACCTGGAACCCCCGGTCATCCGCCCCTCGCACCCGGTCAATCAATTCCATCTTTCCAAGCTCCATCGCCCGCCCCTTCTGCTCCTCGTTGAATTCCCGGTTCACAATCTCGAACGCCCGCGGCAAATCCGCCAGGTGCGCCGCCACCCCGTCATGCGCCAGCCTCAGCCGCCCCGGCCCGCTATCGAACGTCGAAAACCGCAACCCCAACTCCCGCGCCATTGCGATGTAAACCGCGCTCACCCCAAAAATCCCCCCCGGCGCCAGCACCCAGTCAAACCCGCCCCCCGCCAGCATCTCCCGAATCCGCCCGATGTGCGCCCGCGTATCCCCCTCCGCCTCCGGGTGCGCCGCAAAAAACTCCGCCACCTTCATCTCCCCCCGCACATCCCTCACCGCATTCTCATAAACAATCCGCCGCGCCAACTCCCCATCCCCCTCCTTCGCCTTGATCCCCGCCCCCGCCACGTCGATCACCCCGATCTCATGGTGGCATTGCGGAAATATCCGCGAAATTTCCACCACATGCTTCTTGTTCGGTACATTTCCCACGATCTCCACCCCATCCCATAAGATACTCACCTTCAACCCCTTCCGCCAAAGCGCCAGCCCGCATTCCATCGCAAAAAAAGGTACCGCCGTCGAAATCCACGGACTAACCACCACCCCCACCCTATCTCCCTCGGCCTCAACTCGTTCCATCTTCCGCCACTCCGCGCACCGCGCCGCAAACGCCTCCGCATCCTCCCGAAACCGCCCCTTCCTCTTAACCACCTCCTCTCCTCCCAAGATCTTCTTCAGCAAGCTCATACATCAAATTCCTCCCGCGTCCCGCCCATCTCCCGCGCCTGCTCCTCCAGCCGCACAAATTTCCCGTACTCCGCCACCGGGCTCTCGATTCCCGCCTGCCGATACCCGACAAGGATCACCATCGATAGCCACGCGGTGTGCCGCATCATTTCGCATACGTCTCCCAGCGGCGCATCATATGCGCCGCGCACCGCGGCCAGCCGGCTGCGCACTGTCTGGCGAGGCGCGCTGTCATGCAGGCAAAAGCGTTGCACGAAATACGCGAGGTCCCATTGCACGGGCGCGTATGTCTGCACCGCCTCCTCCCAGTCCACCAGCACCGGCCCAGGCGCGTAGAGCACATTCGCCTGGTGAATCTGGCCGTGGAGACATTGGCTGCCCGGCAGCAAATCGCACCGCGCCCCGAAGCCATCCACCAATGCCGCGAGCCAATCCGCATGCGCCCGCCCCCATGACTCGTCCTGGCAAAAAAATCCGAAATTTCGCCGCGCCAATTCCTCCTTCATCCGTCCGCGCATTTCCTCGATCCGCGCAAACCGCCGCGCCGCCAATTCCCTCACGCGCGCCGCTTCCGGAAAATCTCGCAGCATGCGATGGCAATCCGCCAGCGCGCGCGCCAGCGCCTGCAAATCCTCGAGCGATCCGTCAAAGTGCCGCCCCCTGATTCGCTCGCGCAAATCCACGCGCAACGATTCCCCGCGCCACTCGAGCCGCAGCCCCGCCTCGACCAGATGATTCGCCGTGACACCCCTATCCCGCAGAAATCCAGTGATCGCCTGCTCGAGCATCGGCTCCCCCCACCTTGCACTGACCCTTGCAAACCACTCCCTCCCATCCCGCCCTGAGATCGCATACCGTCCGACCGCCCCAGCCGGCCGTGTCAAAGCCTGAATCTCCGCGAACTGCCCGGTAGCGCCTTCCAGCATCGCCTCAAGCGCTCGGGCCAATTCCGCATCCACCTCGAATTCAAATCGCAACTCCCCCGGCCTGTCCCCGCCCGGCCAGCCGAACTCCGCGCGTCTCGGAGCCGGCTGCGAGGCCTGGGGTTGCTGGGGTGAAGACATCACGGAAGTTCGTTTCCCCACGCCATAACGCAACACCGGGGTCAATTAGCAATTTCATTCGACTTTGCACCATTCCCGAACCACATTTTCAGCCCCGCAAAAATGGACCCTCTGTTGAGATTATTGAAGAAGGACGCGCACACGCCCCCGGACGATCTGGCCCGGGAGCTGAACCTGAGCGTCGCGGAGATCAACGCCCGTATTGCCCGGTTCGAGCAGGAGGGGGTCATCCTCGGTTATCAGGCCATCCTCGATGCGGAGAAGACCGGCGAGGAATCGGTTACCGCCGTCATCGAGGTAAAGATCACACCGGAGCGCGGCGGCGGCTTTGACCGGCTGGCCGCGCGCATCGCGCAGTTCGACGAGGTGAAAAGCTGCTACCTGATGAGCGGCGGGTACGATCTTTTGGTGCTCGCCGAAGGCAGGACGTTGCAATCCATCGCCGCGTTTATTGCGGAGAAGCTTTCGACCATCCAGGGGGTGCTATCGACCGCGACCCATTTCCGCCTGAAGGTCTACAAGGAAAACGGCGCCCTCCTTGCTCGCGAAAAATCCGAGCCGCGCCTCGCCGTGACTCCGTGACCGTCCGCCGAAACCGGCTGGTCCGCCTTTCACCATGAACCTCAAGAAGCACATCGCCCATCATGTCCGCGACATTCCGCGTTCGGGCATCCGCGACTTTTTCGAGATCGTGCAGTCGATGAAGAGCGTGATCTCACTTGGCATCGGCGAGCCCGATTTCAATACCCCGTGGCACATTCGCGAGGCGGCTATTTACTCGCTGGAGAAAGGCCGCACCGGGTATACGTCGAATCTCGGCCTGCCGAAGCTGCGCGAGGCCATTACCGATTATGTGTTCGCGAATTTCGGCATCCGGTACGAATCGCAGACCGAGGTGCTCGTGACCGTGGGTGTATCCGAGGCAATCGACCTCGCCCTGCGCGCGCTCGTCAATCCGGGCGACGAAGTCCTCTACCACGAGCCGTGCTACGTCAGCTATAGCCCCAGCATCACGCTGGCGCACGGCGTGCCTGTCTCGATTCCCACCTTCGCGCGCGATAACTTTCGCCTCACCGCGGCGGAACTGGAGAAGAAGATCACCGGCGCGTCGAAGGTATTGATGATGAATTTTCCCTGCAATCCCACGGGAGCCACGCAGACACGGGAGGAGCTTGAGCAAATCGCCGCGCTCTGTATCCGCCACGATCTCGTGGTGCTGACCGATGAGATTTACTCCGAGCTTACTTATGAGGGAGCGCGGCATGTCTCCATCGCCTCGCTGCCCGGGATGCGCGAGCGGACCATTTTCCTGCACGGGTTCTCAAAGGCGTTTGCGATGACCGGGTTCCGCATCGGCTATGCGTGCGCGCCGGCCATCCTCACCGAAGCGATGATGAAGATTCATCAATACGGAATTCTATGCGCCAGCGCCACGGCGCAGGACGCGGCCATCGAGGCGCTGGAGCAAGGGGCGCCCGACGTCGAAACGATGCGGCGCGAGTACGAGCTGCGGCGGAATTTTGTCGTCAATAGTCTTAACGAGATGGGGCTCGATTGCTTCAAGCCGTTCGGTTCGTTTTACGTTTTCCCGAGCATCGCGCGCACCGGATTGAGCAGCCAGGAATTCTCCGTCCGCCTGCTCAAGGAAAAGAGCGTCGCCGTTGTCCCCGGTCCGGCGTTCGGCGCGAGCGGGGAAGGTTTCGTCCGTGCTTGCTACGCCACCAGCCAGGAACAGCTCAAAACCGCCATGGCGCGCATCGCGGAGTTTGTCCGCGAGACCAAGGCCGCGCGCGCTGCCGCGTGAACACGCAGCCAGGTCCCGCCGGTCCCATTCCCCATCATGTTGACCGTCAAAAAATATACCTTCGGCATGGGCGACCGGTTCGCTCATCAAGGCCGCGCGCAACTGTCGGCCATTCTCAAGGCGCGCGCTGCCGGGCTGACCATCCACCCCGTCTGGAACAAGTCAAACCGCGAGCACACACTCGTAAAAACCAAGCCCGAAGACCTCCGCGCGGAGGCGGATGCTGCCGTCGCGGCGCTTGGCTGGAATGACGCCTATTACGTGGACGCAGATCACGTTGGGCTCAAGACGGTGGACGGATTCATCGCCTCGAGCGATTTCTTCACTGTCGATGTGGCCGATTTCGTCGGCCATCCCGCTTCGCCGAAGGCCGTCGAGGAATTCGTGAATTCGATGGAGCCGTATTTCGGCTCGCTCGCCATCCCGGGCATCGACGAACCATTCCAACTCAATGCTGAGAGCGTGCGCGAAGTGGCTGGGAAGTTTCTGCTCGCCGCGCAGGAGGCGGGCGCCGTTTACCGGCATATCCATGAGCGGAAGAAGGATTTCGTGACGGAGTGTTCCGTCGATGAGACCGACAAGCCGCAAACTCCAATCGATCTCTTCCTCATCCTCGCGATGATCGCGAAGGAAGGCATCCCGGCGCAGACCATCGCACCAAAATTTACCGGCCGCTTCAACAAGGGGGTCGATTATGCCGGCGACATCGCGCGATTCGAAAAGGAATTTGACCAGGACCTGTGCGTGATCGCCTTTGCAGTCAAGGAATTCGGCCTGCCTTCCTCGCTCAAGCTGAGCGTCCACTCCGGCAGCGACAAGTTCTCGCTCTATCCGATCATCAATCGCCTCGTCAAAAAGCATGATGCCGGCCTGCACGTGAAAACAGCGGGCACCACATGGCTGGAGGAGGTCATCGGCCTCGCCGAAGCAGGAGGCGAGGGCCTCGAAATCGCGAAGGAGATTTACGCGACGGCGACGCGGCGTTTCCCGGAATTGACCGCTCCCTACGCGCCCGTCATCGACATCGACCAGGCGAAGCTCCCCAAACCGGAGGAGGTCGCGCATTGGGATTCCGCCGCATACACCTCAGCCCTGCGCCACGACCGGAAGAATCCGAATTACAATCCGCACTTCCGCCAACTGATCCACGTGTCATTCAAGGTAGCCGCCGAAATGGGGAGCCGTTATACAAAAGCGCTCGACGAGCACGAGGAGATCATCGCGCGCAATGTGACGACCAATCTCTTCGAGCGGCACATCGTGCCGATTTTTGGGTGAGTTGTTTGGTTACGGTCCTGCGACGAGGATACGGCGGTTAACCACCGATTTACTGAACGCGGCGGACGACGAAGAGGAACCGAGCCTTCGGAACGCGGGCGGATTCGTTTTTGCGCTGGGCCTTCCCAAGAGCAAGGTGGATATGCGCGATAGAGCAAGTTTTGGTCAGACAGAGGCCGATGGGTGACGGCCCAAGGAAGGGTGGGGTCCGAATCAGAGAGTAAAAGGAGGTGAAAACCAGATGTTACATTGGGCAATTGTCTTCCTCATGATTGCGATCGTGGCGGGGCTGCTCGGATTTACCGGGGTGGCCGGGGCTGCGGCGGCAATCGCGAAGTTGTTGTTCGGGCTCTTCCTGCTGATCTGCCTGGTGCTGTTTGCGCTGGCGATGTTCGTCACCAAGAAGATGTAGGCGGGGAAAATTCGAAATTCGAAAGATCGGGCGCGCGAAGGCACGCTTTGGTGGCAAGTCGCACTGCCAATTTGGTGCCGTCGATTCCCGCGCTCGGCAATCGCGGGCTACCCAAAAAGCCGAAGCAAGCTTCGCGGAATCCAACCCAAGAGAATAAAGAACCCCGCCGCAAGCGGCGGGGAATTGACCCAAACGAGATTAAACCGTCTCTCTCTCCTCCTGGATCAACTGAAGAAAGATTTCCTCGAGCGAACCCGAACCGGCGGCGCGGCCCGAATGGGAACGCAACTGCTCCATCGTCCCCTCGGCGATGAGCCGACCGTTGCTCATGATGCTGATCCGCTCGGCCAACCGCTCCGCCACTTCGAGGATGTGGGTGGTGAGGATGACGGCGCCGCCCTGGCGGATGAACTCGATAAGGATGTCCTTCACCAGCCGCGCGGCGGAGGCGTCCAGACCGGTGAGCGGTTCATCGAGCAGGATCAGCTTCGGCTCGTGAATGAGGGCGCCGGCCAGGGCGACCTTCTGCTTCATGCCGCGGGAGTAGGACTCGATCCACTCGCGGCGGCGGTCCCAGAGATGAAGCCGCTCGAGAAGTTCCTGGGCCCGCCGACGGGCGACGCCAGGATCGACGCCCCAAAGCGCGGAGACAAATTCGAGGTACTCCATCGGGTTCAGCTTGCCGTAAAGAACCGGGTCGTCGGGAATATAGGCCAGCGGCTGCCTCGCGCGCCGCGGCTCGGCCACGGCATCGATGCCCATCACGCGAATTTCCCCGGCGTCGGGACGGATCAATCCGGAAATCATGCGCAGCGTGGTCGTCTTGCCCGCGCCGTTGACGCCGAGGAAGCCGTAAAGCATGCCGCTCGGCACGCGCAGGCTGAGCTGGTCGACGGCGGTCTTGGCGCCGAAACGCTTGACCAGGCCGCTGATCTCGCAGGCATACTCCATGCCCTTCAAGGGACAGGAAATCGCCCGGATTGTCAAAACCCTTAAGGTAGGGACGGCGGTTT
>JBEKOV010000009.1:0-51057 GCA_049521415.1 Chthoniobacteraceae bacterium
CGGCGCCGGATGAAATCGATGGGGCGTGTTCGGCGTTGCGCTTCTGGTCGAGTTCGATTCCGAGGAAGCCGAGCCCATCGCAAATCCGGGCGCGGATCGTTGGTGCGTTCTCTCCGATGCCGCCGGCAAATACCAGCGTGTCCAATCCTCCCAATGCCGCGGCAAACGCCCCGATCCATTTCTTGACCTGATAACAAAAAATCGCAACCGCTTCGGCGGCTCGCACGTCCTCCCCCTCGGATTCGAGCAGGTCATGCATATCTGAACTTGTTTCCGATATACCGAGCAGCCCAGAGTCAAAATTGGCCATTTCATCGAATTTTTTGGCGCTCATTTTCTCCGAGCGCGCCAGGTAAGAGACGAGTCCGGGATCGACGTCGCCCGAGCGTGTGCTCATCGGCACTCCCGCTGCCGGCGTCAGGCTCATGCTGGTGTCGATGGACTTGCCGTTGCGCACCGCCGCAAGGCTCGCGCCATTGCCCAGATGGGCGAGGATGACCCTGCCCTTCGCCGTTTCCTCTCCAGCCACGCCGGCCAGTTCTTCCATCAAATACGCATACGACAAACCGTGAAACCCATACCGCCGCACGCCCTGCGCCTCGTAACGGCGCGGGATTGGCAACACCCGCGCCACGCGAGGGAGATCGTGGTGAAAGGCGGTGTCAAAGCAGGCTATCTGCGGCACGTCCGGAAAGCGGTGGTGAAACGCCTCGGTCAAGAGTATCTCCTCCGGCAAATGCTCGGGATCAAACGGGGTCAGCGTGCGGAGTTCCTCCACCATCTGTGGAGTGATCCGCCGCGGCTCGCTATACTTCGGTCCGCCATGCACTACGCGATGTCCCACGGCAGTTAAGGCGTCACGACCGCCGCGTTTGTCGATCCAATCCATGAGAATGCCCACCGCCGCCTTGTGATTGGGCGCCATCACGGAACGCGAAAAGGCGCACTTTTCGTCCGATCCCTTTGTATGCCATACGGCATCCGGCAGTCCAATCCGCTCAATCCCGCCCGCCAGAATCCGTTTCGGCGAAGTTCCGGCATCGAATAGCGCAAACTTGATGCTCGATGAACCGCCGTTGATCGTCAGGATATGTTTGTCAGCCGCTTGCAACGTTGCCTCCCTGGTCATTCCCCAGTCTCAAAGGTCAGACGATGCCGTTCATTCAAACACCATTGGTTGCGGGAATACGGACGGGCTCCGCTGCCTTATGTCCATTCGCGGCTTCCTGACCGATTCCCATGGTCAGCGCCGTCATACCGGCGATGCCTCCGAGTTGCATGGTTTCCACAGCCGTGCTGGGGACAATGACAATCGTGGCGTTCTCCTTCAGTCCCTCGTAGAGCATATTCATCGCTCTCAAGTGAAAGGCGACCGGGTTATTACTGTAGCTCTTGGCAGCTTCGGCAAACTTCTCCGCAACCTGCCGCTCGGAATCGCCCAGGATCACGCGGGCCTGACGCTCTCTCTCCGCCTGGGCCTGCATCGACATCGCATCTTCCAGGGCGGAGGGGATCAGGACATCCTTCACTTCCACTGAGATGACATTGATGCCCCACGGTTCGGTGCGCTCGTCGATGATCTTCTGCAGGACTCCACTGATTTTGTCCCTGCCTTCCAGCATATCGGATAACATGGTCTTGCCGATGACGTCGCGCAGGGCGGTCTGGGAGGCCCAATTAATGGCACTCTGGTAGTCCGCCACATCCAGCGCCGCTTTCTTGGGATCTATGACTTTCCAAAAGAGCACCGCATCCACATCCACCGGCACGGTGTCCTTTGTAAGGGTCTTTTCCGCCTTGAAGCCGCTGGTAATGACGCGGGTGTCGATCCAATAAGGAATCGAATCGATGACCGGGATGATGAAAAAGAATCCCGGTCCATTAAGGGAGTGGAAGTGTCCCAGACGCAGGATCACTGCCTTGTCCCATTGGTTGGCGACCTGGATTCCCGAGGAAACGATTATCGCAAGAATGAAAGCGCCCGCCCCTATCGCGGCCGCACCAATATCATCCCCGGATTTGAACCTCGGATAAGTCAATGCCGCGCCGACCGCCAGGATTACAACGAATACCAGCATCGCAAACGATCGATTTTGTCTCATATCGGATTTCCCTGCTCAGCTTCGCGTCCGACAATAGGATAGGTCAGCAATGCGGCCACCGTGGATTCAATGTCAGACGCACTCATTTCGCTTTATCCTCCCTGGCGGCTTTGAGCATTTGATCATGCTCCGCCTCGGCCACGCCTTCTTCCACGAGCCTCGCACTATCGCTCCGCCCATCATCGTCCTCATCATCGCTCCCCGACTCGCGCGCTTTGTGCCCCGTTGACCCGTGCACGGGGTCCCACCGTTCGGATTCGGGCGCGGATTCAAGAACGACATCGTTCGGGTCCATGTCCGATCCGCCGGTGAGTTCCCGTTTGGCCTGATCCCAATCGGACTTCGACACCTCGGCTGCGGGGTGTCCGTTAATGATCGCCAACTCGACAGCGCGCTCCCTCACCATCTTCCAGCTTACTGTTCCAATGGCCGAGCCATTTTTGCTTATTTGGCCATCCTTAGGCAAGTTTTGCACAGGCTTATCACTACCTTCCTCGTGAGAAGGATTGCGCCTGTATCGTGGTCTTGATCCGGCGCGTTCCGCGATTCTCACGAACGTCGCGCGATTTATCCTGGCCGCTTTGATCTTGATCCAGGGCGAAAACCGCCAGCGGCTGGATGGAAAGCCCGATGAACTGGGCGAGCGAGAGAAACGGAATCCTGTTCATGTCAGAATCCTTTAATAGGAACGAACAGTCTGAGTTTCCGTCGTCGCGGGTACGGGCTGAATGGTGGAGGACTCCGTCGTAGTGCTCGAGGTCTGAGTGGCCGGAGACGGATCCCTGTCAGTCGAGCAGGCGGCGAGCATTGCGATGCCTGCCATGGTTGCAAATGTGATGATTAATTTTGTCATATTGATTGATTTCATTTATCGCTGGTTG
Source organism: Chthoniobacteraceae bacterium (assembly GCA_049521415.1). Classification (GTDB taxonomy): domain Bacteria; phylum Verrucomicrobiota; class Verrucomicrobiia; order Chthoniobacterales; family Chthoniobacteraceae; genus DATAXI01. The sequence goes on from JBEKOV010000009.1 coordinate 2,984, forward strand.
TTGTGGTGGTAGTTTTCGATTCCTGGATATTGCTGCCTTGGGGCTGGACGACGCTGTTTTTGACAACGACCTTCGAGGCGACGAAATTATCTCCGTCTTTCACGTAGTAAACCGTGACCGGCAGCCCTGATTTAACCATTTCCATGGAAACAGGATTCCCGTTTTCGTCCACGTAAGTCGTGGTTTTGCTGTAGGTGTAGCTCACCGGCGCGGCGGAATCTTCAGTTTTGACGACAATGGTGTCGGGGCCGAACTGGCTGATTGTCCCTGCGCTGGTTACTGTTGTGGTTTGGAGGTTTCCCTGGTCCGATGTGGCTGTTTGGAGGTTTCCCTGGTCCGAGGTGGTGGTTTGCACGCTTGCCTGAGCGAGAAGGGTGTGATTAGCGCCGATAAAGGCGAAGGTGAGCGCCGAAACGGCGGTTAAATGAAGGAATTGATGTTTCATGGATTTGATAATGGGACAACATGGGGCGCGGCACTCGATCCAGCCAATACCTCCTCGGCGTCAGGCGGATAGCCGAAAGCTATGCGCAAACCGTTTTGCCGCGCCGCCGGCTAGGAAATTGGATTGGCCGCGGAACCTTCCGATAGCCATTGCCTGCCTCCTCCGTCACCGCGTCATAGTCGAAGCCTACGGGCAATGCCGCCCCGTCCGCGACGACTCTGTAAAGAACGCCCTTTTCCCGCAACATTCGTCATAGCTATTTGCTATGAGCGGCGCGATCCTCCGGCAAATGGAGCTTCATGGCCCTCATCGCCTGGAAGGGCTCTTCATTTACGGCGCCTGGATTGAAAGCCTTTTGCCGGAGTAAGAAACCACCGAGTCAGGCTTGGCTGTGACGGCTTCTCCATTGCCGTGGCCCGGGCTTACCCAGACGATATTAAAGGCGCACTGCGCCGGCATGCCGGGATAGGTTCCCTTTCGCGGGCCAAATGTCAGTTTGTTGGTGGAATCATTCCAGGAGATTGGAATGTCGGAGTAAGCTCCCTTTTCATAATCGTAGTTATCGCCCTCGTCCTGATAGAGCGCGCAGGCCCCGTTCGCGCCGCGGTAGATGCGAAGTTCAATCGGCGGATTCGCTTGTTCAGCGGCATACTGTACCTCCGGTCCCATGGGAATGATCGCACCGGCTCGCACATAAAGGGGAATCATGTCGAGAGGTGTCTGCACGTCTCTGCTCGTACCGCCGGAGAAACGCTCTCCAGTCCAGAAATCGTACCATCCGCCCCGGCCCGGCAAATAGACGTTCCGGTGCGAAGGCGACACGCGGACGACTTGAAATACGGGATCCCCCATTTTGGTCTCCATGGAAAAGTGGACCGGCACACCTGCCTGGGCCTGGAATGGAAACAGGGGAAACTGCCAGTCGCCATTCGAAGCGGGAGGAGTGGCTTGGCCGTTAATGCTTCCAGTAACGGGGTAGCCGCTGGCGTGCGGCTCATCGACCTGGAAAGCGAGCGAGCCATCCGTCCTGGGCGTATAGGTTCCCCCGAAGCGGATGCTGCTTTGTCCCTGTTGATCCCCCGTTGCGCCCTGCGTGAATTGCAATCCATCCCTGAGGTCCTTGCGGGCGACAACCTGCGGGCCATCGGACTTGATATAGGCCGCGGTTACGCCGCCCGTTTTTCCATCCTGATCGGCAAAATCGTCAACCCCTCCGACCGACTCGCGGCTGCTTTTGTAAACAGGGCAGACTAGGATCGACGGCCCAAACATAAACTCGTCCCATTGCGTCACCGCCTGGGGATCCTCGCGGAAGTCCATGACCAGGGGACGCATTATGGTGCCGCCGTCGAATGTGACTCGAGCGGCCTGGCTATAGATATAGGGCAGCAGACGATAGCGCAGGAGATCGAACTTCTTGAAGATGGTCTCACCTTCGTTGCCATATTCCCAAGGGAAGGGACGGTCCACTCCGTGTACGCGGAAGATGGGGCAGAACGTTCCCCACTCGACCCACCGCAGGAAGAGTTCGCGGTCCGATTCCATATTTTGGTTGTACCCGCCCACGTCGGTGGTGACGTAAGGGAGTCCGCAAATGGTATAGTTTTGCAGGCCGTTGATTTGCCACGTCAGGTCATGCCAGCTCTGCTGGATGTCGCTCGTCCAGGCGCATGCCGCGTTACGCTGCTCTCCGGCCCAGGAACTGCGCGGCAAAAGGACCACGCGTTTGTCCGACGTGACGGCCCGCTGCGCTTGATAAACCGCGGTGGTATGCATCAACGGAAAGGCATCCATGATCCGTGAGACCGGGCCAGCCGGGGAGTCAAAGGACGCAAACTTGTCCAGGCTCATTTCCGGCTCGGCGGCGTCCATCCAGAAAGCGTCCAGGCCGAGCGATAGCAGGTTATCCATAACCTGGCGGCCATAGATCTTGCGAATCGCGGGAACGTAAGGATCGTAGAATCGCAAGGGGCGCGCAATGGACCAAAAGGCCCAGTCGTTCCCATGCGGCGGGAACAGGCCCCCGGCTTTATCGAGCTCCTGGTAATTTGCGGTGTCCGGACTGAGCTTGGGCCAAATAACCGCCATGAAGTGAATATGATCCTGGTTATGAAGCGTATCGATCATGCCCTTGGGATCGGGATATCGAATGGGATCAAATTTGTGCGAGCCCCAACCGGTTCCGCCATCCTGGCTGCTGTCCGGGTGCCAATAATACCAATCCTGAATCAGGAGATCGATGGGGATTTGCTCTTCACGGAACTTATTGGCTGCGTCGAGTATTTCTTGCTGATGAGTAAATCTGTTCCGGCTGAACCAGAATCCGTAGGCCCATTTTGGAAACAGCGGCGCGCTTCCGGTCAGGTGCCGATACTCCGCCACCACCGCGTCGGCCTGCGGCCCCGCCATTACATAAAAATCGGCCAGGTCCCCCGCGCTCGCCTGCCAGGTGACCGAATCGGGAGTCGTGGAGAGTTTTCCCCGGCTGGCGTTGTCCCAGAAGAAGCCGTAGCCCACACTGGAGTAGAGAATCGGAATGTGTATCGCCAGATAATCATTCTCCAGAGGAACATCGGCTTGCGGCTGACGCAAATTATCGATGACGCCGCCGCCGAAGAAATGCTCGTCGGGCTGACGAGCAAACGACGCTTGAATTTGCAATCCGTCGCGAGCCGCGTCGCTCGCCGGCTCGAAGTGCCATTCCCGCTGAGTCAATAAGGGCTTGCCGTCGGGCGTGAAGAAGGAGACCAGGCCGCTCTGCTTGTCGACCGAGGCCTTCATCCGGGGCCCGGAGAGATCGACGTGATCGCCGTTATCCGTGGCAGTCCACCCCGAGGCATCCGGCTGGGAAATGACGGCCCAACTTTTCTTATCCGGAATGGTCGAGCCGGGCGCCGCTTCCACCCGAATGGTGCCCGCCAACCACGGCTGCAGGCGGATGGTGTTGAGAGCCGTAATGACGGTGATTGTCTTGGTGACGGAATCAATGGACGTGCTGGACTGCCGGACCGGCAAAGCCGCGGTGGCCGCCATATCGCCGAGCAGGCCCGCGTCGCCGGCCCCGCCGCCATCGTTCGCGGCAAGCTCAACACCGAGGGCGTTCACCTCGCCGCCGCCGGTGTCAATCGATCCGGCATTGACCGGCAGAGGGGAAAAGCCCTGGCCTGGATCGCCGCCTTTTAAAGGGATAATTTCGGCTGCCGCATGAGCGGGGAGGCTGCTAATCAGCAAGCCCAACCCCGCGATCTGCGCGCCGCGGGCAAAATGAGAAAAACGAGAGGGACTACGGCGGAAAATGGAGAAGTTATTCATGGCAGGAGTTTGAAAAGCCCCAGCCCGATGCGCACAAACATCAGGCGGGGGACGCAACGTTTTATGAACGCCGGCGTTCGACAAGTCACGTGAATATATCTCTCTCTTTTGCACACGACGCAACATTCCCGGAGGGGTGGGTGCAACCGCCGGCCCGGTGCGGTGCGGCAATCCGTCACCAATCCGTCACTTCACCATGGCCTTCCTCCACGCTCCCGCCCGACACTGTGGCCGATTCCGCGCGCCGCCCGTCGATGAGATTCAAAAAATCCTGATCGTCCATTACGGCATTTGAAACTTAGGTTGCGCACGATGGTTAAACGTCTTATTCCATAAGAAAACATCCCCATGCGTATTGTTCAAAGTAGAACCGGCTTTCTTTCACTTTCTTTGATTTCACTGGGTTTTTTGCTCTTCTTTTGCGTTGGCGCCGGCGCTGATGAGGGAAACCGGCCGTCCACCTTTTGCAATCCGCTCAATCTTCCCTACCGGTTTCAACTCGATGACCCGGTGCGCCGCGAGGCAGCCGATCCAACGATGGCAATTTACAAAAATGAGTATTGGCTTTTTCCCTCCAAGAGCGGCGGCTATTGGTATTCGCCCGATTGCCTGAATTGGACATATGTGCCCATAACCAGCCTGCCGATCGAGGCCTACGCGCCGACGGTGGAGGTGGTCAACGGGCGGATGCTTTGGACCGCTTGGGGCACGGGCATTTGGACGAACGACGATCCCACGAAAGACACCTGGAAAAAGGTGGCGGACACGAACGGCGCCGACCCTGATTTGTTCTTATCGGACGAGGGACGTCTATACTTCTATCAGGGGTGTTCCAACGGCCCGACTGACGCTGTTGAATTGGATGTCCATACCCTGGAGCCGATAGGCAAACGGGTACAGGGCGCCGCCCCCGATCCGGCACACCGCGGCTGGGAGGCGCTTCTGGGTGTGGGGAAATCGCCCTGGATCGAGGGCTCCTGGATGACCGAACACAACGGCAAGTATTACCTGCAATATGCGGCGCCAGGAACGGAATCGGACTACTATGGCGACGGGGTCCTTACTTCAAAGAATCCCCTGGGACCCTTTACCTACGCGCCTTACACCCCGTTCTCCTTTAAACCGACCGGTTTCGCTCGCGGCGCCGGGCATAGCAGCACGTTCAAGGATTTGTCGGGCGACTATTGGCATATCGGGACCATAGCCGTTAGTGTTCGGCACATTTTCGAACGCCGTCTCGGCCTTTACCCCGCGGGGTTTACCCCGGACGGCCAGCTTTTCTGCAACACATACTTGGGCGACTATCCGCAATATCCCCCCGGCGCCAAAATCGATCCACAACATCCGACACCCGGCTGGATGCTGCTTTCCTATAACAAACAGGCCGAAGCTTCTTCAACGCTCGACGAGAAACATCCGGTCAAAGACGCGTTTGACGAAAATATTCACGATTGGTGGAGCGCCAAAACCGGTGACAAGGGCGAATGGCTCAAGGTCGATTTGGGCAAACCGTGCCGGATCGAGGCCATCCAGACCAATTTTGCCGACCAGGATGCCAATGCCCACGGTATGCTGACAAACGGCGATGCCTATCGGTATGTCATCGAGGTTTCCGACGACGGAACCACCTGGAACGCCTGCATCGATAAGAGCCAAAATCAAATCGATGCGCCGCAGGACTACGTCCAATTGCCCGCGCCGGTCACGGCCCGTTATGTGCGCCTCACCAACATCCATTGTCCCGCCGGGGCCAAACTTTCCGTGAGCGGCTTTCGGATCTTTGGCAGTGGATTGGGAACTCCTCCCGCCATGGTGCAAGGCGTGACAGCTGCCCGGGACCCGGACGACGCGCGAAAAGCGACGGTCTCCTGGTCGCCGGTCAAAGGCGCCGATTTCTATATTGTCCGCTATGGCCTCGCCCCCGACAGGCTCTTCAGCAATTATCAGATATACCAGGCAACCGGCATGACCCTGAACGCGCTCAATGCCGGTGTTTCTTATGTCGTCACGGTCGATGCCGTCAATGACAGCGGTGTTACCCAGGGAACTCAAACCGCGGCCATTCCCTGAGACATGGTTCTTCAATAAGTACATTTTCCGCGAAAGGGGCTGCTTGACGACGAGACCTGGACAGGATAATGTCCAGTCATGGATGCCATCAGCTACACAGCCGCGCGGGAGAACCTTGCCTCGACGATGGACAAGGTTTGCACGGAGCACGCGCCGGTGGTCATCACCCGCAAACGCGACCAGGCCGTCGTGATGCTCTCGCTCGAGGATTACGAGTCGCTGGAGGAGACGGCCTATCTTCTGCGCAGCCCCGCGAACGCGAAGAGGCTGCTCGACGCGATTCACGCGCTTGAAACGGGCAGGGGAGTTGTTCGCAAAATCAAACTGAAGGCGTGAACCTCATCTTCGCGCCGCAGGCATGGGAGGACTACACTTTCTGGCAGGCCGGCGATCCGAAGATGGTGAGTCGCATCAATCTATTGATCAAAGATATCCTGCGCGATCCGCATGGCGGCATCGGGAAGCCGGAACCATTGAGGCATGCCCTGCGCGGCTACTGGTCCCGCAGAATCGATTCCGAACATCGCATCGTTTACAAAGTCATTGAAGAGGGCGTCTTGATTGCGCAGCTTCGGTACCATTACTAGGCCTGCGTGCAAGACGGGGGTTCCGGTGCATTGCCGGTGGATCAAGAGGCGCCAGGCAGGCTGGGAACGGTTCAAAAAAGGGAGGGAAATGCCTTGACTTGGCACGGTTCGTGGTGGTTCAAAGTGGGGCGTAGTGGGGCAAAGTGGCCCATTATCCCGCACCAGCCATGCCGAATTCTCCTGAAGTCGCACAGAAGACGCTGATCTTCTCAGGTGAATTCCGCCCTGCCCTCGACGAGAAAAAGCGGCTGACCATTCCCGCCCGCTGGCGGTCGGATTCGCTCCAGGATTTGTACATAGTCAAGAGTCGCGGCCGCGGGTGTCTCCTGGCCATGCCGCAGGCGGTGCTGCATGGGATGGGCGAGAAGGCGGCGACGCTGGCACCCAGTGTGGCAGATCATCAGACTTTTAAGGATCAATTTTTTGCGAGCGCTTTTTTTTGCCCCGTGGATTCGCAGGGGCGGATGGTGCTGACGGAGGAGCTTTGCCGGTTCGCGGGGATCAAGAAGGACGTGGTGCTGGCCGGTGGGGATACGAAATTCGATATCTGGTGCCCGGAGAAATGGCAGGAGCAGCAGGCGGCGGCGGCCCCTGTGTACGAGTCGATCCTGCGGAGCCTGGGCCTATGACGCTCAATTCCATTTACGATGATTTGTCTTGAACCACTGCCCTGGAATCGAATGCTTCCAAACGAGCAATTCCATACGTCCGTCCTGCTGAAGGAGGCGATGGAACTGCTCGCGCCGAAGCCGGGGGAGACTTTTGTCGATTGCACGCTGGGCGGCGGCGGGCACTCGGAGGCGCTGCTCGGGGCGGGCGCGCGCGTGATCGGGCTGGACCAGGACCCGGACGCATTGAACTTCGCCAAGGAGAAACGCCTTCACCGGTTTGGAGAAAATTTCCAGCCGGTGAGGGCAAACTTTGCGCGGCTGGCGGAGGTGCTGGATGAATTGAGCGTGCCTGAGGTGGATGGGGTGTTGCTGGACCTCGGGGTATCGTCGTGGCAATTGGACACGGCGGCGCGGGGGTTTTCTTTTCAGCGCGATGGGCCGCTGGATATGAGGATGGATCCCAGTGGGCCGGTGACGGCGGCGGATATCGTCAATACGGCGGCGACGAGCGAATTGACGCGCATCTTCCAGCAATACGGCGAGGAGCCGAATGCGTTGCGCATTGCGGCGCGGCTCGCGGCGGCGCGCGTGGAGCGGCCTTTTACGACGACGATGCAACTGGCGCTGGCCGTGGAGAGCGTCGTGCCGCGGCGGGGGCGGATTCACCCCGCGACGAGAATCTTCCAGGCGCTGCGGATGGCGGTGAACCGCGAGCTGGAGGTGCTGGAGAGCGTGCTCGGGCAGGCTGCCGCGCGGCTGCGGGTCGGCGGACGGATGGCAGTGATCACGTTCCACTCGATCGAGGACCGCATTGTGAAGGAGTTCTTCAGGCAGCGGACGGCGGCCGAGCTGGATCGTCCCGAGTGGCCGGCGCCGCGGCCGAACCCGAACTACATTTTTCGCGCACTGACGCGCAAGCCTGCGATCGCGAGCGCCGAGGAGCAGCAGAGCAACCCGCGCTCGCGCAGCGCGAAGCTGCGCGCCGTGGAAAAGATTCCCCCGCCGAACGCATGAACCGCCGCCGACATTCGAATCGTGTGCCCGTGGCCGCGCTGGTGCGCTGGGTGGTGGTGGCGTTCTTCCTGTGCGCCGCGGGGCTGAGCTACGTCTATTTCAAGAACCAGATGCAGACGACCGGCAATGACATCCGGACGCTCGAGGGCGAGCTGGCCACGCTGCAGACCGAGGACGAAGCGGCGCGCGCGCAAATCGACCGGCTCTCCTCGCAGAGTTACCTCGAGCGGCGGCTGGCCGAGGGTTTCATCCAACTCACTCCCATCCGCGACGAGTGCATCGTGCGCCTTCACGCGAAGGCCCCGTCCATCGCCACTGCCGATAACGACGCCGACCTGCAACCCGTCTCGAACCGGATCACGGCCCAATGAACCAATCCGCCAAGGTCCGTGCGCTCATCGCGTGTTGCGCATTGGCGTCGATATTTACCGGCTTCTCCGCGCGGCTCGTCCAGTTGCAACTGACCGACCACGACGAGTACGCCGCGCTGGCCGCCGAGAAGCACGCCGGCAAGGAGGTCATCTACGCGCGCCGCGGGCTGATCACGGACATCAACGGGCAGACGCTGGCGGGCAATAATCCGGTGCGCAACGTCATCGCGGACGCATCGTTCATTACGAGTCCCGAAGACGTCGCGAGCCTGCTGGCGCAGCCGCTGGGACTGGACGAAGGCGACCTGACGGCGAAGCTCGCCACGGGGCGGCGCTACATTGTCTTGAAAAGAGGAGTGCCCGAGGCGATCGCGATGGAACTCGAGAACCGGCTCACGGTCCATGCGATTCGCGGGATCACGTTCGAGCAGGATTCCGAGCGCGTCTATCCCAATGGCACGATGGCCTGCCACGTGATCGGCTTTATGAACAGCGATCACCAGGGCATCCAGGGGATCGAGGCGCAGGAGGATGAGTACCTGCGCGGGCACGAGGGATTCCGGTACATCGAGCGGGACCGGTCGGGCAATGAGTTGGTGGCTTACCGCGGGGAGGAGCGGGCGCCGCGGGATGGATGCAATGTGCGGCTGACGATCGACATGAATTTGCAGAACATCGTCGAGAACGAAATCGACGCGGCCTGCGCGGAGTTCAAGCCGAAGAAGGTGATCGTCATCATCATGCGTCCGCAGACGGGGGAAATCCTGGCGATGGCGAACCGCCCGAATTTCGATCCGAACGAGGTTTGCAGCGGGTCCTCCGATTACCTCCAGGAGCACGCATCGGGCATGATAAACTGCGCGATCGCGGACGAAATGGAGCCGGGTTCCACCTTCAAGATGGTCACGGTCTCCGCGGCGCTCAACGAGCACGTCGTCGAGCCGGACTCGATTATTTATTGCGAGAACGGGGCGTTCAATTACGGCGGAAGGCTGCTGCACGATCATCATCCGTACGGCGACCTGACGGTGGACGACATCCTGATTAAATCGAGCAACATCGGCGCGGCGAAGCTGGCGCTCGGGCTCGGCGAGGAGCGGCTGTACGGCTATATTCGCGCATACGGTTTCGGCGAACGGACCGGCGTGGCACTGCCTGGGGAAATCCCCGGGCTGGTCTATCCGCCGCAGCGGTGGAGCAAGCTTTCCATCACGCGCATTCCCATGGGGCAGGAGGTGGCGGTGACGCCGTTGCAGACGCTCAGCGCGCTGTGCGCGATCGCCAACGGCGGCCACCTGATGATGCCGCAGATCGTCCACGATATTACCGACGAGAACGGCGGGGAGATCGCGAGTTTTCCTCCCGTGGAAGTGCGCCGGGTGATCAGCGCGGAGTCGGCGCGCGACATGACGGAGGCGTTCAAGGGAGTGGTCAGTGCGCGCGGGACGGCGGCGCTCGCGAAGGTCAACGGCTTCGTCACTGCCGGGAAAACCGGCACGGCGGAGAAGATCGATCCGAAGGGCGGATACCTCCCTGGAAAATATATTGTCTCCTTTTGCGGATACCTGCCCGCGGACGATCCGGCCTTTGCCTGCCTTGTGATGCTCGACGATCCCCAAACCTCGCCGGAGCTGGATTACGGCGGGACAGTTGCGGGACCGGTGTTTTCGCGCATCGGTGAGAAAGTAGCGCGCTACATGAACCTGGAGCCGCAACCGGATGTGCCGGCGGGCGACGTGGTCATCACCCAGCGCGATCACGACTGAGAATGCAATTGAACCAGCTCCTGCAAAATATACCCGATGCGGTGACCTCCGGTCCCCTGGACCGCGACATCGCCGGCATCGCCTACGACTCGCGCAAGGTGAAGCCGGGGTCTCTGTTCGCCGCGTTGCGCGGCGAGAAGGTGGACGGGCACTCCTTTGTCGAGCCGGCCATCGCGGTCGGCGCGGTTGCGGTGATGGGGGAGGACGCGGTCGCGGATTCGCGCATTACGGCGATCAAGGTGCCGAACGCGCGGGCGGCGCTCGCGGATATTTCCGCGGCGTTTTACCAATATCCGGCGCAGCGGCTGAAAATGTTTGGCATCACGGGAACAAACGGGAAGACGACCACCACCTTTCTGATCAAGCACATCTGCGAGCGCGAGATGCTGCGCTGCGGCCTGCTGGGGACGGTGCGATATGAGATCGGCGACCGCATCCTGCCCGCCTCGCGCACGACGCCGGAGAGCCTGGATGTGTACGAGATGCTGTCGCAAATGCGCAACGCCGGGTGCAAGGCGGCGGCGATGGAGGTCTCCTCGCACGCGCTGGTGCAGGATCGGGTAAAGGGGATCGAGTGGGACTGCGCCGTTTTCACCAATCTCACGCAGGACCATCTGGATTACCACGGCACGATGGAGAAATACTTCGAGGCGAAGAGCCTGCTCTTCACGGGCCTGGGCGCGCAGAAGAAGAAGGCGGTCGCGGTGCTGAACGCGGACGACCGCTACGGCGCGCGGCTCGTGACGATGTGCACGGCGCCGGTCGTCACCTACGGGCTCACTTCGCGCCTCGATTTTCGCGCCAGCGACCTGAAGACCGATTTTTCCGGCACGACGTACCGGCTGGACGCGAAGGGCAAAAGTTTTTTTGTGAGGCTGCCGCTCATCGGGCGCTTCAATGTTTACAACTCGCTCGCGGCGATCGCGGCTGCGTCCGCCCTCGGGATCGAGGTGCGCAATGCCGTTGTCGCGCTCGCCGATGCGCCGCACGTGCCAGGGCGGCTGGAGGCCGCGCCGATCAAGCGGCAGTTCCGCGTCTTCGTCGATTACGCGCACACGGACGACGCGCTGATCAACGTGATAAAAACGCTGCGCGAACTTTCACCGCGCCGGCTCATCGTCGTGTTCGGCTGCGGCGGCGATCGCGACAAGGCGAAGCGTCCGAAAATGGGCGCCGCGGTGGATGAACTGGCCGACTGGGGCATCGTCACGTCCGACAATCCGCGCAAGGAAGACCCCGAGGCAATCATTGAGGACATCAAGAAAGGTTTTCGCGGAAATCATTATGAAATCGTGGTGGATCGCCGGGAAGCGATCTTCAAGGCCATCGCGATGGCGGAGCCGCGCGACATCGTGCTCATCGCGGGAAAGGGGCACGAAACGTACCAGGAATTCGCCGATCATACCCTGCCGTTTGACGACATTCATGTCGCCACTCAGGCCATCGAAGCAACGCCCATGGATGTGGGCTACAAAAAGGAAACACGCATATGAGAAACCAGATCGTGCTCGCAACCATTGGCGGCGACGCCGATGCGCCCGGCCTCTTCCGGCGGGCTTTCCGGCGCCTGCGCCTGCGGCTGCGACTGACCACAAACCTCGAGCGCGCGGCTGCACGCAACCGGGCCGAGCGCCTCTTCGAGGTCAATTTCCGTTCTCCGTGGACCCGGTGAGCATCAGTACCATCGCACATTGGGCGGACGGGCGGCTTTCGGGCGGCAACGCCGCCGCGGAGGTGGATGCCGTCTGCACGGATTCGCGCGCCCTGAAGCCGGGGTCGCTCTTCGTCGCGCTGCGCGGGGAGAAATTCGACGGGCACGATTTTGTGCAAGAGGCCGCGAAATCGGGCGCGGCGGGCGCGGTGGTCGAAGAGGCGGTGAAGGATTTACCCGCGGAATTTCCGGTCATTCGCGTGGGGCGCACGCTTGGGGCATTGCAGAAGATTGCGGCGGCGTACCGGCTGACGCTGCCGATGAAAGTGGTCAACGTGACAGGGAGCAACGGGAAGACTTCGACCAAGGATTATACGGCGGCGGTGCTCGCGCGGCGCGGCGCGGTGGCGAAGACGGAGGGAAATTTAAACAATCACATCGGGCTGCCGCTGACTATCCTGCGCGCCTCGGGGCGGCATCAATTCGGAGTATTTGAGATCGGGATGAATCACCCGGGGGAGATCGCGCCGCTGGCGCGGATTTCGCGTCCGGACGCGGGCGTCATCACCAATATTGGCATGGCGCACATCGAGTACATGGGGAGCCGGGAGGCGATCGCGCTGGAGAAAGGGATGCTCGCGGAGGCGGTCGGGAGCGAGGGATTTGTCGTGCTGCCGTCGGGCGATCGTTTTACGGATTCCATTGCCGGGCGGACGCGCGCGAAGGTGATTCGCGCCGGGCTGGAACGCGGGGACGTGTACGCGACGGATGTGACGGCGGATGCGGATGGGAGCCGCTTTGTGGCGCATGCGCGCGGGCAAACCGCCGAGGGGCGGCTCGCGGCGCCCGGGCGGCACATGGTGCAAAATGCGATGCTGGCCGTGGCCGTGGGGGTTGAATATGGGGTGCCGCTCGATGAATGCCTCGATGCACTGCGCGAGGCGAAGCTCACGAAAGGCCGGCTCGAGCGGAAGATGGTGCGCGGAATCCAGGTGCTGGACGATTCTTACAATGCCAATCCCGACTCGATGGTGGCGGCGCTGGAGACGCTGGGCGAGTTGCCGGGGCGCCGCATCGCGGTGCTGGGTCAGATGAACGAGTTGGGCGCGGAATCCGAACGCGGACACCGGCGCGTCGGCGAGGCGGCGGCGCGGGAGAATATCGATTGCGTGATCAGCGTGGGCAATATCGCCGCGGGCATCGCCGACGCGGCGCGCGCGCACGGGGTCAAGCATGTGCTCACTTCGCAGAATACTTCCGAGGCGGCGGCGATCCTTCGCAGCCTCGCGCGGAACGGCGATACGGTGCTCATCAAGGGAAGCCGCTCGGTGAAGATGGAAACCATTGTCGAGGAGCTGGCCAGGTCATGATGTACTTCCTCTATCATTACCGGAATAGTTACACTCCGCTGAATGTCTTTTATTATATTACCTTCCGCTCGATCGCGGCGGCGGTAACCGCCTTTTTGATTTCGCTGATGTTCGGCAACTGGGTGATCCGGAGGCTGATCAGTCTGAAAGTCGGCCAGCCGATCCGGACCAGGGAGCAGGTGCGGGAACTGGCGGAACTGCACGGCGGCAAAGCCGGAACGCCGACAATGGGCGGCGTCCTGCTGCTGGGGTCGGTGGTGATATCGACGCTGCTCTGGGCGCGGCTGACCAATCGATCGATCTGGCTGGCGCTGTTTACCATTGTGTATCTCGGCGCGCTTGGTTTTATGGATGACTATCTCAAGGTTACCAGGAAGAAGTCGGACGGGGTGCACCCGCGAGTGAAGATGACCGCGCAACTGGTGCTCGCGGCCGTGGTTACCGCCTTCTTTCTCCTCGATCCGGCGTCGCAGGTGCAGGCGAGCGCGCTTTATGTTCCTTTCTTCAAGGAGCCGCTGATTTACAACCTCGGGTGGGGAACCTTTTTCTTCTTTGCGCTCGTTGTCGTCGGCACTTCGAATGCGGTGAACCTGACGGACGGTCTGGACGGGCTCGCGACGGGGTGTACGGTTACGGCGGCGCTGGCATTTGCCGTCCTGGCCTATGTCGCGGGGAATGTGAAGGTATCTTCGTATCTTCAGATTCCGTTCTATCCATTTACAGGGGAACTTACGGTAGTTTGCATGGCGCTGGCCGGGGCGGGGCTCGGGTTTCTTTGGTTTAACTGCCATCCGGCGCGTGTTTTCATGGGCGATACCGGGTCGCTCGCGATTGGCGGCGTGCTTGGAGTGGTGGCGATTTGTTGCAAGCAGGAGTTATTGCTGCTGGTGGTCGGGGGCGTGTTTGTCATGGAGGCCATGTCCGTGATTTTGCAGGTGATGAGTTTCAAGCTGACCGGCAGGCGCATCTTTGCGATGTCGCCGATTCATCACCATTTCGAGTTAAAAGGCTGGAAGGAAAACACAGTCATTGTCCGATTCTGGATTCTCTCCGTGATGTTCGCCGCGCTTGGCCTGGCGACCCTCAAACTTAGGTAACTCCGTGTCCCATCAATGTCATATAAGAACAAACAAATCGCCGTGCTCGGTTTTGGTTCGAGCGGAGAGGCCGCGGCCCGGTTGCTTGCCGAGGAGGGGGCTATGACGACAATCCTCGACAGCGCGGACTTGAAAAAGCTGCGCTCGAAAATTGAAAAGATCACGCCGCTCGGCATTTCGGTCCTTGCCGGCGTGGACGCGGATACCGATCCGCGGCGGTATGATCGCGGCATCCTCTCGCCGGGGATCGATCCGGGAGTGCCGCTGGTGCAGAACTTTTTGCGAAAGCGGATCGAGATGATCGGCGAGCTGGAATTCTCCTGGGAGCTTTGCAAGTGCCCGGTCGTGGCCATTACCGGCACGAACGGAAAGACTACCACGACGGAACTGGTCGCGCGCATGCTGAATCTGTGCGGGATCAAGACGCTTGCGGCGGGCAACATTGGTCCCGCGTTCGCGGCGGTGGTGAAGAAAAGCGGCGATATGGATGTGATGACTCTTGAAGTAAGTTCGTTCCAGCTCGAGGAGATTCGGACCTTTCGCCCGCACATTGCCGTCTGGCTGAACTTTACCCCGGATCATCTGGACCGGTATCCGGACATGGAATCTTACCGGCGGGCGAAGCTGCGGATATTCGAGAACCAGACGGCGGAGGACTTTGCCGTGATCAAACTCGATGATATGCCCGCGGTTGTCGATCCGGCTGCGTTGCGCGCGCGGGTAATTACTTTCAGCGCGGCGCGGGCGGGAGGGGATTTTGAGTTGCGTGACGGGGTTATTCATTTCCGTGGCGAAGCGGTGCTGGCGATGCGGGATGTGAAGCTGCGCGGCGTTCACAACGCGGAGAATCTGATGGCGGCGCTTGGCGTGGGTTATTTGACGGGACTTGGCTTCGAGGCGATGGCGGAGCCGCTTGCCACTTACACTCCGCAGCCGCATCGGTGCGAACTCGTGGGCACAGTCGATGGCGTGGATTATGTCAACGACTCGAAGGCCACCAACATCGATGCGCTTGAAAAGGCGCTGCTTTCCGAAACGCGCCCGATTGTTCTCATCGCGGGCGGGAAGGACAAGGGATTCGAGTTTGGTTCCATCGCCGGATTGATTGCGCAAAAGGTTCGCCATGTTGTGCTGATCGGTGAAATGGCGGGGCGGATCGCGGCGCTTTGGGAGGGGCATGCGCCTTGCGAGCGGGCTTCTTCGCTCGAAGACGCGGTGCGCCGCGCGCGCGGACATGCGCGAGCGGGCGAGGTGGTGCTCTTCTCTCCCGGGACATCTTCCTTCGACATGTTTCAAAACTACGCCGACCGCGGAAACCAATTCCGCAACCTTGTCCAGAACCTATGAAGCTGCCATTCCGACCGCCCAAGAAAAAGAAACTGCAAGCCGCCACGGCCCGCCGCGTCCGCGGCGCCGACTATGTGGAGGAGCCGAATATCCGGCTATCGAGCGCCTTTGTCGTGGTGCTCATTCTCCATATCGTTGCCGTGGGCGGCATCTATGCCTTTAATGCGATCAAGGCGCATCAGCCGCCCGCATTCGAGGAGAGCGAGACTACTGCTCCGCCGCCGGTTCAGCCCGCCGCCGCGCAAACCGCGGATAATACTCCGGCAACGACCGCCGCGATCGCCGCGAATCCTGCGCCGCCCATTGAGTATCGTGTGAAGAGCGGCGATACGATCCTGAGAATCGCCAGCTTATATGGAGTAAGCGCGGCGGATATCATCGACCTGAATAATGTTCGCGCGGATGGCGGGATTCATGTTGGCGAGGAGATCAAGCTTCCCGCCGGCGCGGCGCTTGCCGGGAATGAGGCGCCGCAACCGGTCTCTTCGAACACGGGCGTCACTTATACCGTGGTACGCGGCGATACGCTGCATGCGATTGCGCGCCGGTTCCATGTCACCTTCGACGAGCTGATGCGAGTCAACAATATCGACGATCCGAGAAAGCTGCGGATCGGGCTGAAACTCAAAATCCCGCCGAGACACTCGGCTTCGGCGACATCGGTCACCTAGGACCGTCACCGGCCCCATAACTTCCATGCACCGCAAAAGCATCTATTTCCTGGTCCTTGCCGTGGCGACGTTGATCGTGCTCGGCATCGTGATGCTTTTCAGCACGGGGGCCTTCGCGCAGGACAGCCATGGCGATCCGTTTTTTTTCCTGAAGAAGCAGTCGATGTGGCTGGCCATCGGGATGATGGCGTGCGTGGGGGGCGCGGTGGTGGATTACCAATTCTGGCATCGCACCTGGTGGATTTGGTTTGTCGCTTCGGCGATATTGCTGGCGCTCTGTTTCGTCCCGCACATCGGGCTGCGGATCAATGGGGCGCGGCGCTGGGTGGACCTTCGCGTGATTACGTTTCAGCCGTCGGACTTTGCGAAGCTGGCTGCGATAGCGTTTCTCGCGCATTGGTACTCGCTGCACGAAGCGGAATCGCGGACGTTTCTGCGCGGATTCATTGCGCCGATGGCCATCACGGGGATCCTGATGGCATTGATCGCGCGCGAGATCGACATGGGGACGACGGCTTTGATTGGCGGGACGATGTTTGTCGTGATGTTCGTCGCGGGCAGCAGCCTGCGGTTTATCGCGCCGCTGGCGGTCAGCGGCGTCGCGGGCACGCTGTATCTTGCCTTTCACATGAAGGAGCGGCTGGGGCGGATGCTGGCTTTCATGAACCTGGATAAGTACAAGGAGACTTATGGGTTGCAGCAATGGCAGGCGCTGCTGGCTTTCGGGTCGGGCGGCGTTCACGGGCTCGGGCTTGGGAACGGAGTCGAAAAATTCTCCTATCTTCCGTTTGCGCACACGGATTTTATTTTTCCAATGATCGGCGAAGAGCTTGGCCTTTGCGCGACGCTGGGCGTGGTATTTTGTTATGTGGTGATCATTGTCTTCGGCACCATTATCGCGATGCAGGCGCGCGACCGGTTTGGGATGCTGTTCGGGTTCGGCGTGGTGGTGATGCTGGCGCTGCAGGCGGCGCTGAATATCGGGGTGACTACTTCGCTGCTGCCGAACAAGGGGCTGCCGCTGCCGTTCATATCTTATGGCGGATCGAATCTTGTCTTCTGCCTGCTGGGAGTGGGAATCCTGATCAATATTTACCGGCAGGGGCTGGACGAGGCGCGGGACCCGGTGGCGCCGCGGCGGTTGCAGGCAAGAGTAACGCCGAGGATGTGATGAAATTTGAAATTCGAAATTCGAAATTCCAAAGTAATGGGAGGTTCCATTGAACTTCATCATCGCCGGCGGGGGCACTGGCGGGCATTTGTTTCCGGGGCTTGCGGTGGGCGAGGTGTTGCTCGCGCGCGGGCACGAAGTGTTGATCTTTATTTCCGAGAAGGATGTGGATGCGCTGGCGACGAAGGATCGGACGGAGTTTCGGTTCGAGAAATTGCCGAGCATCGGGATGCCGAAG
This sequence comes from Chthoniobacteraceae bacterium, assembly GCA_049521415.1. Classification (GTDB taxonomy): domain Bacteria; phylum Verrucomicrobiota; class Verrucomicrobiia; order Chthoniobacterales; family Chthoniobacteraceae; genus DATAXI01. The sequence continues at coordinate 20,705 of JBEKOV010000009.1, forward strand.
ATTTTTTCGCCGGCGATCCTTGGATTCCTCAAGCGATTCAATGACAGCCTGGCTCCGTGCCGGAGGCTTTATCGGAAATTTCGACCGGATGCGGTGCTGGGGATGGGCGGATTCACGTCGACGGCGCCGATCCTGGCGGGGCGGATGCGGAAGATTCCGACATTCGTGCACGAATCAAATGCCATTCCGGGGAAGGCGAACAAGCTCAATGCGCGGATGACCGACGCGGTGCTGCTGGGATTCCAGGATTGCGCGCGGTATTTTCCGAACTCGCGCTACCAGGTCACGGGCACGCCGATTCGCAAGAGCCTGGCGCGGCGCGTGCCGCGCGAGGAGGCGCTGGCGGCATTCGGGCTGCGGCCCGATCACAAGACGCTGCTGGTGATGGGCGGCAGCCAGGGAGCGCACGGGATCAATGAGGCCGCGATCAAGGCCCTGCCGCTGCTGAAGGAGCTGCCGTTGCAGGTGATTCATCTCACCGGGCCGAACGATGAGCAGGTCGCGGCGGCGAATTACCGGCGCGAGGAAATCCCGGCTCACGTGGCGGCCTTTTGCCATCAGATGGAGCTGGCGTACAGCGCCGCGGACCTGGCCCTGTCGCGCTCCGGGGCGGCGAGTCTTTCGGAGCTTTCGCATTTCGGCGTGCCGTCGCTACTCATTCCGTATCCCCTGGCGGCGGAGAATCACCAGGCGCTCAATGCCGCCATTTTTGCGCGGGAGGAGGCGGCGGTGGTGGTGGAGCAGGGGCAGGTGAGCGTGGAGGTATTCGCCCGGGAAATCGGGGCGCTGCTGCGCGACGACGCGCGGCTGGCAAAGATGTCGGCGAAGGCACAATCGCTTGCGCCGGCCAACGCGGCGGAGAACGTGGCGGACGCGGTCGAGCGCGCCGCTACGGCGAGGACGCGCGCGGCCAATGGCAGCCATGAAACCGCGAAAAAGGAGGTCGGAAAAAAGTGACCACGAGGGCAGAGATTCGTTTCAATTTTCCCAGCTTTGGTGTTCTCTCGAATCTGTTTCTTTCATCGACCGACGCGCGCTCCAGCAAACCCTCAATGGATACCGGCCAAATCCTCGCGGATATTCTCGTCGCGGGCGAGATGCGCATCCACTTGATCGGCGTGGCCGGATCGGGGATGAGCGGGATCGCGGGGCTGCTGCTGGCGCTCGGGCATCGGGTGAGCGGGTCGGACAAGGTCTCGACACTCGAGACGGCCCGGCTGCGCGAGATGGGGTTGCAATTTTCCTCGCCTCATACGGCGGAGGCGGTGCGCGAGGCGGATATCGTCATCTTTTCATCAGCCATCAAGCCGGGGAACGTGGCGTACGACGAGGCGCACCTCCTTGGCAAAATGATGGTGCGGCGCGCGGATGCGCTCGCGGCGATCATGAACCGGAAGCGGGGCATCGCGATCGCCGGGATGCACGGGAAGACGACCACGTCCTCGATGGCGGCGCATGTGCTGCGGGTGGGCGGGCTGCGGCCATCGCATTATGTAGGCGCGGAAATTCCGATCCTGGGGGCGAACGCGCATTGGGAACCGGAAGGGGAGTATTTCGTGGCCGAGGGGGACGAGAGCGACGGGACCATCGCGCTGTATCATCCGGAGCATACGATCCTGCTCAATATCGAAGAGGAGCACATGGATTTCTACGAGAGCCTCGCGGCGATCGAGGCGGTGTACGGGCAATTGCTCGATCAGACTTCGGGGAAGGTCTTCTATTGCGTGGACGATCCGCACACGGCGCGCGTGTGCAAGGACCGCGCGAACGCGATCTCGTTCGGCGCGACGGATTCGGCGGAGTTTCGGTTTCAACCTGTGCTGTCGCGGAGTTTTCACTCGGAGTTCAAGGTCTTCCGGCGGGAGAAATGGATCGGCGATTTCGCGCTGAATATTCCGGGGAGGCACAATATTTCGAACGCGACGGGCGTGATCGCGCTGGCGACGGTGCTGGGGGTGGGCGTCGAGCGGATCGCGGCGGCGTTCGAATCGTTCCGGGGCGCCAAACGGAGGTTCGAGGTGAAATACCGGAGCGACAATTACATGGTGGTGGACGATTACGGGCATCATCCGAGCGAGATCAAGGCGACGCTGGAGACGGCGCGGAGCGTGTGCCGCGGGCGCGTGATGGTGATGTTCCAGCCGCATCGTTACTCGCGGACGCAGGCGTTGCAGCATGAGTTCGGCGCGTCGTTTGGAATGGCCGACCGGCTCTTCGTCACGGATGTGTATGCGGCGAGCGAGAAGCCGATTCCGGGCGTGACCGGGCAGACGATTGTGGACGCGGTGACCCGGACGGGGCACGACGGGGCGCAATATGTCGCGGTCCGGCAGCAGATTCCCGCGGCGCTGGGGCCGTTGATCGAGCCGGGGGATTTGATCCTGAGCCTTGGCGCGGGAGATATTCACGAGCAGGGTTCGCTGCTCGCGGCGGACATCGCGAAGCTGGAGGAGTTGAGCGCGGCGATGGGGCCGGGCGTGGCGCGGCTCTACGAACCGCTCGCGCGGCACACGACGCTGCGCGTGGGCGGCCCGGCGCAATTCTGGCTCGAGCCGGAGACGGAGGCGGGTTTCGCGCGGCTGGTGCGGCATTGCACGGCGAATGCGATCAAGCTTTTCGTGATTGGACGCGGCTCGAATTTGCTGGTGCGCGACGGGGGAATCTCCGGCGCGGTCGTGCATCTGGCGCGGGGCGAGTTTCGCAATATCAAGGTGGACGGGACTTACATCACAGCCGGAGCGGGCGTGAAATTGAAAGAACTAGCGTACGCCGCTCGTGATGCGTTGATCGCGGGGTTCGAATGGATGGAAGGGATTCCGGGGCAGGTGGGCGGTTCGCTGCGGATGAACGCCGGCGCGATGGGCGGCGAGACTTTCCGGCAGGTCGTCGGTGTTCGTTTCGTCGATGAGCAGGGGAATTTTCACACGAAGACGCCCGCGGACCTCGAGGTGCATTACCGCGACGTGCCGGCGCTGGCGCATAATTATGCCGTGGCCGCGATTTTCCACGGCCAGCCCGGGAACGCGGAGGAAATCCACGCTCTGCTCGAGGCTTCGATGCAAAAACGGCGCGGCACACAGCCCAAGGAATCGAGCGCGGGGTGCATTTTCAAGAATCCGGCGGCGTGTCCGGCGGGGAAACTGGTGGATGAATTGGGGCTGAAGGAGAGCCGCGTGGGCGGCGCGCGCGTTTCGGGCGTGCATGGAAATTTCATCGTGAATGACGGGAATGCGACGGCGGCGGACGTGCTGGCATTGATCGACAGAATCAAGGCTGTGGCGCGGGAGCGGCGCGGCATCGATCTGGAAACCGAAGTGCAAATCCTGGGAGACGCATGAGCCTTGAAGGAAAAACCATCGCGGTCCTCATGGGCGGTCCGGGCGCCGAGCGCGAGGTGTCGCTTGCGTCGGGGCGCGGAGTGGGCAAGGCGCTGGCGGAGCGCGGGGCGCGCGTCGTGCCGGTGGATGTGACGTCGCCGGATTTTGTCATCCCGGAGCCGGTGGATATTGCGTTCAATATCATTCACGGGACATTCGGCGAGGATGGGGATTTGCAGGCGATCCTGGAGGATCGCGGCATTCCATATACGGGGGAAGGGGTCGAAGGGAGTTGGGCGGCGTTTGACAAGATCGAAACGAAACAGCGCTTTATCGAGTGCGGGATCCCGACGGCGGATTTCGAAGTCATCGCGGCGGATGCGATGCCGTCGATGCGGCTGCCGTATGTGGTGAAGGCGCCACGGCAGGGCTCGACGGTCGGCGTCTATATCGTGAAGGAAGAGGCGGAGATCGCGCCCGCCATTAATGGCGCGGCGCAATATGACCAAACGCTCCTCATCGAGGAATACATCGCGGGGGATGAATTGACCGTGGGCGTGCTGGGGCCGCGGGCGCTGCCGATCATCCTGATCAAGCCGAAGGAAGGCTTTTACGATTTCAAAAACAAATACCCGTTCCTGAGTCCGCAGGCGGGCGGCGGGGCGCAGCATTATTGTCCCGCGCCGCTTCCGGAAAAGACGACGCGCCTGATCCAGGAGATCGCGCTGGCGGCGCACGGGGCGCTCGGGCTGGAGATTTATTCACGCGTCGATTTTATCCTGTCGAACGACGGGGCGCCGTACGTGCTGGAGATCAACACCATTCCCGGAATGACCGAAGTCAGCCTGCTGCCGGAGGCCGCGGCGGCGGCGGGCATTTCGTACGGCGAATTGTGCGAGCGGATCGTCGATCTGTCGCTGGCGCGTTTCAACAGGAGGAAATTGCAGCGGGTATGAAAGCGAAGGCCAAAACGCCGGGCAATCGACGCGTAACTTCGCGCAAGCAGCGCAAGCAGCAACACCTGCTCGATGTGAAAGTGCGTTCGCGCGCGGCCACGCGGCAGCGGAACCGGAGCCTGCTGGCGTTTCTGAGCGGGGCGTTGCTTTTCTGCGCGGCGATCGGCGGCGTCTGGTATGGCGGGCGGGCGGCGCTGCGGAAATACTTTTGGCAAAATCCGGAATACAACCTGGCCGAGGTGGAAATCCACACGGACGGGCCGTTGACGCGCCAGCAAGTGCTTGAGGCGACGGGCATCCAGGAGGGCGGGAATATTTTCAGGATCAATCTCTCGAATGCGCGCAGAGGGCTGCTCGCGCTGCCGCAGGTGGATCGCGCGGACATCGAGCGGACGCTGCCGAACAAGATTTCGATCGACATCACGGAGCGCAAACCGGTCGCATGGGTTACCGGCGCGGAGAACAGCGATCCGGGAGCGGACCCGGGAGCGTTCCTCATCGACCGCGACGGGACGCTGCTGCGCGTGAAGGATCAGGTGCCCGGTTACTACCATCTGCCGGTCATCTGCGGGCTGCCCGTGGAAAATTACGAGGAGGGCCAGACGGTGGATTTGCCCGAGGTCGCGGCGGCGCTGCAACTGATCCGCCTGGCCGACGAAAATCCGGCGCGCTACCAGGTGCGGAGCATCGACGTATCGAAGGGCTACTGCCTCATTGTCACGGACGACCGGCGCGCGAAGGTCACGTTCCCACTCGATGATGTTCAGGCGCAGCTCGACCGGCTGGGCCTGGTGCTGGCGAATGCGGATGGCGACGGGCGCGAAATCCAGACGGTGAATCTGCTGGTGCAGCGAAATATCCCGGTGACGTTCGTGCCGCCACCCGAGCCGGCGGCGGACGATGCGGATGCGTCGCCGTCGCCAGCCATACCGGAGGCGAGTCCCGCGGCGGCTCCGGCTGTGAAGCACGCGCACAAGACGCATCACGCGGCGATTACGGTGCGACGCGCGACTCCTGTGTTCCCGACGGGAGGGGGAGAGTGAGATGAAGAAAATTCGAAATTCGAAGGATATGGCGCGCCGGGCGCGCTCAGATTGGGCCGCGTCTTCCCGAATTCTCTTTCTGTTTGGAATTCCGATTTTGAAAAAAACCTCTACCATCCATCCATGTCCAGAGATCACATCCTCGTAGGCCTCGAGATCGGCACGTCGAAGATTTGCGTTGTGGTCGGCGATTCAAAGCCGGACGGCACGGTCAAGATTTTGGGAGTCGGCCAGGCGCCGTCGCGCGGCGTGCGGAAGGGGGAGATCGTCGATTTCGACACAGCGCAAAAATGCGTTCACGAGGCGCTGGTCGATGCGGAGGAGAAGAGCGACGTGATGATCCAGAGCGTTTATCTCGGCGTCACCGGCTCGCACATCGGCTCTTTCAACAACCGCGGACTTGTGGCCATGCCGGAGGATCAGGATGAGATCATGGAGGTGGATTGCGACAGCGTTCGCGCGAGCGCGCGCGAGGTGAGCCTGCCGTCGCAAAACATGTTCGTCCACTCGATCCTTCAGCACTATTACGTCGATGGCCAGGAGGGGGTGCTGAATCCCGTCGGCATGATGGGGCACAAGCTGGAGGCGGATTTTCACATCATTCACGGGATCGGGACGCGCATTAAAAACGCGGTGCGCTGCGTGAAGGAAATTCCGCTCGATGTCGAGGACGTGGTGTTCAATCCGCTCGCGGCGGCGCAGGTGGTGCTCAATCAGCACCAGAAAAATCTCGGGGCGCTGGCGATCGATATCGGCGGCGGGACGACCGATTATCTCATGTACGTCGATGGGGCGGTGCGGCAGAGCGGGAGCCTGGGGATCGGCGGCGATCATATTACGAACGATATTTCCATGGGGCTGCGCATCCCGATGGCGCGCGCGGAGAAGCTCAAGATCGAGGAAGGCAGCGTGACGCTGGGCATGGCGCTGCCGGGCGAGACGGTGACGCTGAAGGACGACAGCGGATTTGCCGGCAAGGAGGTCGAGCGCGAGACGCTCAACACCATCATCCACATGCGCGTGCGCGAGACGCTGGAATTGCTGCGGCGGCATCTGGAGGCGGGGGGCGATCTTCATCTGCTTGGCGCGGGCATTTTCATCACTGGCGGCGGGAGCCTGCTGCGCGGGATCGATTGCCTCGCGCAAGAAATCTTCGAGCTGCCGGTGCATATCACGCACGCGCAAACGATGTCCGGCCTGACCTCGGCGTTTGAGAATCCGCAATTCTCGACGGCGATCGGCCTCATCAAATACGCGCAGGCCGTCCAGATGGACCGCCCGTCCGGCTGGCTTTCCAAATTTGCCCAGAGACTCCCCCTATTCGGCCGCAGGAGATAAAGAAACCCGCAGAACACGCCATGATCGAAATCAACCGCAAGCAACAACTCGTCAGCCAGGTCTCCGGACAAGTCCCGATCAAAGTGGTCGGGCTTGGAGGAGCCGGGCTCAATGTCATCGACCGAATCGTCCTCGACGGCGCCGTTCCCGGCGCGGACCTCATCGTGATGAACACCGACGTGCAATCGCTCACCAGCTCCGTCGCGAGCCACAAGGTCCAGCTCGGGCGCGGTGTCACGCGCGGGCTGGGCGCCGGCGGCGATCCGGAGGTGGGCCTTGCCGCGGCGGAGGAGGCGGAGGAGGACATTCGCAAGGCGCTCGAGGGGGCCAGTCTGATTTTTCTTTGCGCGGGGCTGGGGGGCGGCACCGGATCGGGAGCGGCGTCGATGGTGACCGGCATCGCGCGGGAGAGCGGCTCGCTGGTGGTGGCGATCTCGACCATTCCATTCACATTCGAGGGGAAACGGCGGCGCAGGCAGGCGGACGATGCGCTGGCGGCGCTGCAGGCGACGGCGAATGCGCTGATCTGTTTCGACAATGATTTAATGGGCGAGGCGGTCTCGCCGAAGGCGGGAATCCACCAGGCCTTCGCGGCGGCGGACGAGACGATCAGCCAATGCGTGCGGGCGGTTGCGGGGCTCTTCACGCAGCCGGGGATCCTGCACATCGGGTTTGACGATCTTTGCGCGGCATTGCGTCCGGCGGCGGGCGGGGCGGGGCATTGCCTGTTCGGCTATGGCGAGGCGACGGGCGACAACCGCGCGCATGAGGCGCTGGCGCGCGCCTTGCGCAATCCGCTCATGGATCGCGGGCGGATGCTGGATGATTCGCACAATGTGCTGGTCAATGTCGCGGGCGGCCCGGACATGACGCTCAACGAAGTGCAGATGCTCATGGAGGCGCTCGGGAAACATACCGGCGAGCAGACGCAGATTTTGTTCGGTTCCTCGGTCGATCCGAGCCTCTCGGGGCGGATCAGCGTGACGCTTATTTCTTCCGCGGCCATGGCGCTGCCGGTGGCGATGGCTGCGGCGGTGCCGGAATTCGTCCCGCGCGTGGTGCCCGCGCCGCCAATCGTGGCGTCTCAGCCCGTCGAGGAAGAAGAGGAGCAGGTTCCCGCGGCGGAAATCGAAGCGCCTTCCGCGGAACCCGAAATCGAGCCTGAAGAGGACAATCAGCAGGCGTCGTTGCTCAACATTGCCCCGCGGCGCGAGCCCGCCGTCGAGGAAGCTCAGCCTCGCGTGCGAGCTCCGCGGCAGCCGCGCATAGTGGCCACCGCGACCGACCCGCAACCGGTCGCCTCGCGGCGCGAGGAGCGCCAGGAGACATTGCAATTCGAGCCGGTCACCCGCGGCCGATTCGAGAAGAGCGAGCCCACGATCGTGGACGGGCAGGACCTGGATGTGCCGACTTTCCTGCGCAGAAACATGCGGGTATCGTGAGCCCGCATCGGCGCGCGCGGGTTACCGGTTCAAGAAATTGCTCAGTTGACCGGATTGAGCGTGTCGTCGAGCGGCTTGAGACCCGGCTCGGTCAGCGGCACGGCGAACCAGGTCGCGCCGTTTTGCAGCCAGACACGCCCATCCTCGATGCGGCCGACTTTCCATCCGAATACGCCGGGCGCCGGGGCCGGATCGCCGACGGTCCGCGATTGTCCGTTGATGATCGCGTAGCTCGGCTGGCCGAGCGAAATGCTGGTGACCGTGAAGGTTCCCGGCTTGGGCGGCATTACCGGAGCCATATGGAACGAGGGGAGCGCCGCGGCTATCGACGGCGCCGCGGTTTTGGCGGCTTTGAAGAGGCCGTTCACGGAGATTTTTCCCGATTGGATCGCGCCGGCGATTCCCGCGCCTCCGATCACAAGCACGGCAAAAATGATAAACAGCGCCGAGAAGCCGGAGCGCGGCTCGGGTTCGACCGGTGGAGAATAGGGGACGATGACCGGGGCGGGTTGCACCGGTTGCTTCGCGGGCGTTTGAACGTCCATACCGCCCACTTTTAAAGCATTGAATATGCCGGGCGCAGGCCCGGAGCCTGCCGATGGGCGGCAATCAGTTCTTCCGCCCCGCCGCAAATACGGTCTGGAAATGCGGCGCCTGCTCCTCCCTGGCCACGACCTGCACCTCCACGTCGGCAAACCCGGCCTGCTCGATCATGCGGTGCAATTCTGCCTCTGAGAAGCCGAGCCAGGTGTCGGCGTAGAGTTCGCGGGCCTGCTCGAATTGATGGGCCAGCAGGTCCAGCACGGCGACGCGTCCGCCCCGCTTGAGCAGGCGATGCGCGGCGGCGAGGGCGCGCTGCGGATTGTTCGCATGGTGCAGGGCCTGGCTGAATAGGGCCAGATCGACGCTGCCCGCGGGGATGGGCGGGTCCTCGATATTTCCCAGACGATATTCGAGATTCGCGAAGCCATGCTCCCGGGCCAGCGCGGCGCCGAATTCGACCATCTTCTCGGAGTTGTCGATCGCGATTACCTTCTTCGCGTGGCGCGCCAGCATTTGCGAGAGCGTGCCTTCACCGGCGCCAAGGTCGGCCACGACGATGGGGCCGACGAGAGTCAGGAGCAGGTGGGACACGCCTTTCCATGTGCGCCCGGGGCAATAGCTGCGGCCAAATTTTCCCGCCAGCCGGTTGAAGTATTCCCGCGCTTTGTCCTGGCGCTTGCGCAGGGCGAGTTGCAGCGCGGTGATGTCCTGCTCCGTCTCGGGCATCTCCCGCGCGCCGGCGGCCACGATCTCCGCGATCTGCGACCGGAGGGGAAAATCCTCGCGGAGGGCGTAGAAGATGTTCTTGCCCGCGCGGCGGTCGCGGACCAATTGGGCGGACTTGAGCTGGGAGAGGTGGCTTGAGATGCGGGACTGGCCCATGCCCAGGATTTCCTGGAGCTCGGCGACGGTCAATTCCTCGCGCTGGAGGAGATGGAGGAGCCGCAGGCGGGTGGGATCGGCGAGCAGGCGGAGGGATTTTACAATTGACGCCATGGGTGGGCTGGGGCTATACGTATCAGTCTATCATGATTGGTCAATATATTCCAGCCGCCAAACGCCTCCCACGCCCCTGATCCATCTTATGTCACGCCGCTACATTTTTTCATCCGAATCCGTCGGTGAAGGCCACCCGGATAAAGTCTGCGACACCATCTCCGACGCCGTGCTCGACGCCTGCCTTGCCCAGGACCCGGCCAGCCGCGTGGCCTGCGAGACCTACGCGAAGAGCAACATCGTCGTCGTGGGCGGCGAAATCACCACGAAGGCTGCAATCGATTATAACGGCATCGTCCGCGGTGCCATCCGGGAGATCGGGTACGTGAACGACGACGATGTCTTTCACGCGGACCGGGTGTTCATCATGAACGTCATCACCGCGCAGTCGCCGGACATCGCGCAGGGGGTGGATGCGCGCGCCGCCGATGGCAAGGAGACGGCGGAGCAGGGGGCGGGCGACCAGGGGCTGATGTTCGGGTATGCCTGCGACGAGACGCCGGAGCTGATGCCGGCGCCGATCATGTTCGCGCACCGGCTGGGGCGGGAGCTGACGCGCATCCGCAAGACCGGCGGCGCGCGATGGCTGCGGCCGGATGCGAAGAGCCAGGTCTCGGTCGTGTATGAGGGTGGGAAACCGGTCCGGATATCGAACGTGGTGATCTCCACGCAGCACACGGCGAATGTGAAGCACTCGGAAATCCGGAGCTTCATCATCGAGGAAGTGATCAAGCGGCAGCTACCGGAGGAGATGCTCACCTCGGAGACGGAGTTTTTGGTCAATCCGACCGGCAATTTTGTGGTCGGCGGCCCGCAGGGTGATACGGGGCTCACTGGGCGGAAGATCATCGTCGATACTTATGGCGGCATGGGCCGGCATGGCGGTGGGGCGTTCTCCGGGAAGGACCCGAGCAAGGTGGATCGCAGCGCGGCGTACATGGGGCGATATGTTGCCAAGAATGTCGTCGCGTCCGGCCTTGCGACGCGGTGCGAGGTGCAATTTGCCTATGCAATCGGTTATCCGCGGCCTGTCAGCGTGCATATTGATACCTTCGGGACGAACACCGTCGATGAGGGCAGGATAGAGCGGGCGGTGACTGAAGTGTTCTCGTTCAAACCCGCGGATATTGTAAGACAACTTGACTTACTTCGGCCCATTTACAGCCGTACCACTAATTACGGGCACTTCGGCAAGGACGATCCGGAGATTACCTGGGAGCGGACAGACAAGATAGAGGCGCTAAAGGCCGCGGCCAAGTGATGAAAAATTCGAATCACCAGTAACTTACTCTTCTTCCATTCCAACATCCAATGACAACCACCCTGACCCGACCCACTCAAGACTTTAAAGTAGCCGACCTTTCGCTTGCCGATTGGGGGCGCAAGGAAATCTCGATCGCCGAGCAGGAGATGCCCGGCCTCATGTCGATTCGCCGCGAGTATGCCGCCGCGCGCCCGCTCGCCGGAGTGCGCATCACCGGCTCTCTGCACATGACCATCCAGACGGCGGTGCTGATCGAGACCTTGACCGATCTCGGCGCGACGGTGCGCTGGGCGAGTTGCAATATCTTCTCGACGCAGGATCACGCGGCGGCGGCAATCGCGAAGGCGGGCATCCCGGTCTACGCGTGGAAAGGGGAGACGCTGGAGGAGTATTGGTGGTGTACCATGCAGGCGATCTTCGATGCGGAAGGCAAAGGCCCTCAACTGGTTGTGGATGACGGCGGCGACGTGACGCTGCTGATCCACAAAGGCTGCCAGCTCGAGGAAGGGGACGATTGGGTCAACACTCCCTCGTCGAGCCACGAGGAAAAAGTAATCAAGGATTTGCTGAAGGAAATCCACGCGGAGAATCCATACCGGTGGCATGAATTGGTGAAGGATTGGCGCGGCGTCAGCGAGGAGACGACGACGGGCGTCCATCGTCTCTATAAATTGCAGGAGGCGGGCAAGCTGCTCGTCCCGGCGTTCAATGTGAATGACTCGGTGACCAAGTCGAAATTCGATAACCTTTACGGCTGCCGGCACTCGCTCATCGACGGCATCAACCGCGCGCTCGACGTAATGATCGGGGGCAAGGTTGCCGTGGTCTGCGGCTATGGCGACGTGGGCAAAGGTTGCTCGCATTCATTGCGCGGGCAGGGGGCGCGGGTCATTGTCACCGAGATAGATCCGATCAATGCGCTGCAGGCGGCGATGGAAGGTTACGAAGTTACCACGATCGAGGAGACGCTTGGGCTGGGAGATATCTACGTCACCACCACCGGCAACCTGGATGTTATTACCGTCGAGCACCTGGCCGGGATGAAGAATCAGGCGGTGGTTTGTAACATTGGCCACTTCGATAACGAGATCCAGGTGGATAAGTTGAATGCCTATCCCGGAGTCAAGCGCGTCAATATCAAGCCGCAGGTCGATAAGTATATCTTCCCCGATGGGCGCGAGATATTCCTGCTCGCGGAAGGGCGTCTGGTAAATCTGGGCTGCGCGACGGGGCATCCGAGTTTCGTGATGTCCAATTCATTCTCAAACCAGGTGCTGGCGCAGATCGATTTGTGGAAGAATCGCGATGTCTATAAGCCGGCCGTCTATATCCTGCCCAAGAAGCTCGACGAGGAAGTGGCGCGCCTGCACCTGGAGAAGATCGGGGTAAAGCTCACCAAATTGACGCCGGCTCAGGCCGATTACATCGGCGTGCCGGTCGACGGGCCGTACAAGCCGGAGCATTACCGGTATTGACCGGCTATGGCATTTTAAGTATAAGTGTAGCCGCTCTTCTGGAGGGCCAACGGCCCGTTCTCATAAAAGCCTGGGGCAACGCCCAAGGTAACTCCGCCCAGATCGGCCAAGCCATGAAGGGGCGGTTCATTTCACGCGGCCACAGTTTCATTTAAAACGCCTTAAAGATCCTCCTCCCGCATTTCGGTCTCCACGCCTTTCATGGGGAGATGGATGACGATGGCGGTGCCTTTGCCAAAAGTGCTCTCGGCGCGGACCTGGCCGCCGTGGAGGCCGACGATGTGCTTGACGATGGAAAGCCCAAGGCCCGTGCCGCCCGCCTCGCGGCTGCGCGCTTTCTCAACGCGGTAGAACCGCTCGAAGACATGGGGTAAATCTGCCTGCGGAATGCCGACGCCGGTATCCTCGATCCGCAACTCGACCTTGTCCCCAGCGGGCAGGGCGCGGATCGCGATGTCGGCTCCCGGCGGCGAGTATTTGATCGCGTTTTCGAGCAGGTTGCAGATCACCTGCTCGAGGCGGAACGGGTCGGCGGGGATCGTTTCGACCTCCGGCTCCACGTCGAGAGAGACGTTCTTCTCCCGCAGCCGCGGCTCCCATTCTTCCAGGATTTTTCGCAGGAACAGGTCGAGGGACAAAGGCTGGATATCGAGCGGGTCGGTGCGCGCCTCCAGGCGGGCGAGGATCAGCAGATCGTCGAGGAGCAATTGCAGCCGCCTTGAATGCTTGCTCATGATGCGCAGGTAACCGGCCGCCTCTTCTTCCGTCAGGCCCTTGGTTTCCATTAGCGTCTCGAGGTAGCCGTGGAAAATGGAGAGCGGCGTGCGCAGCTCGTGCGAGACATTGGCGACGAACTGCTTGCGCACGTCCTCGAGCTGCTTCACCCGCGAGACGTCGTGCAGCACGGCCACCACGCCCGTCACCGCGCCGGCCTCGTCGCGCATCGGCACCGCGTTGACGCTCAGGAAGCGCTCGGCCACGGGAGAGCCCGGCGGCGCCACGGCGATTTCCCGCACCTCGACGCTCTGGCCCTTGGCCGCGGCGCGGATCAGTTCGCTCAGCGCGGCCTGGCGCGTCGCGCGCACCACCGTCTGGCCGATCGGCTCCGTCTCAAGCGCGAACATGGTGCGAAAGGAATCGTTCATCGAGCGGATGACCTGGTTCTCATCGACCACCACAACCCCCTCGACCATGGACGCAAGGATCGCGTGCAGATTAAACCGCTGCTGCTGGATGTCGCTCTTGAGCGATTGCTGCCCGCGCCAGAGGCGCTCGATTTCCTGGGCCAGCTGGCCGAAATCGCTCGATGCGGTCATCGGCTCCGTTTGCGGCTGGCGCCCGTTGACCACGGCGCGCGCCATCTCCTCCGTGCGGCGCAGCCCGTGGAGAAAACCCTGCCGCACCAGGATCAGCGTAATGATCGACGCCAGGACCGCTCCCAGCAAAAACCATGGCACTTCCGGCACAATGGCTCCCAGCTTGCCTTATTCCTCCGCGACCCGGTAGCCGAACCCGCGAATGGTCTCGATGCAATCGGCGCCGGGGCCAAGCTTCTCCCGCAGGCGGCGGACGTGGGTATCGACGGTCCGGGTATCGATCACGCTCTCGTAGCCCCAGACCTCGTTCAGCAGGCCGTCGCGGCTCTGGACGCGCCCGCGGCGCTCGATCAGCAGGCTCAGGAGCTTGAATTCAGTCGCCGTCAGGTCCACCTGCTTGCCGCGCACACGCACCACGTGCCGCTCGCGGTCGATGACGATCACCCCGGCCCTCAATTGCGCGATCTCCTCGCCCGGCGCGGGATTGCTCCGGCGCAGCACACTCTTGACGCGCAGCACCAGCTCGCGCGGGCTGAAGGGCTTGGTCATGTAATCGTCCGCGCCCAGCTCCAGGCCATGGATGCGGTCGGGCTCCTCCGCCTTGGCCGTCAGCATGATGAGCGGGATGCGGCTGGTCGCCATGTCGGCCTTCAGGAGCCTGCACACCTCCAGGCCATTCATCCCGGCCATCATGATGTCCAGGACGATCAGGTTTGGCGCTTCCTCTCGGGCGCGCCGGATCGCCTCCGGGCCGTTCTCCGCGTTCATCGGCACGAAGCCGGCGTTCCGCAGATGAAGACTCACGAGTTCCTGGACGTCCGCTTCATCCTCGGCGATCAAAATCTTTTCGCCTTGGTTCATTGCGCGTCCCTTACCGTACCCGCCGCGGTTTGGCAAGCCCCCCCGGTTTTTCTTCCCGCAAAAGCCCGGGAAAAATCAGCCGATTACGAAAAAAAAAGGGCATTGCGTCCGGCTGTCCAGCTATTATCATCCGCCCCTTTTCCGGTCGCGCGCCACCCCGAGGCAATTTCCCCAAGTCCAAACATGGTTTTCGCTGATATTCTGTTGAACTACGGCATTCGCCTGTCGCTGGTCTGCGCCGTCGCGGGCCTTCTGTTCGCCGGCTGGCTGATCCGTGGCATTTTGGCCGCCTCCCCGGGCAATGAGCGGATGCGGCAGATCGCGGCGGCGATCGAGGAGGGCGCGAAGGCTTACCTCCGGCGGCAGGTCATCACCATTTCCGCCATCGCGGCGATCATCTTTGTATTGCTCTTTATCTTTAAGGACAATTTTTTGCGCGATGGCGCGGCATCGCTGGGCTTTGTCGTGGGGGCCATCTGCTCGCTGGCCGCGGGGTTCATCGGCATGCGCATCGCGGTCCTGGCGAATGTGCGCACCGCCCAGGCGGCGACAAAGGACAGGCACAGCGCGCTCAAGGCGGCGTTCAACGGCGGCGCGGTCACCGGGTTGCTGGTGGTCGGTCTGGCGCTGCTGGCGGTGGGCTTGTTCTTCATGGTGGCGACGAAATTCATGGGCGCGAACGAGGCCATCAAGAGCCTGGTCGGGCTGGCTCTCGGGTCGTCGCTCATCTCCGTGTTCGCGCGGCTGGGCGGCGGCATTTATACGAAGGCGGCCGACGTCGGCGCGGACCTGGTCGGCAAGCTCGAGAGCAACCTCGACGAGGACGATCCGCGAAACCCCGCGACCATCGCGGACAACGTCGGCGACAACGTGGGCGATTGCGCCGGCATGGCGGCGGATGTCTTCGAGACTTACGCCGTCAGCCTCATTGGCGCGGTGCTGCTGGCGCACCTGACGCTCGATGGCAATACCGCGGCCATTGTTTTCCCGTTCGTGCTGGGGGGCATCTCGGTTGTCAGCGCCATCGTCGGCATTCTTTACGTCAATATTCGCCAGGGCAGTCCGGGCGCGATCCTCATGGAGGCCGTCGCCGCCAGCGGCCTCGTGTCCGCGGTGCTCTTCTGGCCCGTCACCAAGGCGCTGTTCCCATCCATCGAGGAGACCGGCATCATCCCGCCGTTCAAGACGCATCCGCCGGAGCATCTCTATATCGCGGCGCTCGTCGGCCTGGTGATGACCGGCGTGGTGGTAATCATCACCAATTATTATACATCGACCTCGTTCGCGCCGGTGCGGCGCATTGCGAAGGCATCCGAGACCGGCCACGCCACGAATATCATCGCCGGCCTCGCGCTGGGACAGCATGCCACGGCGCTGCCGGTCGGATTCATCGGCATTGCGATCCTGCTTTCGTTCCATTTCGGCGGCTTGTACGGCATCGCGGTTGCCGTCATGTCCATGCTCTCGATGGCCGGGATCATTATCTCCCTCGATGCATTCGGCCCCATCACGGATAACGCCGGCGGCATTGCGGTCATGAGCGATTTGCCGAAGGAAGTCCGCGCGATCACCGACGAGCTCGATGCCGTCGGCAATACCATGAAAGCTGTGACAAAGGGCTACGCCATCGCCTCGGCGGGCTTGGCCGCGCTGGTGCTCTTCGGGTCGTATGTTGAGGAGTTGCGCGCGCATTGGACCGCCGCGACGGCGGCTTCGGGGCCGTTCAAGATCGAATTTTCGCTTCAGGATCCGAAGGTGATCATCGGCCTTTTCATCGGCGGCCTGCTGCCGTTTATCTTCACCGCCTTCAGCATGGATGCGGTCGGGCAGACGGCGGGCGCGGTGGTGGTGGAGGTGCGGCGCCAGCTCAAGCTGAAGCCCGGCATCCTCACGGGGACCGATACACCGGATTACGGGGCATGCGTCGATATCGTCACGCGCGCGGCGTTGCGGAAGATGATCGTGCCGGCTCTGCTGCCCGTGGTCGTTGTGGTGCTGGTTGCGGGCCTGAGTCCGCTGGGGCCGATCGTCCTCGGCGGCTGCCTCGTGGGCACGATTGTCACGGGGCTCTTCGTCGCGATCGCGATGACCTCCAGCGGCGGCGCATGGGACAACGCCAAGAAATACATCGAGGAAGGCCATTACGGCGGCAAGGGCTCGCCCGCGCACGCCGCATCCGTTACCGGCGATACCGTTGGCGACCCGTATAAGGATACCGCCGGTCCCGCGATCAATCCCATGATTAAGGTGGTCAATATCCTGGCGATCCTCATCATCCCGATCTTCATGAAGCTCTGGCTCGCCCGATCCAGCTTGTAAGGTAAGGCCGCCGGGTTGCCCCGCGCGGGCGCAGCCGCTACGTTCTCTGCCCGCGCCCGATGAAAGCCCTCTTCCTCACCAACGAATACCCTCCCAATGTCTATGGCGGCGCCGGGGTTCACGTGGATTACCTGAGCCGCGAACTCGCGAAGCTCATCGACGTCGAGGTTCGCTGTTTCGGCAACCAGGACGAGACGCGCGAGCATCTGCGCGTGCGCGGGTTCGGCCTCGATATGACCGGTTGGACGGCGCCGAAGAATCTCCAGTCCGTGTTCGGCGCTGTGCGGCACTGCACGGATTTCAATACCTCCGCGATCGATGCGGATATCGTCCATTGCCACACGTGGTACACGCATTTCGGCGGCATCCTTGCGAAGCTGAATTACGGCATCCCGCTCGTCATTACGTCGCATTCGATCGAGCCGCTGCGCCCGTGGAAGCGCGAGCAGCTCGGCGGCGGCTACGATTTTTCCTGCTGGGTCGAGCGCACTGCCATGCAAATGGCCGACGCCGTCATCGCGGTCTCTAAGGAAGTCAGGGCCGACATCCTGCGGCTGTTCGATATTCCGCCCGAGCGCGTCCACATCATCTACAACGGCATCGACACCGACGAGTACCGTCCGGTCACGCGGGACGACGCATTGCGCCGCCACGGCATCGACCCGTCCGTGCCGTTCATCCTTTTCGTCGGACGTATCGCGCGGCAAAAAGGGATCATTCATCTCGTCAACGCCATCCGTTACCTGGACCCCGGGATGCAGGTAGTGCTCTGCGCGGGTGCGCCGGATACGCCGGAGATCGCCGCCGAGATGAAAGCCGCCGTGGCCGCGGCACACGCCGCCCGCCCGGGCGTCATCTGGGTTCAGGAGATGGTCGATAAAGCCGCGGTCGTGCAGCTTTATTCGCACGCGGCCATTTTTTGCTGCCCTTCGATTTATGAGCCCTTCGGCATCATCAACCTCGAGGCCATGGCTTGCGAGACGCCGGTCGTTGCGACCGCGGTCGGCGGCATCAAGGAAGTGGTCGTCGATGGGGAGACCGGTTTCCTCGTCCCGCTCGATCAATTGAACGAAAGCCCGTTCGAACCGGTCAATCCCGATCAGTTCGCGCGCGATCTCGCCGCGAAAATCAACCTCCTCATGTCCGATCCCGACTTGCGCACCCGCTTCGGCAAAGCCGGGCGCCGCCGTGCCGCGGAGCTGTTTTCGTGGAAGGCGATCGCGCAACAAACCAGGGATCTCTACGAGGGGCTGGAGTGTCGGGGAGAGTGAGAATTTTCAATCCGCGTTAATCCCATGTTTGTTGACCAAATCAAAGTTCACGCCAGGGCCGGCGAAGGAGGCGACGGTTGCGTCTCCTTCCGCCGCGAGAAATTTGTCCCGAAAGGCGGACCCAACGGCGGCGACGGCGGCCGCGGCGGCGACATCATCCTGCAGGCCGATCCTTCGACGGATAATCTCGCGGCCTTTTTCTACGAGCCGATCATCCGCGGCCTCGACGGCGAGAACGGGATGGGCAAGAACTTGTACGGGCGCGGGGCGAAGCCGAGGTTCGTCAGGGTGCCCGTCGGGACGCTCGTGTACCGCGTTCACGTCATGGAGCAGCAGGCAGCCCCGCCTGCGCGGCGCAGCGCCACTTATTATAATCTCGCAGCCGGCGAGCCGGAGCCCGAAGCGCCGCCGAAGAAGGGCATCGATATTCACGCGCCCGGGATCGAATTGATCGCCGATTTGACGGAGCCGGGGCAGGAGTTCGTGCTGTGCAAGGGAGGCGACGGAGGAAAAGGGAACGTCCATTTCAAAAGTTCGACCAATCGCGTCCCGCGCGAAGCCACTCCCGGCGCGATGGGCGAGGAGGCGGACTTCATCTTCGAGCTGCGCACCATTGCCGACGCCGGTCTGGTCGGCTATCCAAATGCCGGCAAATCGACGCTCCTGGGCCGCATTTCATCGGCGCATCCGAAGGTCGCGGCGTATCCCTTCACCACGCTGCATCCGAGCATTGGCGTGGTTGAGTTTTCCGGGTACGCGCGGGCCACGGTGGCGGATATTCCCGGGTTGATCGAGGGGGCGCATCTCAACGTCGGCCTTGGCCACGAATTCCTGCGGCACATCGTGCGGTGCAAGGTGCTGCTCTTCGTCCTCGACATGGCCGGGAGCGAGGGGCGCAACCCCATCGAGGACCTCGGCACGCTGCGCGAGGAATTGAAACTTTACGATCCCACGCTTGCCAAAAGAGACTGGCTCGTGATCGCCAACAAAATGGACCTCCCCGGCGCCGACGAAAACCTGAAGGCCTTCAAGCGCCGCTTCCGCAAGCGTGAGGTCATCCCCATTTCCGCCGCCAACAACGAGGGTATTGACGCACTCAAGTCCCGCCTGCACGACCTCCTCGCCCTTGCGCCCGCACCGGAGACTCCACTTTGATTTTCTGGCGATGAGTCATTTCAGATCGTCGATTATTAGGATTCTTCTCCTGTTTGCCATCGTTCCGCCGGGCGGCGCGTTTGCGGCCCCGAATCGCGTCCTCCTCAACATCCCTTACGTCCCCAACGGTTCGCCTGGTCAGCGCCTCGACCTTTATCTTCCCGCGCAGCCGGGACCGCCGAGTCCGCTTGTCGTCTGGATTCACGGCGGCGCGTGGCGCGCCGGGAGCAAGGACGTTTGCCCCGCGCGCATCCTCGTTCCCTTCGGCTATGCGGCGGCGAGCATCGAGTACCGGTTTAGCCAGGAGGCGGTATTTCCCGCCCAGATCGAGGATTGCAAGGCCGCCATCCGGTGGCTGCGCGCCCATGCCGCCGAGTATAATATCGATCCCGCCCGTATCGGCGTCTGGGGCGCATCGGCGGGAGGTCATTTGGTTGCGATGCTCGGGGTGACGGGCAACATCCGGGACTTCGACGTCGGCGCGAACCTGAACGAATCCAGCGCCGTTCAATGTGTGGTCGATTATTTCGGGCCGGTGGATTTCCTCCACTATGGACCGCCCGGCAAGGTCAATCTCGACGGGCTGGATTCCGCCGTGGATGAGCTTCTCGGCGGCCCCGTGGCGGCGGATCAGGCCAGGGCGCGCCGGGCGAGTCCGGTCTATTATGTTACCGGGCATGAGCCGCCATTCCTCATTCTCCAGGGTGATCGCGACCCGCTCGTGCCCTACCAGCAAAGTCAGGAACTGGAGGCCGTCCTGCTAAAGGCGGGGGATCAGGCCACGCTGAAAATGATTCCCGGCGCGGGCCACGGGGGTCCGGGATTCAACACGCCGCAAATCTGGTCGCTGGTCGGCGTGTTTACCAATCGCTGGCTGAGGCCGGAGCGGCCTCACGCTTCTCCCTGAGGTTTCTCTTCCGTCACCTCGTACTTCAATTGCCTGCTCAAGAGCCAGCGGACGGCGAACATATCCTCCGTGGCCTTGATGACGCGGCTGCCGAATTTGTATTTGCTCTCGCCGTGGATGCGGGGGCGGTGATTGACGGGGATTTCCGCCAGCTTGTATCCCATGCCCTTCACCAGCGCGGGGATGAAACGATGCATCCCGCGGAATGGGACCAGCGCCACCCGGCACTCGCGGCGCATCGCCTTGAGCGTGCAACCGGTGTCGCGGACCCCGTCCTTGGTGAATCGGCTGCGGATGGTATTGGCGACGCGGCTGGAGATTTTCTTGGCCAGGTTGTCGCGCCGCTTCGCCCGGTAGCCGCACACCAGATCGGCGCCCTTGTCGATTTCCGCCAGCAGGCGCGGGATATCCCTCGGATCGTTCTGCAAATCGCCGTCGAGGAGGACGATGACATCGCCGCGCGCCGCATTGATCCCGACATACATCGCCGCGCTCTGGCCGGTATTTTTTGCGAAGACGAGGATGCGCACGTCCGGGCCGCGCCGGAGGCATTCGAGGGTGCGATCCTTTGAGCCATCGTCGACAAAAACGATTTCGTGGTCGATGCCCCCGAGGGCCGAGGCGAGCTCGGCCTGGAGATCGGCGATATTTTCCTCTTCGTTGAAAAGCGGGATGACGACGGAAATCATGAATGGCCCGTTACAGGGAGAGCGTGTGATAATTGTAACAGGCGAAGACGCGCAAGTCTCGCAGTGGTTCGCCCCGGCGTTCAACACGGAAGAGGCGGACCAGCTCAACGCGGTCGAAGCCGCGCTCGATGGCGGAGGGCGGCCGCTCGCTGCCCGTGCGCGATTCGTCGGTGATGAAGAGCGCGTTGCGTCCCTCGAAGAGATTCACGCCCTGCTCCTCGGTGTAATAGCTGTCCTGGGGAACCGCGCCCGCGGGGGGAGCGTCGAATTCATCGTAGCGCGGCCAGAAGGAGAACTCGTTTTCGATATTCTGCGACTCGGGAATATAGACCGGCGGATGCCCGGGGCCCTCGGTGCGGTGATCGGTCATGTAAAAGGAGAGCGTCGAGGCGGTCTGGTACGAATTTCCGATCAGGAAAACGGGCTTGCCCGTTTGCGCCTCGAATTGATCGCGGAATTGCTGGACGGCGAACGCGCCGATCTTCCAGCCGCGGAGGCGGTTGCTGGGATCGTTCGCGTAGGAAATCGGGATATGGAACGCGCGCGCGATATCGGTATTGAGCGTGAAGGTGGTCATGACGACCGCGAGCGCCAGGCCGCCGGCGGCGATGCGGCGGTAGAGCGCGCCCTCCTCGATGCGCTCCAGCCACAGGGCGGTGCCGAGGATTCCCAGCGTGATGAATGCGGGCGCCGTCCAGTTTGGCTCGCCGGGGCTTTTCAAGGCGAGGATGGCGTACATCACCAGCAGCGGGACGGCGAACGCGAGGAGGAAACGCGGCTTGAATTGCACGCGGGCCCGTTGCGCAGCCCACCAGAGGCTCCAGATCAGGCCGATGAAAACGAGCGGCGAATAGACCAGGCAATGGCCGCCGAGGAATTGCAGGAACGCGCGCGGATGCAGCGCAAAACCGGTGTTCAAATTGCCGCGCTCGGACAGATGCTCGAGCGTGATCCATGCGTGGCCCTGGTTCCAGACGATGACCGGCGTAGTGCAGGCCAGGGCGATGACGAGCATCGACCAGAATCCGGCGCCGAGCAGGCTGGGACGGTAGCGCCGGGTCGAGGCGAGCAGCAGAATGATCGAGAGGAGTTCCATCGCGTTGGTATATTTCGCCAGGAAGCCGAGCCCGATGAGCAGCCCGGTGAACGGCCACCACCACGAAAACGCCGGGCTTTTCTCCAGCGCCAGCCAGAAGGTGTAGACCGAGGCGGCCCAGAAGAAAATCGAGAGCGGATCGATGGTCATCACGACCGAGCCGACGTTGAAGATGGGCGTCGCGTTGAGCAGCAGCACCGTCCAGATGGCGACGCGCTCGTTATAAACGCGCCGGGCAAAGAAAAAGACGATGAGCGACGTGCCCAGCCCAAGCAGCGGCGAGAAGAAACGGACGCCGAATTCCGTCGGGCCGAAGAGCGCCGTGCTGGCGAGGATGGCCATGGCCACGCCGGGGCCTTTCGAGTAATAGCTGAGCGCCGGATGCTGGGACCACAGGTAGTAATAGCACTCATCGGACGAAAGCTCGTAGCTGGCCGCGAGCGCGTAGCGGGCCGCGGTGAGCAGCAACAGGAAGAGGAAAAGCCAGTTGCGCGGTTTCATGCTGATTCCCAAAGGCTGGGGTGGCGCTCGAAGACCCGCGGCATCAGCCGCGGCCCATACTTGCGCCAGAGCCATTCGTAAAGGGCGAGTAGGAGCAGGGACATCCCGAGTGCCATCACGATGGAAATGGCCACGTCGCTGGGCCAGTGTGAGCCGGTGTAGATGCGCGAGTAGGCGATAACCGAGGCGGGGATGAAATAGAGCCAGCCGATGCGGCGATAGAAACAAGCCAGGACCATCGCCGCGCAGAAATTATTGAGCGTGTGATCGGAGGGGAATGAGCGGCCCAGCGCATGCTCGGGATCGGGCCGGGACCATGCGATGCGGATCCAACTCTCATCCGCGTCCGATTTCTCGGCGCCCGCCTGGTTGGCCGGTTTCGTGAAAAGGGCCAGCAGCCGCGGAAGCGGGTGGTGGAGATTCAGCGACACGATGCGCACGCCGGCCACGACCTCATTCGGACGCGGGCGGCGGATGAGGTGTTTAAGGCCGTTGCCGATGCCGGAATCGGAGATAAGAACGGTCACGGCGAGCACCACCAGCATCGCCCGGGCGCGAAACCCGCCCAATATGGAGATGGCGATCACCAGCAGGATGAGCGGCACGGCCCAGAAATTGATCGAGGACATCACGGCCATCAATCCGTCCAACGCGGGGCTGGTCCAATCTCGATTGATTAGGGTAAGAAGCTTTTCCTCCACTGTTGGCCGAAACACTAAAACGATGACCTCACAAGTAAAGCCCTTGCGCCGTGCGCTGGCCGCCACATTCCTCCTGCTGGCCATGGCCTGCTCGGGCCGCGCCGACCCCGACGCCCAAACGATCCTGCGCGACGCGCGCATGGCGCAGACCGGCCAGCAGCGGACACTGACGGGGCATCTGCGGGTGGAATCCACCGGACAGATCATCCCGTTCACGCTCGAACTGGCGGGCGGCACGATCCGGTACCAATTCCAGGACAAGGACATCATCCTGCGGCTCGGGGAGAACGGGTCGCAATTGATGGAAGCCGCGCACGGTGAGACGGAGAAGGTCTCGCCGGCCCGGTACGACAAGCCGGTGGAGGGGACGGACATCACCTACGAGGATTTGTCACTGAAATTTCTCTACTGGCCGATTGCCAGGATTGACGGGTCCGAGACGATCGACGCGTTGAATTGCTGGAAGCTGCACCTTCAACCCGGCGGCCAGCCCTCCGCCTACGCCTCGGTCGAATTGTGGGTAAGAAAGCTGAGTGACGATTTCCTGAAAGGCGAGGGCTGCGACGCCGCGGGGAACCTCGTCAAGCGATTCAAGGTCATCAGCGGCCAGCGCGACCCGCAGGGAGGATGGATGCTGAAAAAGATGCGAATCGAGACGCTGCCGCCGGGCAAGCCGGAGTCGATCACTTACCTGGAGATCGACAAATAGCGGGTCAGCGCGCCGCACCCGCCTTCGCCTGAAACCGCTCCAGCCATTCCCGGTACACCAGCGGCGAGATTTCCGACGGCTTGATCTCGCTGCGTCCGCCCCAGAAGACATTGGTGTAATTGACCGGAATGCCGCGCGCCTCCAGGTGGCGGTCGATGGCCCGCTTGTGCTCCAGGAGCAATTCCTTCTCGGTGCCATGGGCCACGGCCATGATATTGACGTTGCGGAATTCCGGGCCGGCCTCGCGCCAGTAGCAATGGGTGAGGATATGGTGGCGGCCCACCTCGCCGCCGGCCTGAACTTCCATCCCCTGCGGAACGGCCCAATGGAACAGGCCGTTGAACCGTGTCACGCGCACACCGGCGGCGGAGGGCTTCACGTGCTCCAGGAAAGTCGAGAAGCGGCCGATGACTTTGCGCGCATTCAGCGATTCGGCGACTTCGCAGAAGGTCTCGAGCGGCACACCCGCTTCCGCGGCGCGGCGGGTCCACGGGGATGGGGCGATTTCATCCACGGCGAACTCGCGCTTCAGGGCGAGCAGGACCTGCCATTCCAGATCGTTCAATTCCACGACGCCGGTGGGGAGCATGCTTGCGGGCTCATCGGATTTTTCGCCCGGCTCGATAGTCTTGCGACGGACGTGGCCCACTCCCAACGCGAAGATGCCCCGCGCCGGCATCACGCGGAAGCGCTCCGCGCCCACGCGCCCCGCGAGCAGCCGGCAATGCTCCTCGAGGGAAAAACCGGCGGGGGCCTTGACCGTCGTCCAGAGCCGGTACTCGGAGCCGGCGGTATTGCCATCGGTCGAGCGGATGACGACGTGGCCGGAGAACGGGTCCTCGCGGAACATGAGGTCGAAGGATTCGGTGAGCTTTTCCTCGGGTACTTTCCATGCGACCAGTGCGCCCGAGGCCAGATTCGTGGCCACAAGCGTCTGGCGGACGCGGCGGATCGTGCCCGCAGCCAGCATCACGCGGATGCGCTCGATGACCGTTTCGAGCGGCACCCCGGACCGCTCGGCGATCTCGGCAAACGGCTCGCGAACGAACCCCTGAATCTTGTCCTCCGAGATGGCGAGGATGCGGGCGTTCAGCGGGTCATTGTGTTCGATCGAGGACATGGAGCCCGCCATGGTAGCACGGCGGCGGGCTAAATTCGAAATTCGAAATTCGAAAATCGAAAGATCGGGCGCGCGGAACGCGCACTTGTCCGCCCATCTTCCCTTGCGCGGATTGACATTCCCTGCGAGGAATATCGGGATGAAAGCAAGCGAGGCCGTTTCCATGCCGAAGCCGGTCTCGGGATTTTTGCGGCGTGTCGCGGAACGGTTGCCCCGTGCTGTCCAGGTAGCCGAACCAGGAGGCGTGGCGCTTGGGAACTGGTGGCTCGATATAAAGTCTGACACGCGGGCAATGGCAGTCGAATGGCGGGCCGGACGCGGGTTCGGAATCTACACCGCAGGCCAGGAGGCCTACGGCGAGGGCCCGCGTGAGATATTTCGCGACGCCCCGACGGCGGCGCGGCGTGTAATCCAGTTGCTGTCAGCGACGGAGCGCACCCACTTCGTCATCCAGCATACTCCGCCCTGATCCACTCCAGCGCCTCCTCGTGCGTCGTGAGCGTCCCTTCGAGTTGCCTGGTCTGGACCGCGTCCAGCACCTCCTTGAATTTCGGCCCCGGCTTCCACCCGAGCGCGATGAGGTCGTTGCCGGTCACGAGCGGCGGCGGGATCAGCGGCTCGTTGGCGAATTCCTCCTGCCGCGCGCGCAGGAAGTCGTAATTGTCCAGCATCGCGTGGCTGCTCTGGCAATCGACCCGGTGCAATTCCATCTCCTCCTCGAATCCGGCTCGCGCCATGAAGCGCTTCAGCTTCGCGACCCTCATATTCTGCACATCCTTGAAGACCATGTGCTGGTCCACCGCCTCGACGGTCGCCTCGATTTCTTCGCGCGAAAACCGAAGCCGCCCCATGATCTCGCGCGTCATGGCCGCGCCGACCTTGTCGTGCGCGTTGAAGCGGATGCGGCCCTCCGCGGGGTCGAGCGAACGGGTCGGCGGCTTGCCGATATCGTGGAAAAGCACCGCGAATACGAGCGGCACGGAGACCTGCGCGGGCAGCAGGCCCAGCATGGCGCGGGTGTGGACCCAGACGTCGCCCTCGGGATGGAATTGCGGCGGCTGCTCGCACCCCTTCAGCGCCAGCATCTCCGGGATGATCTGGGCCAGCAGCCCGCTCTGGTCCAGCAGATCGAGCCCGCGGACCCGATTGGGCGAAAGAAAAATGCGCGCCAATTCCTCGCGGATGCGCTCGGCGCTCACATCGTGGATTTCCGGCGCCGCCTTTTGCAAAGCCTCCCAGGTCGCGGGGTCGATATCGAATTCCAGCACCGTGGCGAACCGGACCGCGCGCAGCATCCGGAGCCGATCCTCGCGAAACCGGCTCGCCGCGTCGCCGATTGCGCGCAGCACGCGGCGCTCCAGGTCGGCGCGTCCGCCGACGAAATCGATCACCTTGCGCGCGACGGGATCGTAGAACATCCCATTGACGGTGAAGTCGCGGCGCTCCGCATCCTCGCGCGGCGAGGAAAAAGTGACGGCCTGGGGATGGCGCCCATCGATATAAGCGCCATCGGAGCGGAAAGTGGCCACCTCGAACTGGCGCCCGCCATCGAGAACACAAATCACGCCGAAGTGCGCCCCGACCGCCACAGTCCTTGGGAAGAGTCCCTTCACCTCCTCGGGCCGCGCGCTGGTGGCCACGTCATAATCCTTTGCCTCGACCCCGCGGAGCATGTCGCGCACGCACCCGCCGGCGTAATACGCGTCATGCCCGGCGTCGCGAAGACGCCGGACGATGCCGCAGGCGATGGATTCGAGTTCAGACATGGGACAAAAACTTTAGACAGGATGAACAGGATTTACAGGATGTATGACATAAGAACCACGAAATCAGTAGTTTGTATCCTGTTAATCCCGTCTAAAAATCTCTGAGATAACGGCTGCCCTTTTTGGTTAAGATGCTCCAATGGGACCCTTATTATAGCGGCAATTCCGTCCGCTGGCGCGCCTTGAACCTCAGCGACGTGGTATAGCCCGCCTCGCGCGCCAGCGCCCGCCCGGCCTCGAAGTCCATTCCCACCTGCTCCGGCATATGCGCATCCGAATTGATCACGATGGGAACGCCCGCCTCGCGCGCGAGCCTCAGGAAATCGAGCGCCGGATAAATCTCATGGACCGGCTTGCGCAACCCGGCCGTATTGATCTCGAACGCGCCGCCGCACTCCGCCAGCGCCGCGACGACCGGCTCGTAATACCGGCGCAGGTCGCCCTCGGGCCGTGCCCCGAAAATCTTGACCAGGTCCGGATGCGCGATGAAATCGAACAGCCGCGTCCGCACGCAACGCTCGCATGCCGTCCAGTACATGGCCCACAGATCCTCCGGCGGGCATTCCTTGTACCGCCCGACGTAGGCCGGATTATCCACCGCCCAGCCCGGAGCCAGATAATGTACGCTCCCGATCAGGTAATCCCAGCGAGCCATTTCGCCCAGCTTGAGAATCCAATCCTCCTGCCCGGCCAGGTAATCGCATTCGAGCCCGAGTCGGATCGGGAACCCGGGATGTTTTTCGCGCGCCTCCTCGATCAACTCGAAATAGCGCGGCAGCTCCTCCAGATCCATGCGCCAATCGTCGAAGTGCTCCGGCATCGGGCTATGGTCGGCGAAGCCGATCTCCGGCAGCCCCTTCCGCATCGCCTCCTGCACGTACTCGGCCGGATGCCCGGTGGCGTGATGGCACAGGGGCGTGTGCATGTGGTAGTCAGGGTTCATGAGTGGAGAAGGGAGGAATTTGGCATTTCCATTTCACGCGCGCATCCATTACCTAGGACCGACCATGAAATTCATCGAGTCCGTTTTCGAGAAGCTGAAGCGTCACCCCAAGAGGATTGTCTTCCCGGAGGGGGCGGAGCCGCGCGTCCTGGAGGCGGCGGGGCAGTTCAACCGCATGCAACTCGGCGCGCCGATCCTGTTGGGCGATCCAAAGGACATCGAGCGGAAGGCCGCCGACCATCGCGTCGATTTGACGCGGATCGGCATCCTCGACCCGGCGAAGGCGGATGATTTTCCGATCTTTGCAAATCAGCTCGAGCGATTGCAGCGCTACCGGAACATTGGCGCCGGGGATGCGCGGGAGATTTTGACCAACCCGAATTATTTCGCCGCGATGATGATCCAGCACGGGCAGGCGGACGGGCTGGTCGGCGGGGCCAGCCAGTACGCCAGCTCGCTGATGCGCCCGCTCATCCAGATCGTGAAACCGCTGCCGGGGATCACAACGATCTCCAGTTGCATGATGCTCGAGGGGCCGCCGGATCGATTCGGCGTGGACGGGATGCTGATGCTGGCCGATTGCGCCGTGGTCCCGGAGCCGACGGTGGAGCAACTCGCCTCGATCGGCATCGAGACGGCGAAAGTGTGCCGCCAATTGACGGGCATTCGTCCCCGGGTGGCGTTTCTGTCGTTTTCGACAAAGGGAAGCTCGCGGCTGCCCGCGGCCGGCAAGATGGCGGCTGCGGCCGCGCTGGCGAAGCAAAGGGCCGATGCGGAAAAACTCGATATGGAAATCGACGGCGAATTGCAGGCGGACACGGCCCTGCTGCCGGACCTCGCCGCGGTGAAGGCCCCATCCAGCCGCGTGGCGGGCAACGCAAACGTGCTGATTTTTCCGGACCTGAACAGCGGCAACATCGCGGCGAAGCTGGTGCAGCACGTGGGCGGTGTGGCGGCGTATGGCCAGGTGCTGCTCGGCCTTGCGCGTCCGGCGGCGGATTTGTCGCGCGGCGCCTCCGTCGAAGAGATTCTGGGCGTGGCCGCGATCGTGGGATTGCAGGCGATCGAATACCGCAAGCTCTACCCGGAGACCCAGGACGAGCCCGCGGAGTAGCAGCGGCGGCGGGAACGAGGCGCGATGAACAAAGTCACTCCCCGGATATTCGTCGCGGCCACCCAGCAGAACGGCGGCAAGACGACGACGGCGCTCGGGTTGTTCGCCGCGCTGAGCAAGCGCCTCGGGCGGATCGGTTTCATCAAGCCGGTCGGGCAGCGCTTCATCGACGTGGATGGGAAGCAGATCGATGAGGACTCGGTCCTGATCGACAAGACCTTCGGCGTAAAGGTGCCCCTGGAGGCGATGAGCCCCATCGCCGTCGAGCCGGATTTCACACGCCGCTACATCGAGGAGGCGAACCACGATTTCCTGGTGCGGCGCATTCGCAATTCATTCGACCGCGCCGCGTGGGAGAAGGATTTCGTGATCATCGAGGGCACGGGGCACGCGGGGGTCGGATCGGTGTTCGATCTCTCGAACGCGCGTGTCGCATCGCTGCTCGGCAGCAAGGTGGTGATGGTGACCCAGGGGGGAATCGGCAAGCCCATCGACGAGATCGCGCTGAACAAGGCCCTCTTCGACCAGGAGGGGGTCGAGATCGTCGGCGTCATCATGAACAAAGTCCTGAAGGACAAAATGGATTACGTGAAGGATTTCGCCGCGCGCGGGCTCCGGCGGCTCGGAATCGATCTGCTCGGCGTGATCCCCGAGGAGCCCCTGCTGGCGAATCCGACCCTCGGGCAGATCGCCCGGACGGTAAAGGGATCGTTCCTCAGCGCAAAGGGCGAGTCGCGCCGCCGGGTGAAGAAGGTCATCATCGGTGCGATGAACTCGGTCCACGTCATGGAGTATTTCGATCCGGGTACGCTGGTCATCACGCCTGGGGATCGCGAGGACATCATTCTCTCGGCGCTCTCGACGGGAGAGATGAATGAAAAAGAGGGCCGGCTGCTGGCCGGGCTGGTCCTCTCGGGGGATTTGTTTCCGCACCAGAATTTGATCGGGATGATCAAGTCATCGTGCCTGCCCGTCATTGCGTCGCCGCTGGATAGCTACGCCGTGGCGAGCAGCATTCACTCGATGACGGTCAAGACCCTGCCGGGAGACAAGGAAAAGATTGAGAGGATCCAGGCGCTGATCGAGGAGTATGTCGAGGTGGATCGCCTGCTGGAGAGGATGAAAGAGAATTGATAATCGATTCGCCTTTCCGGTTGCTGATCTGAAATTGAAGAAGGGCGGCGAGGGCGATTCGGCGACGATATGTTTTTTTACGGCGATTTAAGGCATTTTTAGAGCATTTTAAGTAGAACTGTAGCCGCTCTTCCGGAGGGCCAAAGGCCCGTCCTCATAAGAGCCTGGGGCAACGCCCCAGGTAACTCCGCCCAGATCGGCCAAGCCCTGAAGGGGCGGTTCATTTCACGCGGCCACAGTTTTATTTAAAACGCCTTAGATAGTGTCGTCACGAGATAGCCAGCCATAGGACAATGCAGCGGATTTGGACGAGTGAGAGGAAGGAAGAGGCTCTTTTTGCGTATCTGGTTGCAATGCCTCGCCATCGCTTGAGGTGG